>NZ_OZ245041.1:5053389-5399278 GCF_965224175.1 Kordia sp.
TAAATATAACATTGGCGTCATTTAATATTTCTTTTGCGCGATCTTTTTCGTAATCAAACTTTACGATTTCATTTTCGCCAGGCATCCATTTTAAAAATTCAGGATAATCATTTGGAGCAATAATTGTGGCATTATGTTGTCCTTTTTTCAAGTAATGCCAGAGTGCGAGCGTAGAACCAATTGCATCGCCATCAGGATTTCTGTGAGGGATAATGACAATGTTTTTTGGTGTTTGCAAGACTGTTTTTATGCCTTGTATATCAGCTTCGTTCATGGGTTTAGGTTCTCTAATTCAATTGTAAATGCTAAAAAAATGGGCAAGATTCTAAGACTTCTCATTTCATAGCTGGCTAATATACTAAATTAGCCTTGCAAATAAATTGTATTTGTGTACTTTTGCACCGAAAATCGAAATGATTTTACAAATTAAGAATTTATAATAATTTATACATACCCGTAATGGCTGGAAAAAGAACTTTTACCATGATTAAGCCTGATGCTGTTGAAAATGGACACATCGGAGCAATTTTAGAAAAAATTACTGCTTCAGGATTTAAAATCGTTGCAATGAAATTAACGCAATTAAGTAAGCGTGATGCTGAAGAATTTTATGCAGTACACAACGAAAGACCTTTCTTTGGAGAATTAGTAGAATTCATGACAAGAGGACCAATTGTGGCAGCAATTTTAGAAAAAGAAAATGCAGTAAGCGATTTTAGAACATTAATCGGAGCTACAAATCCTGCTGAAGCAGCAGAAGGAACAATCAGAAACTTATATGCAACTTCTATTGGAGAAAATGCAGTTCACGGTTCTGATAGTGATGAAAATGCAGCTATTGAAGGTGCTTTCCACTTTGCAGGAAGAGAGACTTTCTAGGTTAGAAACACTTTGCTTTAAGATTTTTAGAAGTGGCTTCGCTTTTAGACTTTTTTAGCGAATACAATATTTTGAAAAGAAGCTTCAATCGTTTGGATTGGGGCTTTTTTGTTATTGGTAGATTAGTAACGGCTACGCTTTTTAGTCTGTTAGTATTTTGAGTTGAATTGGGAATACCTTATTGGTATATTTTCAAATTGATACATTAAGAATTGTCTATCGTAATACCAAACTTTTAATTAATTCCTTGCCTAAGCTTTCATTAAGCATTCGGATAATTTTCTCTTTTCCATAACTCAATTCTTCACGTAATACAGCAGAAGATAAAGAAACATGTAGTGTGTCATTTTTTAGAATGACATTTGTCGTATAATTATTCACGCCATTTCCCATGAGTTGTAGCCAAGCATCTCTAGCATCAATTTTATCTAATCCATCTTCTAAGCGATTTTCAGAAACAAAATCTTTCAATACTTCGCTGATGCTTCTATGTTCGGTGTGTCTTTTTTTCAAAATGAATTACAGTTTAAAAATTTCGTATGATTGATGAATCTCTTTTACAATGCCTTCCGTTCGTTCTACATGTGTGTCGCTAATAAAAATCTGACCAAAATCATCTTGATTTACCAAAGTCATAATTTGTGACACGCGTTGTTCATCTAATTTATCAAAGATATCATCCAATAATAGAATAGGAGTTACCTTCATTAGTTGCTTAATAAAATCAAACTGTGCTAATTTTAAAGCAATTAAAAATGATTTTTGTTGTCCTTGACTTCCAAACTTTTTAATTGGATATGTCGCTATGGTAAACAATAAATCGTCTTTGTGAATTCCTACGCTTGTATATTGTAAAACTCGGTCTTTAGCTAAGCTTTCGTCCAACAAAGATCGAAAATCTTTTTCATGTAATTGACTTTTATAGCTAATATTAACAATTTCTTTTTCGTTAGAAATTGCGTTGTAACGTGTCATGAAGATTGGTAAAAATGCATCTAAAAATTTTCTACGTTCCGCATAAATCTGAGAACCAATATCATGTAGCTGATCATTGTAAATACTCAAAGTGTCTGCATCAAATGTACTATTGAGTGCAAAATATTTTAACAAAGAGTTTCGTTGTGAAAGTACTTTGTTGTAATTGATGAGGTTTTGTAAGTATTGTTTATTTGATTGTGAAATAACACTGTCCATAAACTTTCTACGCGTGTCACTTCCTTCAATAATTAAATCACGATCAGCGGGAGAAATAATAACTAACGGCAAAAAACCAATATGTTCAGAGAGTTTGTCATATTGTTTTCCATTTCTTTTGATAGATTTTTTTTGCCCTTTCTTAAAAGAACAGATGATATTTTCTTCTCTTTCAGCCTTTTCATACAAACCATCAACCACAAAAAAATCAGCGCCATGCTTTATGTTTTGTGTAGCAACAGGGTTAAAATAGCTCTTTCCAAAAGATAAATGGTAAATAGCATCAAGCACGTTGGTTTTTCCAACGCCGTTATTTCCAACAAGACAATTTATTTTTTGGTTAAAATCAAAAGAATTTGTGTCAAAATTCTTGTAATTGATCAGTGATAATTTCTTTAGAAACATGAAAATAGGAGCATCATTACAATAAAAATGCAAATTATTGAAAAATATCAAATAAATAAGCTTTTAATTCTACTTAAAAATTTTATTTTTGCGCACATTAATATACAATTTATGGCAACTTACAAGAAAAGAGGATATAAAGTAAAGACCAAAGTAGAGAAAGAGAAGGAAGTTCCTGCTGAAGAAATAGAAAGTACAACAGCAGAAGTTTTTAATACTTTAGATGAAACTGCATCCAAAACAGAAGAATGGGTAGCAGGTAACCAAAAGTATATCTTTGTAGGTATTGGAGCAATTGCTGTAATTCTTTTAGGATACTTAATTTACAGTAAAGTATTCTCAGCTCCGAAAGAAGTAGAAGCTGCAAACGAGGTTTTCCAAGCAAATTCATATTTTAATCAAGCAATCAATATCGACTTAAACCAAGATATGTTGAAAGGATTGGCTGCTAGAGATTCTTTATTCAACTTAGCATTAAACGGCGGAGGAGGAAAGTTTGGATATTTAAATATCATTTCTGAGTATGGAGGAACAAATGCTGCAAACTTGGCAAACTATAGTGCAGGAATTGCATACTTAAACTTAAATGAATACAAATTAGCTGTAAAGCACTTACAGGAATTTAATTCTGACGATATCATCATTGGAGCTAAAGCTAAAGGTGCCATTGGAGATGCTTTCATTCAGATGGAAGATCCAACAGTTGCTTTAGAATATTACGAAAAAGCATTCCAACACAGTGCAAACGATGCAACAACGCCAATTTACTTATACAAAGCAGGTGTAACTGCATTAGATATTGGAGAAGCTTCAAAAGCATTAAGCTATTTCAAAAGAATTGAAAATGAATATGCTTCTTTCAAAAATACTGCTGACGGAAAAATGTTAGATATTTATATAGGAAAAGCAGAAGCCTTGAATAACTAAATTATGGCTACAGTAAATAAAAATTTATCCACATACGATAAAGCTACAATCCCAAATGCGAAAGACTTTCGATTTGGGATTGTTGTTTCTGAGTGGAACGAGAATATTACAGAAGGACTTTGTAAAGGAGCAATTGCTGCTTTAACAGAGAATGGAGTTGCAGAAGCAAACATTATTCGTTGGGATGTTCCAGGAAGCTACGAATTGGTATATGGAGCAAAACACATGCAAAAAACACAACAAGTTGATGCTATTATTGCTATAGGAAGTGTGATTCAAGGTGAAACAAAACATTTTGATTTTGTATGTAGTGCTACAGCACAAGGAATTAAAGATTTAAATGTTCAATCGGATATTCCAGTAATTTTTTGTGTGTTAACAGACAATACGCTACAACAAGCTATTGATCGTTCAGGAGGAAAACATGGAAACAAAGGAATTGAAGCTGCAATTGCTGCGATAAAAATGGCTGCATTGCGAAAACTTTAAGTTTAGATCCCGATTTAAAAAATAGAAACCGTTACAAAATAAATGTAACGGTTTTTTTATGTGTATACTTTAATGAGTTGAATGTAGTCGAAATTCTCAAGAATTTTGTTTGCTATTATAATTCATAAAAACTATTCTTCCTCAGAAGAAGTTTCTGGAAGTTCAAAGAAGCTAAAAACAGAACCGCCATATCCTTTTGAAAAACTGAAATTAGCTACATGCTCTAATTTCGTTTCTTTGGCGTGTTCAATAATCAAAAAACCACCTTCCAAAAGCAACGTTCGTTCAAAAACAGTAGTCGCTATTTTTTCAAACTGAGCCAAAGAAAATGCGTATGGTGGATCTGCAAAAATAATATCAGACTTCAAGTGTGTTCGGTCTAAAAACTTGTATACGTCACTTTTAATGGCATTAATATCAAGATCAAGCATATCAGCTGTCTGTTTAATAAAACGCACGCAGCCGTAATCACCATCAATTGCTGTAATGTTTTCTGTTCCGCGAGAAGCAAATTCATAACTTATATTTCCAGTTCCAGCAAATAAATCGAGTACGCTAATTTCATGGAAATAGAAATGATTATTCAAAATGTTGAATAAAGACTCCTTTGCCAAATCTGTAGTTGGTCGTACAGGTAGTTTTTTAGGAGCTGTTAATCGTCGTCCTTTATGCTTTCCAGAGATAATTCGCATCTAAAAATTAGTTAATAAGGTGAAATTGCGGTGACTTTCTGTTGGTGTTATAGCAGCGCTAAAATTAAAACTATAGTTTTTTTGTAAAAACGATACATTGCGCACATACGTATACGTTACACTATACAAAACATCTTTCTTGGTAATATCTCCTAAAAAGTATAATTGTAAAGTATCTGTATTTAATTGTAGCTGTTCGATTGTAAACAATAAGTAATAAATAAAATCTTCTGAAGACGTATACTCAAAAGAATTGTATAAAATCAATTTTTTTTGTTGAATGACAACAATCTCAAACTGCTCCTTTTGTACATGTACATATACAGTAGATTCTTCACTTGAATTGGTAAGTTGAAAAATATTTTCTAACAAAATCGTTGCAAAATGTTTGTAATGAAACGCGCCATATTTCTCAAAAAGTAAATTATTAACGTTCACATACGGAATATATACATTCACCATGTCATTATTAGCAATAACGTCAAAGGTCATGTAGTCATTTGCTAGAATTTTATTGTTGTATTTTAAATAATCTGCAAGGTTTTTATCTGAAAACAACGGTTTTGGTACAAATGTAGAAAGTGTATTGATGTGACTTACGGTTACCGATTGAAACGACTGATCAAAAAGATCGTTGTGTTTTTCAAATATAGAAACGATTTCGCTTTCTAACTGTAAAGGATTTGTAACATTCGAAAACGGAAAATGTTGCAATGCAGTAATTGTATTATCAATTGTATTTAGGATACAAAAAGAAAGTCCATTCAGTGATATCTGAATGGACAACTTATTAAGATTTGTTTGATCTTCTATATGTTTATTTGTTGTTTCCAATTTCATAGCTTGTTGGCCAGTTTCCACTATCACTTACTTTATCTAGTGATCCAACGAAAATTTCTTTACCATCAACTTCATCAACAGAAATTACTCTTTGCTCTTGTAATAATAAATCTTTGTTTTGATCATGTAAAACGATGTCTTTCGCAACAGAAACTTTAAATACAGGCGCTGTATATCCATTTACGATAAGTGAATCAACTTTCATTTTAAATGTTTCTGAATCGTTTTTAGCGTATGGTACAAACTTCATTTTCTTGTAACGATCACTACCTTTAAAAAGTGAATCTCTTACAGGTTTAAAACTTAATGTATCAATAATTACAACTTCTTTAAGTTTATCAATCTTATATACTTTATCAAATTCAGTATAACTAGAATCTCTCTTTTCGATGATAGCAAACTCAGCAGTTTCAACAAAACTTTCTAATGCAGAGAAGTTTGTTGCATACTTTCCAGTAATGGTCTTGTGAGCTAATTGTGCGTCTCTAATATCTTTTAAATTATCAATAACAGCAGTATAACGCTTTACTTTTTCCTGCTTAAACTGAACAGGTGCCATAATTGACGTATAAATTTTATATCCGAAAAATATTGATGCACCCACAAAAATCAACGAGAATATTGGTCTCACTTTACGTGGAATTACTTTTTCAATTAAAAATAGAAGTCCAATAGCTACAACTAAAGCTACCACTAATATAATTGGCGTTTTAAGAGCTTGGAAAGAACCTTTCTCTACTACTTCACTATTCTGAGCTATCGATAAAGCTGGAAGAAGTAGGAAAGCAGTTACTAATGATAAGACTAAATTGAATTTTTGTTTTACGTGTTTCATCTCTATTAAGAATAGTTTTGTTTTAAGAACATCAATATACGCAAATCTACAATTTTTTTTTAATCGTAAAAGTATTTCCGCAAAAAAAGCATGTTATATTTATAAAAAATTAAATGATACGGATTCATTCAAATTACTTTTCTATTTTCGCTTTAAAATATCGAACAACAAGACGATAACGCTACATTCATGGATACAACTACATTTTATAAATTATTGAAAAGTAAATTCCCGCACGAAGTTACTTTCAAACAAGATGTAGTATTACACAAACTTTGCGAGTTTATTTTTGGTGACGATAGAGACGCTTTGTTTCTACTAAAAGGATATGCTGGAACGGGAAAAACTACAACTATTGGTACGTTAGTAACGCATTTGTGGCACACCAAAAAGAAGTCTGTTTTGCTTGCGCCAACAGGTCGTGCAGCAAAAGTAATCAGTAATTATTCCAAGCGAGAAGCGCACACCATACATAGAAAAATATATTTTCCAAAAAAAGATAAAGGTGGCGGTGTGAGTTTTGTATTGCAGCCTAACAAGCATCGTGATACACTTTTTATTGTAGATGAAGCTTCTATGATTCCAGATTCGCCAAGTGATTCCAAACTGTTTGAAAACGGTTCTTTGTTAGATGATTTAATGACATATGTCTATTCTGGACATAAATGCAAACTGATTTTAATTGGAGATACAGCGCAGTTGCCGCCAGTAAAACTAGATATAAGTCCTGCGTTAGATGAACGTACGCTAGAATTGAATTATGATAAAAATGTCACCGTAATTGAATTAGATGAAGTAGTGCGTCAAGGTTCAGATTCAGGAATTTTAGTCAATGCAACGAACTTACGCGAACAATTACACGATCAATTTTACGCAGAATATAAGTTTCAACTTTCTTCATTTCCAGATATTATTCGATTGATTGATGGTTATGAAATTCAAGATGCTATCAGCGAATCATATTCTGATAGTGGAAAAGAAGAAATGGCAATCATAGTACGATCCAACAAAAGAGCTAATATCTACAATCAACAAATACGCAGTCGCATCTTATTCAATGAAAACGAATTAGCTTCAGGTGATTATCTGATGGTTGTAAAAAACAATTACTTTTGGTTGCCAGCAACTTCCGAAGCAGGATTCGTCGCCAATGGTGATATTATAGAAGTTTTGGAAATCTTTGCAATCAAAGAATTATATGGTTTTCGCTTTGCAGAAGTAAAAATACGAATGGTCGATTATCCAAATCAAAAACCTTTGGAAACTGTTTTACTTTTAGATACAATACATGCAGAAACACCAGCATTATCCTATGAAGATGGAAATCGCCTGTATCAAGAAGTGATGAATGATTATGCGGACGAAACCTCAAAATACAAGAAATTTCTAAAAGTAAAAGGGAACAAATATTTCAACGCATTGCAAGTAAAATTTAGTTATGCAATTACCTGCCACAAATCGCAAGGTGGACAATGGAAAACGGTTTTCATAGAACAGCCTTACTTGCCTAATGGAGTAGGAAAAGAGTATATGCGTTGGTTATATACAGCGATGACGCGTGCACAAGAAAAACTCTATCTTATTGGGTTTTCTGATGATTTTTTCATCGAATAACTCCATTTCAAGTTTCTGACATTTCACGGAATTACGATATTTAATTTTTGCCACTTTTTTTGCCTATTTTTTATAACTGAAGCCTAAAAAAGATCATTTTTTTTAATTTCTGATGTTTCACGGAATCGTCATATGCATTCCTATTATCTCTCTTCATAGCACATTACTTTAGCATCATTATTAAATCAAAAACTTATTAATTATGAAAAAATTATCCCTTTGCTTAGTTGCAATATGCTTTACTGTTTTTAGTTGTGTAAAAGATGATATAAACACACCAGAAGAAGAATTAAACGTAAAAACACCAGAAGACATCTCAAAAAGATACTCAAGAACTTGTACAGCGGTCGATTATATTGCCAATGACTATTTTGATACGATTGATGATTTGTACGGAATCTGGGAACCTGGAGTTGGTAGTTACACGAACGGAATCTTAGATAGACTCATCAATTGTCCACCAGTTGCCATAGAAAACTGTAATAGAGATTGTAATAGTGTCACAGAATATTTAGTTGATATGGATAACATGTCATTCAATCTATTTGACTATGACGGACCAGATACAGTATTTACTGCAGCATTGCAAATGCAAATTGTAAATGATATGAAAGCCTATGCACTAGCACAAGCGCCAATGTGTGGAAATCGAAAAATGATTCCAGTATCTTACAATTTAGATTATATTTATACTTCTTCAGGGACACTTTATACTACAGCAAATGTAACCTATGTTGCGCCATGTAATTATAGTAATTTATTGAGTAAATAAAGACTTTCAAAATATAGGATTATGAGCGAACTTCGGTTCGCTTTTTTTATGTTTTTTCGTTTAATACTACTAGTTTCTATCAAACAAACACGGCAAAACAGAAGCGTTATAAGTCAACTACTTCAAGGCAAGTCCACAAAGCATTTTTAGGCAAGTGTCGAAACATTTAAATCTCGATTATAGAGTAAACTTGAATAAAAACAAGGTTAAAATAATTTTTCCTACTTTTAAAAAAATTAACAATCAATAAAACCAATACTGCATGCAAAATTTATACTACAAGCCTTCAGGTAAAACTTCCCCTATTAGTTTATTATTTTTATTGATAGCAATTGCTATTGGAGCGCCAATTATAGCGTTCATTTATAGTTATGCTATTTTATATATTCCGCTTATTTATCTAAACATTCTTTGCTTATTTGGAGCTGCCTTTGGAATAGGATTCGTAGCAAATTTTGTTGTAGGTATGGGAAAAGTTCGAAATAAAACAGTAGCCATGATATTTGGCTTAATTGTCGGACTTGCAGGTTTGTACGTAAGTTGGGTAGTGTGGATTTATGATCATGCAAACGCCTCAGCATTTGTAGAAGTATCTTATATGGATTTGCTCACAAACCCGAAAGCTCTTTGGGGAATTATCTGGGAAATTAATGTGCATGGAACTTGGGGAATTGGTAGAAGCGGTGGTGCCGTAGACGGAATCATGTTAACCATAGTTTGGATAATTGAAGCATTAGCGATTGTAGGTGTATCTGTATTTTTTGCCTATTCAAAAGCATGTGAGCCATATTTAGAAAATGATGATGATTGGGCAGAAACGACTAAAATTGGACCTTTTGAGCTTATTGAAGATATTACAAGTTTAAAACAAGAATTAGAAACTCAAAAGTATGAACAATTACATGCACTGCCGAAAGAAGAAGCAGGAAGAACAAAATCTTACACAAGCTTGTTATTGTACCACGGACAAAAAAAGGAACAAGCCAAAGAATTCTATCTAACGGTAAACAACATGATGGAAGATTATGACAAAGATGGAAAACTAAGTTTCGATGAAAAAACACAAATTAGTTTCATAAGAATAAGCAAAGAAGCTGGACAACAACTCTTTGCAAGAAAAAATACAATGTTGCCAGCTGGCGCAACCGAAGAATAATTGAGAATCTTACATTAAAGTTGTACTTTTGAGATCATAAAAATTACTGCCTTTGAAAATTATAGCAATGATTCCTGCACGATATGCAGCTTCCCGATTTCCAGGAAAGCTCATGCAAGATTTGCACGGAAAAACCGTAATTACGCGAACCTATGAAGCCACCGTTGCTACAGGTTTGTTTGAAGAAGTCTATGTGGTAACTGATAGCGATATCATTCGTGAAGAAGTTAGCAGTCATGGCGGAAAAGTGATCATGAGTAAAAAAGAACATGAATCTGGTAGTGATCGTATTGCAGAAGCTGTTCAAGATGTAGAAGCTGATATTGTGATTAATGTGCAAGGTGATGAACCTTTCACAGAAAAAGCAAGCTTAGAAAAAGTGATCAATGTATTTTATGACGATCCGAACAAAGAAATAGACTTAGCTTCTTTAATGGTAGAAATCAAAGATTGGGACGAAATCAACAATCCAAATACAGTAAAAGTTATTGTGGATCAACGTAATTTTGCTTTATACTTTTCTCGTTCCCCAATTCCTTTTCCAAGAGATAAAAATGCTGGCGCCAAATATTATAAACACAAAGGTATTTATGCATTCAGAAAACAAGCATTGCTAGATTTTGCTGAATTGCCTATGAAAATGTTGGAAGCCACAGAAAAAATTGAATGCATTCGTTATCTAGAATTTGGGAAAAAGATAAAAATGGTAGAAACGACGGTAGAAGGTGTTGAAATTGATACGCCTGAAGACTTAGAACGTGCAAAAAAAGAGTGGAAATAATGAAGTATGATCACATAAAAGTCATTGCTTTTGATGCAGATGATACACTTTGGGTAAACGAAACGTATTTCAGAGACGTTGAGCACAAATTTGCCAAATTACTATCTGCGTATGAAACTGAAAATACAATTGATCAGGAGTTGTTTAAAATGGAAATGAAAAATCTTCCTATTTATGGCTACGGAATCAAAGGTTTCATGCTATCGATGGTAGAAAGTGCGATCGAATTATCAAACGGGAAAATTTCTAACAAAGTACTTTCTGAAATCATAGAATTAGGAAAAGAAATGATTTCCATGCCTGTAGAATTACTAGATGGAATAGAAGAAGTTTTGGAAGCATTGAGCAAAAAATATAGATTATTAGTCTTAACGAAAGGCGATTTACTCGATCAAGAACGCAAACTAGAAAAATCTGGTTTGACCAAATACTTTCATCATGTAGAAGTGATGAGTGATAAAAAAGAAAAAAATTATAAAGATTTACTCGATCATTTAGAAATAAATGTAAGCGAGTTTTTAATGATTGGAAATTCATTAAAGTCTGATGTATTGCCAATTATCAACATAGGAGGAAAAGCAATTCATGTACCATTTCATACAACTTGGCAACATGAAACTGTTTCGCCACATGAAGAATCTGATGCGTATGATGTCGTAAAAAGCATTACTGAAGTGTTAAACTATGTGTAATGAAGAAGTTAAATGTACAAACGTGGAATCGTAGAAAACATTTTGAGTTTTTCAACACATTCCAAGATCCTTTCTTTGCTGTAGCTGCACCAATGGATGTTACCAAAGCATACGATTATGCAAAAGCTTCTGGAAATAGCTTCTTTGCGGTTTATTTGCACGATTGTATGAAAGCAATCAATACCATTGAAGCATTTCGTTATCGTATTGAAAATGAAAATGAAGTTGTTGTACACGAAGCTATTCATGCTTCCGCAACAATTATGAGACCTGACAATACTTTTGGGTTTTCGTTTATTGATTATGATTCAGATTTTGAAAAATTTAAACAAAATCTTGAAAAAGAAAAACAACGAATCTTTAATTCAGATGAATTATTTCCGCCCAAAAATTCTGAAGATTGTATATTTTGTTCTGCAATACCTTGGGTAAACTTTACAGGACACAAAGAACCATTTCATGGAAAAAAAGAATCGGTTCCAAGAATTGCTTTCAGTAAAATGGAAGCTAAAAATGATAAAAAACTAATAACGGTTTCAGTTTCGGTAAATCATGCGTTGATGGATGGCTATCATGTAGGACAGTTTACCGAAAAGTTTCAAGAATATTTGTTGAAACACTAAATAACCTAATGTAATATTTATATTTACACTATTAAACTAAGTAACTATGCAATATAAAAACTTTCCAATGGTTCCCAGAGTGATCTTCGGAAGAGGAAGTTTTAACCAGATACAAGAAATTCTAACACCAAAACGTGTCAATACAAAAGCACCGTTTATCTTCTTGGTGGATGATGTTTTTGAACACAATCCTTGGCTTATTGATAGAATTCCACTTCGATTCTTAGATCAGATTATATTTGTTTCTGCTGAAGAAGAACCTAAAACTTCACAAGTAGATGCTTTGGTCAATGAATTAAAATCACGATTCACCGAAAACCCTTCAGGAATTATCGGAATTGGTGGTGGAACTTTACTTGATATGGCAAAAGCTGTTGCCATTATGCTTACAAATGAAGGAAGTGCAGCAGATTATCAAGGTTGGGATTTGGTTAGTAATGAAGCTGTATATCATGTTGGAATTCCTACGATTTCTGGAACTGGAGCAGAAGTTTCAAGAACAACTGTATTAACTGGACCAGAGAAGAAACTTGGAATTAATTCAGATTATACGCCTTTTGATCAAGTAGTGTTAGACCCTGAATTAACACGTGGTGTTCCTCAAAATCAGTGGTTTTACACAGGAATGGATTGTTATATTCATTGTATAGAATCTTTGACAGGAACGTATTTAAATGCGTTTAGCCAGAGTTATGGTGAAAAAGCATTGGAATTGTGTAGAAACGTTTTCTTAGAAAAAAATGTACGTGATGAAGACTCAGAAGATAAACTGATGATGGCTTCTTGGCACGGCGGAATGAGTATTGCGTACTCACAAGTTGGTGTCGCACATGCTATGAGTTATGGACTTTCTTACTTGTTAGGAACGAAACATGGAATAGGAAACTGTATTGTATTCAATCATTTAGAAGAATTTTATCCGCAAGGTGTTTCTGAATTCAAAAAAATGGTGCGTAAACATGATATTGATATTCCCAAAGGTGTTTGTAAAGACTTGTCTGATAAAGAATTTGATAAAATGATCGACATTGCATTGATGTTGGTTCCACTTTGGGAAAATGCTTTAGGCAAAAATTGGCAAGAAATCATCACACGAGAGAAATTAAAAGCTATGTATAAGAAAATGTAGCTTCGACTTCGCTCAGCTACCTTTTTGGGTCGCTTTGCTTTTTGATCGCTTCGTGAATATTCTTAGATTCCTAAAAACGTCACTTCGAGTTAATTTGCTTTGCAAATTTGTATCGAGAAGTGCTTTGAATCAAGACTGTCTCCGTAACTTTCTTAATGAAGAAACTGACAATTAGTAGGATACGTAGATTATATTACAATTAAATAGTTCAATCCTTGAAACTTCACTAAATTAGCCTAGCTATTAAAGAGAACTATAAAATTAAAAATTCCCCAAATGATACGAGCGATATATAAATTCATTTACTTCAAGCTGATGGGCTGGAAAATAAAAGGCGCATTTACCCAAGAAGTAAAAAAGTGTATTGTCGCTGTAGTTCCACATACAAGTTGGCACGATTTCTATATTGGTTTAATGATACGTAGTATTTCCAAATTACAAATCAATTATGTTGGAAAGAAAGAATTGTTTAAACCACCATTTGGCTGGTATTTTCGCTGGACAGGTGGCGCACCAATAGATAGAACGCCAGGTCAAAACAAAGTGCAAGCAATGGCAGCTGTGTTTGAAGGAAAAGAAGAATTTCGATTGACTTTAGCACCAGAAGGAACCAGAAAACGTGTAGATGAACTCCGTACAGGATTCTACTATATAGCTAAAGAAGCTAATGTGCCTATTATTTTAGTAGCTTTCGATTTTGGTAAAAAAGAAGTTAAAATAGACGAACCTTTTTATCCAACGGACAACATGAAAGCTGATTTTGATTACATTCATAAATTTTTTGAACGCGTAGTTGGGAAAGTTCCTGAAAAAAGCTTTCGATTCAATCAATAAATAGCGATAATTTTAAAATGCCGAGAACTATTTTTGAAAATATTGTCATTGAAAAATTTCAAGATACAATGTCATTGGCTTTTTGTAAATACATGCCAATTCGATTTTTTGAAATATTATTTATTGAAAAAGGATCAGGGAATTTAATAATCAATAACCACAAAGTAACTTACAGTGATAGTCAAATATTTATTTTAATTCCGAATGATAAATATAATTTTGAAATTGAAAAACCGACAACAGTTTCCACTATAAAATTTCTCTATAGCTTTTTTAATTCTTCTTCTTTAGATGAAAATCATTCACAACGAAAAGAATG
Organism: Kordia sp.; assembly: GCF_965224175.1. Lineage (GTDB taxonomy): Bacteria > Bacteroidota > Bacteroidia > Flavobacteriales > Flavobacteriaceae > Kordia. The sequence continues at coordinate 5,067,571 of NZ_OZ245041.1, forward strand.
GTTTAAAAAGATAGAAACGATCTTGCACAGTACAGATAGAACGTCACATATTAAATTAAACTCAAAAACAGATGAGAGTAGTGTATATTCATTATTTACAGTGCTTTGTAATGAATACAATGATGCACTTTTAAAGAATGAAGCTATTTTAAGATCTACGTTACATTCTATACTTCACATTATTTCTAGAAATGTAAGTTTTGTTTCTTCAACCATTTCCGATTCTAAGATTCAAGATATTATCAATTACATTCATTATCATATTCACGATTCAAAAAAAATAACAAAGAAAGAAATAGCAGGTCAATTTTATATTTCTGAAAACTATATTGGTGAATTCTTCAAAAGAGAAATGGGAATCGGTTTAAAAAAATACATTCTCAACTACAAAATAAAATTAGCCGAAACACGACTAAAATATACTGATTCCACCGTGACAGAAATAGCACAAGAACTAGGTTTTACAGATAGTAGTCATTTGGACAAAACATTTGTTAGTTATAAAGGAATAACGGCAGGAGCTTATAAAATAAAGCTTAAAGTTTCTGTGTAAATTGACAATCCTCGTTTTTTACTAAATCCTCTTTTTTTCTTACAAAATTCGACGCAACCTTTCGGGATACATTTGCATTATAATTTTTTAATAGAACCAATTATAATGAGAAATCCACAACAGGTATTTGAGAATCATATGAAAGCCGTTGATTCTCTAAATCCTTCAAAAGTACTAGAAGATTACGCAGAAGATGCAGTATTCATAACACCTGATCGTACTTTTAAGGGGCAAACAGAAATTTTTAATTTCTATAAAGAATTCATTCCAAACTTTAAAAATTTTAGCTTTTCTACACTCAAACAAGAAGCACATGACAACCTCGTTTATTTTGTTTGGAAAGGGAAAAATGAATTTCTAGATATAGAACTCGCAACAGATACATACATCATAGAAAACGGTAAAATTAAGCAACACACATTTGCCGCAATTAATAATTAATAAAAAAAGAGATTATGGAATACAAAAATTTTCAAACATTCAAAGCAGTACAAAAAGGAGCAGTTTTAACAGTGACAATCAATTTTGGACCTGTAAATGTTCAGGGACAAGAAATGTTAGCAGACTTAAGCAGTCTTTGCCTACGATTAGAGCGTGATAGAACTGTGAAAGTAGTCGTTTTTGAATCGTCAAATCCAGGATATTGGGTATGTCATTACGATACAAATTTACTAAGAGACATGTCTACAGAAGCAGTATCTAGATCTGAAGTAAAACTATTAGACTTACAATCTGTCTTAGAAAGATTAAGCAATGTACCACAAGCAACAATAGCTAAAATAGAAGGATTTGCACGCGGCGGCGGACATGAAATGGCATTGGCATTAGATATGCGTTTTGCAGCTAGAGGAAAAGCTAAATTTATGCAGATGGAAGTCGGAATGGGAATTTTACCATGTGGTGGTGGAGCTTCTCGTATGGCAAGACAAGCTGGACTTGGTAAAGCGTTAGAAATTATTTTAGGAGCAAGAGATTGGGATGCAGATGAAGCGGAAAAATTCGGAACAATCAACAAAGCACTTGACGCAGACGAAATTGGGCCATATGTTGATGCATTAGCTGAACGTATTTCAAAATTCCCAGCAGAATCTATTGAAGCTTGTAAACGTGCAGTGTATGCTTCTATTGATTTGCCAATTGCAGCAGCTTTAAAAGAAGAAGCATATCAACTTTTTCAAGCAACAAGCAAAACTCCTGCAATTAAAAGATTTACAATTGCTGATGAAAATGGAGCTCAGTTTGATCATGAGAATCAAAAGAACTGGGAAAATATGCTAATTGATTTGCAAGAAATAAATTAAGATTTTAAGGCAAACTTGATTTATTAAAACGAACGTTCTTCATTAAGTGCGTTCGTTTTTTTATACAACGAATCTTAAATAAGTTACTAACGGTGATCCCAAGAAGATTCATCTTCTTTATTACTTGGTGATAAACCCAAAACTTCGCCATCAGTAGTTACACCTAAACCTAAAACCGTTCTGTTAGCATAATTAAAATAAGAAACAACTTGATTCACTTCCAAAATTTCACCATCATCATAACCTGCATTGCGAAGTGCATCTATATCATCACGAGTTAAATCTGCCGCAGCAAAAGTTAATTTTTTAGCATAATGAACTAAAAGCATTTCTTTTTCAGACAAAATACTAGCTAATGAATCGTTTTCAATATGTTTTTTGATAGCATCTGCTTTTGCATCGTCGTTTAGAAAGCGTTTCATACCTGCAAAATGATGTTCATAACAATAATCACATTTATTAATAAAACTTGTATATGTGCCTAGTAATTCTAAAAACCAATTAGGAAATGTATTGTTGGAATGATGCAAGGTGTTTTTGTACAAACTCATGTGTCCAGTAAGCGTATGCGGACGTAAACTATGAATACCTAACACATTATCAATTTGATTATTTGGACCTTTAATTTTATTGTAAATTGATTTGAGTTTTCCAGTGGCTTTCTCAAAAGGAATCATGTGTATCCAGCTCATAATTATATTTTTCGTTTGCGAATTTTTTCTTCTTTAGGTTTTTCTTTTTCCTGTCCAAGTGCGCCTGGAAATGACAAGTTTGTACTGGAATAAATTGTTCCAAAAGTATAATTTGCATTGTACACTTGCGCAATAGCGTCTGATACTTGTTCATCAGATAATTCTTTTAATGGATGAATAAATACAGACCAAATAATATCATCAGAGATTGCATATTTTACGTCTAAAGCAGTGTGGAAATTTGCGGTCAAACAGTTTTTCAAAACCTTTTCGTCTACGTTAGAAACTTCTGTAATAGGCGAAATAATACGCATTCTATTATTTTTCTCATCTGTTAAGCAAATAAAGAGTTTATCGTTTACTGAAAAACGCCAATTTCCTGCTTGTCCCTGAATTGTATCAGCTTTTTCGGTGAGTAGAGTTCCTAATTTCGTATTATCCATATTTTGAGCTGAAATTACACCAAAACTCAAAAATACAATAGCAAGTGTGATTATTTTTTTCATCCGATCGAATTTTTAGATACAGATTCAGTCGAGGGAAATCATAAAAACAAACAAAAATGAACGCAAACCTTTGAATTAGTATAAACGTGCACTAAGTATAGCCGTTATAATTTATAAATCTCGAGTACTAATCTTTCCAACTATAGGTAATAACTCGTATAATTGATAAAATTAATCTTAACTAATAATATGAAAAAACGAAACTTAAAATTACTAGACCTTAACAAAAAATCGATTTCTAATCTTAATCTTTTTGGAGGAACTGCTCACATTAATCATGCAGACTCAACAGTAATTGTATGTACATTGTCTACAGGTCCTTATGGTTGCGATACAACTTCACTTTCCAATTCACAAGGATTGACCTGTGATAGATGCCCTGATGGAACTGGTGGCGGAAAATCGTACGACGATTGTAATTAAGTCGATTTTAAAATCAAACTAATTAGCGACTTATAAAGTTAAAAAACAAGTGATCTTCGGATCGCTTTTTTTTGTAAAATATGTAAAAAAACAAACAAAAAACATATAACTTTCGCTAAACAAGACTGAAGTAATAAATTTTAATAGTATTTACACATGAATCTTAGTATATTTTTCGATAAAGATGATTTTGATGAAGATGAAACATTTTTAAAAATTGAATCTGAAACAGGTTATAATCGACTTTTAGTTGAAATTAGTTTAAATGATAAACGTTGGTTTTATGATCATTCTGAAATGTCTGCTAATTACTTAATGAATGACGAACAAATTGGCTTTGAAGAGTTGATTCCTTATGATGTTCAATCGGAACTATATGAAGATCCTAAAGAAAACAAACCTTATATTTTAAATTTAAATACAAAACTATTTGTTGATGAAGAAATAATTGATTCGCAGTTGAGTAGATTGTATTTAAAGAAATCGAAAGACACGCTTCTTTCTTCTGATGATTTAGACTTTCGTCCCGTTTTTTTCTTAGACAGTGTTACTGATTTTGATGGTGATAATGATGTAAATGCTACAATTTTAAATGATATAAAAGAAATTAATGATCCAGAAGCATTGAAAAGTATCGAAGAATTAGAGCTTCAAATCGTCTCTTTTGGAAAGATACAGGCGGTAGAAGTGAAGTTAGACACCTTTACAGATTATGAAGAATTAATCGAATTGGCAACACCAATTTCTATCAGTGAAATTGCTGGAAACGATACTAAACATGCAATTACCATGAAGCTGAAAGATAATTTATTTTCACTTTTGGATGATGCTATAAGTTATGATGTCAGAGAAAGACAACACCTTATATTGAATACTGAGATTCGTTATACGGACTTGGAAACACAAGAAAAATGCACTAGAATACAATCGCACTTAATTAAAAATCCTTGGTGTGAAATCATGGAAAACAAAGTGGAAAGGCATATTACGATACTAAAAAATGTATTGAATGCTGAGTTTCCTTCGTGGAGTGGAGAAATAAAAGACAATGAAATGTGGACGTCTTTTAGAATCAACGATGAGGAGTTTCAATATGGTTTAAAAGATGATGAAATATATTTGCATCTTTATCAAGGTCAGATCTCTTACGATTATGATTTTGATGAGGTTTATGACGAAATGCAAAAGGTAAACAAAACATTAGACAGAAAATTTAAACTCATTGAAACGGATAATTATTTCAATATCAAAACGCATATTGAACGTTATAACTTAAAAGAAGATGTTCTTTTAGAATGTATCAAAAAAATGATTACGATTATTGAATTACCTGAAGTAGATCGTCTTTTAGGAACCTATCAAGAATACTAAGCTTGCTTTTAGAATTTATTTGTGTATTTTTGACGCTAAATAAGTTTAAAAAAAAATGAAAGCTGTTATAAAATATGGAATTGTCGGATTTAGTAGAAATCAATTTGACAAAAAAGCAGCGCGTGTAATTTTGCTAAACGAATTCCAAAGACTCAAAGAAAAACACACTAACGAAACTGTTGAAATTGTTAGTGGTTATACCAATGCTGGTGTTCCAAAGATTGCTTATGAATTGGCAGATGAATTTGGTTTTGTTACTGTCGGTTTTTCAGCAAAACAAGCGTTACGTGTACGAAGTGGAGTATATCCAGTACAGAAAAAAATCATCAAAGGGAATCGATTTGGAGATGAATCTGAAGATTTCATTCGGTACATTGATGTGCTAATCAGAGTTGGCGGAGGAAAACAGAGCAGAAACGAAACGGAATTATTTAAAAATCTTCATGCACACCAATCAATTGATACTATTGTAAAAGAATTTGAAGTAGATTGGTTTGGGAATTGATTTGAAATAATAAAGGAAAACTAGCTTTTTGTTTTTTACAAAGTGTTCGTATTCGTTTTCCAGTCACTGGTTTGTATTTCTGATTTGTACAATCCTTCTTGATATGGCTTCTTAATTTCTTCTAAACGATTTTGTAAGTCTTTCCATTGTTCATTATCATAAGATGTTAGAGTTCTTTTTAAGACTTGTATATTGTTTGTGGCATAGGATAACGGAATTGGATGAAAGTCTATCCAATGAGGTAGTTCATCATCTTCTGAAGCTGAGTACAAAGCAACAGTCGCTATTTTGTCTCCAATTTTTACATTTTTAAGCGTATTACATGTAATTATTTTAACAACAGGGAATTCTCCAAATCCTTTTGTCAAATCAGTGGTAACTGCTACTAATGTTGGATGCATCGAAACTACAATTCCTCCATTAGAATCTCCACTTTTAAAATGTTCTTTTTTTCGTAGCCAATAAAATATATTAATTGCTAGAAATAGTACTGCAAGAATGCTAAACCAACCTGAAAATTTGATGGTAAGAAAAATGGATAATCCAAAAAGCGCACTTAGTGTGAATATGATTTTGAAATCATGGAAAAGCCAAATAAATGGATTAAGGTTAGCGTTACCAGGATTACTAGCAAACGTATCATTACCTACTGTAAAGTTTGTACTCATATCATTTTATGTCAAAATGTACAAATGGATTGAGATTCCATTTTATAATAAACTCTTTTTTAGTTTCAGTATCTATATTCTAAAAAACGTAATAATCCTGATTATTAACTCAGAAAAACCTATTCATCAATCAGAATCTCCAATAACTGAATTGCTGCTTCGCTAATTTTTGTTCCAGGACCAAATACAGCAACAGCGCCAGCTTCAAATAAAAATTCATAATCTTGATGCGGAATTACACCGCCAACAATGACCATAATATCTTCACGCCCATATTTTTTTAATTCGGCAATTACTTGCGGAACTAGCGTTTTATGTCCGGCAGCAAGGGAAGAAACACCTAAAATATGTACGTCGTTTTCCATCGCTTGTTTGGCAGCTTCAGCAGGTGTTTGGAATAAAGGTCCGATATCTACATCAAAACCAACATCAGCATAACCTGTAGCAACTACTTTGGCGCCACGATCGTGTCCGTCTTGTCCCATCTTGGCAATCATAATTCGCGGTTGGCGACCTTCTAACTCTGCAAATTTCGTAGCTAGTTCTTTTGCTTTCTGAAACGAACTATCGTCTTTTATTTCTTTACTATACACGCCTGAGAATGATTTAATTTGTGCTTTATATCTTCCAAAAACAGCTTCTAATGCATCTGAAATTTCACCTAAAGTAGCACGTTTACGTGCAGCATCAACAGCCAATGCTAATAGGTTGTCTTCTCCAGATTTTGCGGAAGCAGTTAGTTTTGCTAAGGCTTCTGCAACTTCGGAAGCATTTCGGTTCTTTTTCAATTCATCCAAACGCGCCAATTGCGCATTTCGAACGGTTTGATTGTCTACTTCTAAAATATGTAAAGGATCTTCTTTTTCAAGTCTATACTTATTGACTCCAACAATCACATCTTGTCCAGAATCGATTCGTGCTTGTTTTCTCGCAGCAGCTTCTTCAATACGCATCTTCGGAATTCCGGCTTCAATGGCTTTGGTCATTCCGCCTAATTCTTCAACTTCTTCAATAAGTTTCATCGCTTTATGAGCGATTTCATGTGTCAATTTCTCTACATAATAACTTCCTGCCCAAGGATCAACCGTTTTAGTAATTTTGGTTTCTTCTTGCAAGTAAATTTGCGTGTTACGTGCAATTCGTGCAGAAAAGTCAGTTGGTAATGCAATGGCTTCATCCAAGGCATTGGTATGTAAACTTTGCGTACCACCAAAAGCAGCAGCAGCAGCTTCAATACAAGTTCTGGCAACATTGTTAAACGGATCTTGCTCCGTTAAACTCCAACCACTTGTTTGGCAGTGTGTACGTAAGGATAATGATTTTTGATTTTTAGGATTGAATTGTTTTACCAGTTTTGCCCACAACATTCGAGCTGCACGCATTTTAGCAATTTCCATAAAATGATTCATTCCTATTGCCCAGAAAAATGATAGGCGAGGCGCAAAGGTGTCAATATCCATTCCGGCAGCCAATCCTTTTCTAATGTATTCCAAACCGTCAGCCAAAGTGTATGCAAGTTCAATATCACAGGTTGCGCCAGCTTCTTGCATATGATATCCAGAAATACTAATACTGTTAAATTTTGGCATGTTTGCCGATGTATATTCAAAAATATCAGAAATGATTTTCATTGATGGCGTTGGCGGATAAATGTAGGTATTACGCACCATAAACTCTTTCAAGATATCATTCTGAATTGTTCCAGCTAAAAGTTCAGGTTTTACGCCTTGTTCTTCAGCAGCAACTATATAAAATGCCATAATTGGTAAAACGGCACCATTCATAGTCATAGAAACCGACATCTTATCCAATGGAATTTGATCGAATAGAATTTTCATGTCTTCTACAGAATCAATGGCAACTCCGGCTTTTCCAACATCTCCAACTACGCGCTCATGATCGCTATCGTATCCACGATGTGTTGCCAAATCAAAAGCAACAGAAAGTCCTTTTTGTCCAGCGGCTAAATTACGTCTGTAAAATGCATTGCTTTCTTCCGCAGTAGAAAAGCCTGCATACTGACGAATCGTCCAAGGTCTGCGAACATACATTGTAGAATATGGTCCGCGAAGATTTGGTGCAATTCCTGCAACAAAATCTAAATGCGAAACATCTTGCATATCTTCTTTGCTGTATGATGATTTTACATCAATGTCTTCCGCAGTTTTAAAAACGTTTGTTGTAACTTGTTTTTCAAACGTTTTCGTACTGTTATCAAGTGTTATATGTTGAAGATTCTTTCTAGTCATGCTAATAATTCGTTTTGAAAATTACTCTTTCTTTAAGCGCTCTTTTTCTATTTTAGTAGCTAAACGCCTTACATTAATTGGAATCACTAATACTTTGCGAACTTCATTTTCAGCAAAAGGTGTGATTTCCAAATCATCTTTCATGCGATCTTCTGGATTTGGATATTTATTAGTGCCTAAGAGAATTTCTTTTCCATCATCAAATAAAGCTTGTTCTTTGGCGTCACTTTCTTTGATTTTTCTCTGAATTGTTCCTTCTTTTAATTGTTTCAAGAATCCACCAGTAGCTTCAATATCTTTGAAAAGTGTGAGTGCTTTTTCAGCTAATTGCTGTGTGATGCTTTCAATGTAATAAGAACCTTCCGTAGGATTGTCCGTTTTGTCAAAATAACTCTCGTCTTTTAAAATACGAAGTTGATTGCGCGAGATGCGATCGCCAAATTCGTTTTCATGATGATACAAAGCATCGTATGGTAAATTGTACACAAAATCTGCACCGCCTAAAACAGCACTCATACATTCTGTTGTAGTACGCAACATATTTACATTGTAATCATACAAAGTTTTGTTTCGTTTTGAAGGTGAAGCAATAATAGTACATTTTTGAGTTACATTATATTCTTTGGCTAAAACACACCATAAGTGTCGCAAAGCACGTAGTTTGGCAATTTCAAAGAAATAGTGTGTGCCAACGCTCACGTGAAATGTAATTTTATTTGTAATTTTTGAACCAAAATGGTTTAAATATTCGTTTGCGTGTGACAATGCGTATGCGAGTTGTTGTACCATAGTTGCACCTGCATTTTGATACGTATCGACATGAATAGTTAGCGTACTTTCAAAAGCATCTAACTTGAGAATTTCTTCTAACGCTTCATGATCTTTTGGAAGACTTTCAAACCAGTTTCCTGTGGAAGCTAAGTTTCCTACCAAGTCAATTCCGATGGTGATACTTGCAGATGTAGTTTTCGCGAAAGCGTTTATATCTGTACAATATGACACCGATAAAAAAGTCATTTCTATATGAATAGGAACGCCTTGCACATCAACGTCAGCAAGTATTTCTGAGATAGAAATATCAGTACTCGTTATGACAAGTACAATACTTTCTGCGCCTCGAGTAAGAATATCTTTTATATTGCGATTGGCTTCTTGAGCATCTTTAACGACAATTCGTTGTGTAACTTTCCAATTGGTTGTTTTTGTAGCAATCGCTGTTGTTGTACCAAAATTTTCGCTGTGATAAAAAGGCGTAATATCAATACCTTCTTGTGTAGCTGTTAATAGTGTTTGATTGTAATCGGCACCTTTTAAATCAACCTGTATTTTTTGTTTCCATTGTGATGCAAAAACACTTTCAAATTCGTTGAATAGAGAATTACTCATTGTCTGTTGTTTTTAAGCTATCTGCATACTCTATGATATAAATTTCTTCATTTTCCTTTTTCATAAAGTAGCGTTCGCGTGCAAATTTTTCAAGTTCTTCCATGCTAGAAAACTTTTTGATGCTTTCTTTATCTTTTTTGATGGAATTTTGAAGGTTTGCTTTTTGTTTTTCTAATAGCTCAATTTGCCTGTTAAGTTCTATGTGCGTAGAAAAATATGAATTGGCATCCAAAAATAACATCCATACTATAAATATGGCAGAGATAATAATGTATATATTTTTGAACTTATTGAGATTCATTGTGTATGCAATTTCGCTATTGTAATTGTGCTATGTAAATGTACTAAATATTAGGCTAATCGTTCACTAATAATTGTACGTACTATATCAACGGCAACTGTATTGTAACGATTGTTAGGAATAATGATATCTGCAAACTCTTTTGTAGGCTCAATAAATTGTTCGTGCATTGGCTTTAACGTGTTTTGATAACGCGCCAAAACTTCGTCAATATCACGTCCACGTTGCGTAATATCACGTTTTATTCTTCTGATCAAGCGTTCATCAGAATCGGCATGTACAAAAATATTGATGTCAAACATTTTACGAAGTTCTGTATTGGTAAGGATTAAAATTCCTTCTACAATCATCACTTTTCGAGGAAGTGTATGTATGGTATCGCCTGTACGATTGTGTTTTACAAAAGAATACACAGGTTGATCGATAGGATTTCCTTTCTTTAACTCTGTTAAATGTTCACATAATAAATCAAAATCGATAGATCGAGGATGATCAAAATTAATTTTAGTACGTTGTTCATAATTTAAATGAGAAGTATCGTTATAATAAGAATCTTGTGAGATGATTCCAACTTCATTTTCTGGGAGTTGTTTAATAATTTCATTTACAACTGTGGTTTTTCCACTTCCAGTTCCGCCTCCAATACCAATGATGAGCATATATTTTGTGTTTTTTATTGTGGCACAAAATTAAGTAAATTATTCAATGAATTTACTGAACAGATGGTATTTTATATGGAGCTTTACAAGTGAAAATGGAATCATTTTAAAAAATAAATTGTTTTTGCTTTTGTGTTTCGAGAAAAGCTTTATATTTGCAATCCAATTTTCAGACTTAGTTATAAATCTTAATGATAAACTAAAGAAGAAATTTCGGGGTGTAGCGTAGCCCGGTTATCGCGCCGCGTTTGGGACGCGGAGGTCGCAGGTTCGAATCCTGCCACCCCGACATTATTTTCCCAAAATCTCATCAAACACTGTTAATCATACGATTTTCAGTGTTTTTTTATACTCTATATTTTATTACTACAGAAAATTTGGAGAGTTTCCAGCATGATTTTTTACTTTGAAAGGAGTTCTAAAGGACTTAGAACTAAAACCTAGAAAAATAGAAATACATCTTTTCTTATAGATTCTCTATGAGAATTAATTAATTTTGAAGTATGCAATTAACCATACATGCAATACTTTCAAATTATATACTTAGATATATCGAAATATCTGAAGAAGAAGTAACTCTTTTTCAATCTTTTTTAAAGACTAAAACATATAAAAAGAAAGATTTCTTATTGAATGCAGGAAGCGTTTGTAAACATCGTTATTTTATATTGAATGGTTGTGTACGATTATTCAAAATAGATGAAGATGGAAATGAAAATATTATCCATTTTGGTATTGAAAATTGGTGGATTACCGACTATGAAAGCCTGATTCAACAGACTTCCTCAGGTGTTTATATACAGGCGATTCGTGATACAGAAGTTCTGGTGTTAGAAAAAGAACAATTTGAAAAGTTATGTATAGCATTACCAAAAGTAGAGCGCTTATTCCGAATTATTATGGAGAAAACATATTTGGCAGCTCAAAAACGCATGGAATACATGCTTAGTTTGTCGGGAGAAGAGCTATTTTCTGTTTTTATGAATGCAAATCCGCAGATTTTTCAAATCATTCCACAATATATGATTGCTTCTTATCTTAATATGACTCCTGAATTTTTGAGTAAAATAAAAGCTAAAAAACAAGTTATTTCTTAAACTAGATTAAGAAGTGATCTCTGTCAAAACGGTATTTTTGAAAAATAAAAGCAAATTTCTGAACAGTGAACTATCTTTTGAGAAAAATCAAGGAAAAAATTGTATTGACAAGAACACAAGAAGCATATCTTCTTTCAAAAATCAATACGATTCATTTTAAGAAAAATGATTTTTTTATCACGCCTGGAGAAACTTGCACACAAATTGGATACATCAACACAGGTTTATTGAGAGTTTTTAATGTAGATTCTTATGGAAATGAAATTACGAATTGGCTTATTACTGATGGAGAGTTAGCAACGGAAATTCTTAGTTTTTTAAACCAAGAACCTACACAAGAGTATATTCAATGTATTGAAAATACTACTATGGAGTATTTTACATATCAAGATTTACAAGAGATTTATAAAATAGTTCCAGAAATGCATGAATGTATGAAGCTCATCAATGAAGAACTCCTGATTAGTATAAAAAAATACATCTTATCTAATATACATCTATCTGCGGAAGAACGCTACGAGCAGTTATTAAAAGTGCGTCCAAAACTTTTTCAAAAAGCACCACTAAAACATATAGCATCTTTTTTAGGTATGACAGATAGTACGTTGAGTAGAGTGCGAAGAAAATTGCTTGTGACTTAATTTCTTGCCTTTTGTCAAGAACATCTTGTTAGACTCATGATAATTTTGGATCAAATTAAATTCAACAATTATGAGTCAGAAAGCTATAGTAACTTTAGAGGCAAACTTAAAAGACGATTGCATTGATAATTTCTTCTATCTATTATCAAAATATCTTCCTGAAACCAAAATGTATGATGGTTTTATAAGCATTAAAATTCACCAATGCACGACAGAAAATACAATTGTACTACACCAAGAATGGGAATCAATTACTCATTATGAAGCATACTTAAGATGGCGTACTGATAATGGTGTTATGCACATCTTACGCGCTAATTTCACATCAGATCCTATTATTAAATACTGGAATACAGTTATAGTTTAATTAATCACTTTAAAAAAAAATAAGATGTCTACGACTAAAAAAGTAGCACTGATAACTGGTGCGAATAAAGGAATTGGCTTTGAAACAGCTAAAACATTATTAGAAAAAGGATACATCGTAATCTTAGGTGTAAGAGATGAGAAAAAAGGACAACATGCTGTACATCAATTGCAAAATGTAAATGCAAGATATGTTGTAATAGATGTAACGGATGAAAAATCTATCTCTTTAGCAGAACAATATATACATGATAATTTCGGTAAACTTGATGTATTAGTCAATAACGCAGGTATTTGGATAGATTTTGGAGTTCCTATGCTAGAGGTTTCTATAAAAGATATTGAAACTACATTAAAAGTAAATACAGTTGGTGTGATTGCAGTTATAAAAGAGTTTATCCCATTATTGAAAAAATCGGAATCAGGAAATATTATAAATGTATCAAGTGGTTTGGCGTCGCTAAATCAAAATTCAGATCCTACTTACGAATATTATGATTATAAATCGTTGGCATATAGTACGTCAAAAAGTGCTTTAAATATGGTAACGATTCTCTTTTCTTATGAATTGAAAGCAGCAAATATAAAAGTAAATGCTGCTGATCCTGGATATTGTGCAACAGATTTAAATGGTAAAACAGGTCCAAGAACTCCACAACAAGGTTCAAAGATTATTGTAAAACTGGCAACGCTTCCTAGCAATGGACCTACAGGAGGTTTCTTTGATGAAAATGATAAAATAGAATGGTAATAAAACGTAAAAATAGCATGTGTAAATCAATTTTTAAATTAGTGATATTAGTACTTCTAGTATCATCATGTAACAATAGAACTGCAAAAACGAATACTATAGAAACTTCTGAAATTAAAATTACGCAAGTAGAAGAAGTATTAAACGCTTATATGTCAGCATGGGCAGCGCATGATGTAGACAAAATAGGTGGTTTTTTTGCAGAAGATGTAAAGTGGTATAACTTACCTGTAGATGATACTATGGAAGGAAAAGCAAAAGTAACCAAAGCAATAACGGATACTTTTATGGGAAATATTCCAGACATGTATTGGGCAAGAAGCGGCGATGTATTTATTACAGATTCTACCATAGTATACGAATGGATATATGGAGGAACATTTAATGGAAAATGGGGTGACATCAACATTGAAAATAAAAATTTTTCAATTAAAGGAATGAGTACAACCACAATCAATAAACAAGGAAAAATTACTGCTCAAAAAGATTACTATGATTTTTACAGTCTGCAAAAAGCACTTGGCATCATACAATAACGTGTAGTATATAAAAGCATCTTGCGAAAGGTGCTTTTCCTTTATAGGTATTTAAATCAAGGTGAAATACCATACGTATTTATGAAAATAAAATCTTAATCTACATTAAGATTAAAATGTAAAGTGCATTATAATTTTGAAAATGAAAAAAAATAAATCTTATGAAAACATATAGCCAAGTACTTTTAACTTCTAACATCTTAAAAACAAAAGAAAAAGAGTTATTCGCTTTTTTAGAAAAAAATCTTCCGAATGTTCGAAATTTTGAAGGTTGTCATTCTGTTTGGGTATACTATAACTCAGAAACAGCAACCATGATTTTTAATGAAGAGTGGGAAAGTAAGGAACATCATAAAAAATATATTGACTTTATTTCAAAGAATGGAGTTATGAATCAACTAATAGCTTTCTTAGAGGAGCCACCAATGGTAGAATACTATCAAAAATTAGCACTATAAATTATGAATCGAATTTATTTAATAGCATTTGCATTTGTCATTACATATGCAATTTCCTGTACAACACAAGAAAAAAACAAAACAGCAAACGATAAAAATATCAGTATGAATAAAGTAAATGAAAATTTACCAACAATAGGAATTTTAATCTTTGAAGGTGTCATTATGAATGAAGTCATTGCACCTTTAGATGTGTTTTCTAAAAATGAAAAAAATAGCGATAATCAATTATTTAATGTGATTCTTATAGCAAAAGAACACAAAACGTATGTAAGTGCGCAAGGTTTACAGATACTTCCTGATTACACACTAGCAGATGTCCCAAACTTAAAGGTGCTAGTAGTTCCAAGTTCTTATACACCTGAAAAACAAACAGCAGATAAAGAACTTATTGAATTTATCAAACAACAAAATCAAGTTACAGATTATATCTCAAGTCATTGTGCAGGAGCTTTTTTAATTGGAGAAGCAGGTATTGCAGCAGATAAAAATATTGTAACATATGTAACAGGAGGAGAGTTATTAAAAGAGCAATATCCAAATTTAAAAGTAGCAGATGATACCAAAGTTGCTACCATGAAAGATGGAAAGTTTTTATCGTCAAATGGAAACTTAGTAAGTTATACTTCTTCTTTAGAATTACTTGAAATTCTCACAAACAAAACACAACGTTTATATGTTGAAGAATCAATTTTATTAAATGAATTAAAAGCAGCAAAATAAAAAATCAATGCATTATAAATACCGTTTTTTAAGTTTCGTCTTTTTCTTTTTTCTCTATGGACAATTACTTTTTGCACAAGCTTGGTCGTATGTAGGCATTCCTTATACAGATTGGACCTATGATCCGTTTACAATTGAACTGTCTAAACCTTCACAATGGCCTATGGCAGCCGCTGAGAAATTTTACTATGTTGCTCCAGATCATCCAAACGCTACAGATGCCATCATAAATGGAGAACTGACTGGAACATACGGAAGATACGGCTATCCAGATAAACCACGTTTAACAATTCCTTCAAACGGTTGGATTGGTGATACATTTGAAGCAGGAACTGTTATTTGGTTAAAAGGCGGAACCTACGGTATCAATCATAATTTTTATGGCACTTGGTCTCCTGAATTTCATGGAACAAGCTCACAACCTGTTTGGATTCACGGAGATCCTGACGACAAACCAACATTTAAAGGACTTTTATTAGGAATGTATAACAGTCGTCATACTATTGTAGACAATATTCAATGGAATGGTGATAATACAACGAACACAGTGTTGACATTAACTCGAGATAGAGCAGGAGCAACGCATCACATTACATTAAAAAATCTTCTTTTTGAAAATCTAGATTATATTGGCGGCGGCGGAGCTATTGTCGGATTAACTTCTAATACAGCCACTGGAGCAGAATTACATGATGTAGTTGCCTACAATAATGTATTTAAAAACTGTGGCGGAGGTTATGATTGGAGCACAAATGATAATGATCAACATGCATACAAAGTAAATGGTACTATTAACGGTAATGAAGTATACAGAGTGTGGATCGTTAAAAATAATGCTGTCATAGGTGATACTGCAGATCCAGTTGATGGCTTGTATAAAAGTTTATCTGGAAATTTAGTACAAGTTGGAGATCAGATAGCAACAAGTGGTGGGAATCATCATGTGTTTGTCGCTGGAAATTATCAAGAGTTCTCACGTCAAGCCTTAGGTTGGACCAAAAGAGCTTCAGATGTTATCTTTTCTAGTAATCATTGTACAGATACATATGCTTTAGCAGGAGGAAACGGACAAGCATTCGGGCATCAATATAATCTGGGAAGCTATAATTGGTGGATTGCAAATATTGCTACCCGAAATGGAACAGGCTGGCAGCATACTGCAAACGATCCGATGGAAGGACCACTGTTTATTATAGGAAATCTTTTTTATAACAACAGAGATAATGAAAGTAATACCAACTGGCGCTTATGTTCAGGAATTACTTTATTCTCTCAACACGGAGAACATTATATTATTAATAATGTTTTTGATAATAGTTGTCATGGAATATGGTCTGGTACTAATAGACATGGTAATACAGATAAATTACATATTTACAATAATATCTTTACCAATATCTCTGCAACGGTAGATCAATCTTCAAGAGCAATGACATTCGATACCACAAATGGAATGGACGTTTATTTGGGAAACAATCTTTTTGACTCGTACAATGGAGACGTAAGAATAAACGGAACAAATTATGTGACAATAAACGATCTCAACAATCAAACATGGGCAACAAATAATATTACCGGAGCTCCATTATATATAGATGCAAATAATGAAAACTATGATATTTCTCAAAATTCACCCGCCATTGACAATGGAACACAAACCTATATAGATGGTTCACTAGATGCGTATCAACAGTATATCGATAGATATTCAGGAGATCCCCAATATCCTGGAAACCCCCAAGATTACTGGCCTGAAGATATTCTTCATAGAAACCGAATTGTCAATGGCGTTGTTGATATAGGAGCGCATGAATACGGAACTACCTTATCGGTTACAGATGATATTCTAAATCCTAACATCAAGATTTATCCTAATCCAACGGACGATATCATACATATCAATCTTGGAAACGAAAATTTCTTATCAGCAATACTTTATGATGTATCAGGAAAAAAGATTAAAACAATACATAAGGCAACATTCTCTTTAAAAGAACTAAGTCAAGGTGTTTATATCATTAAAATTTTCACTCAAAGTGGAAATGTATCTCATAAAAGAATAATTAAGCAATAAACTCAGTACCCAATATATTTATATTATTCAACGATACATTCACGTAGAAAGAATAATTCCCTAAAACTTTCATCGTCTATAATAAACGATAAAGTATTTTTCAATTTTTAAAAATCAAATTATAATACATCCTTCTTTCAGAAATTTAAGAGATGGAAAAATTACTACATCAATAATTTTTCCATCTCTTATTTCCTTTTTAACCCTTATTTTTTCCTCTTAGCAAAGGTTTATAGTATATACTTTGCTTGTAAGTGCTTGATTTGTGGAAGATTTAAAAAACAAATAACTTTTAACAAAATGAAAAAAAATAATACAAAAAGCACGTTCTTTTTTATAGCATTGATGATTTTATTACAAAGTTGCAGCAGTGATGATGATGCTACTTTAGTTGATCCGCAACCAAATACTTCAACAGTTCAATTAGCAAATAATGCTACATTAGGAAATATTCTAACAGATGCAGAAGGTAAATCTCTTTATTTCTTCTCTAGAGATACTAAAGATACTTCAGCATGTTTAGGTGGATGTGTAGATGTTTGGCCAATATTTTACGCTGAAAATTTATCAGCTGGAACGGGATTAAATACAGCCGACTTTGCAACAATTACACGTACAGATGGGCAATTACAAACAACGTACAAAGGTTGGCCATTATATTACTTTGCGAATGATAACGCTGCTGGCGATACAAACGGAGAAGATGTAAACAATGTTTGGTATGTAGCCAAACCAGATTATTCACTCATGTACGCACAATCACAATTAGTAGGTCATGACGGTAATAACTACACAAGTACTTATACACTAGGTGATGAAGCTACAAGCTATATTGTTAGTATAGGAGGAAGAACTATGTATACGTTTATGAATGACACACGTAACACAAACAATTTTACAAACGCAGATTTTTCAAACAATGGCGTATGGCCAATAGTAGAAATAACATTAGATCAAATACCAAGTATTTTAAACAATGATGATTTCGGAACAATTGATGTTCACGGTAGAACGCAATTAACGTATAGAGGTTGGCCATTATATTATTTTGGTCAAGACACAGTTAGAGGTGAAAACAAAGGAATAAGCTTTCCAGCTCCAGGTGTTTGGCCAATTGCGAATGTAAATACTGAAATGGCTCCAATGCCAGATTCTCCGACAGTTCAGTTGTCAAATGATGCTGCATTAGGAAGTATTCTAACGGATGCAGATGGTAATACACTTTATTTCTTCTCTAGAGATACGAAAGATACTTCAGTATGTTTAGGCGGATGTTTAAATGCTTGGCCAATATTTTACACAGAAAACGTTTCAGTAGCAACTGGATTAAATACGGCTGATTTTGCAACCATTACACGTACAGATGGGCAATTACAAACAACGTACAAAGGATGGCCTTTATACTACTTCGCAAATGATAGCGCTGCTGGCGATACAAACGGAGAAGATGTAAATAGTGTTTGGTATGTAGCTAAGCCAGATTATTCACTTATGTATGTGCAATCACAATTAGTAGGTCATGATGGTAACAACTACACAAGTACTTATACAGTAGGTGATGAAGCTACAAGTTATATTGTAGATATAGAAGGGAAAACTATGTATACGTTTATGAACGATACAAACAACACTAACAATTTTACAAACGCAGATTTCTCAAACAATGGCGTATGGCCAATAGTAGAAATAACATTAGATCAAATACCAAGTATTTTAAATAATGGCGATTTTGGAACAATCGATGTTCACGGTAGAACCCAATTAACCTACAAAGGATGGCCTCTCTATTATTTTGGGCAAGATGCAGCTAGAGGTGACAATAAAGGAATTAGCTTTCCAGCTCCAGGTGTTTGGCCAATTGCGAACGTAAATACAACTGCAGCTCCAAATTAGATTCGTAGTTTTAATTTTAGGATAAAATTACTTATTCCCAAATTTTCTAAAACCTCATTAAAGCACTGAAATCGTATGATGAACAGTGCTTTTTTGTGTTAAAAATCTTCTTTGATAGTTCTTAATCCTTTTAATAGATATACAATATTCAGTTATATTTGTTTAGAAAAAACAACGAATCACTAGATGATGAACATACGATTATGTACCTATATAGTATTAATTGCTACTTTTTTTGCTTGTGGCGATAAAAAAGAAGTATCAAAAACATCTTCAAATACGATCGAAGCGACTCAGAAAGATAGTACTATTGAGATTACTAAAAGTTCAACGTTAGAAGAAAAAATTGCTGCAATCAAATCTAACTTTTTAATGATTGAAAAACAGCTTTCTTCTTTAGAAAAAAAAGAAGTAGAAGAATTTGTTGGCGGAGGTGTTACAAAAAGAGAAGGGTATTTTAAAGATGGAGTTCCTAAAAAGCTAGCATATGGAAATTATGGAGAACATGGTTCTGAAGTACACACTTTCTATTTTAATAATAACGAATTATTTTTTGTATTAGAAGAAGAGTATAGTGAAGCTTCTATGCAAGGACCGTTTACAAAGAAAGATATTCGCTATTACATTCATGATGGTCAATTAATTCGTGTATTAGAAAAAGAAAAAACAGTCAAATCTGGAGAAATAGATACATCTGATGCTCAAAATGTAGATGTAACCGATCAATGGAAATCAAAACCCAATGTAGTTTCGGAATTGGAAAACATTTTTCATCAAGAAAGCGCATCTTTGACTGAAGCAAAAACTATTGGATTGAATGCAGAACGTTGGATTAGTACTGACGATGCAAATGCTGGAATAGAAATTAAAAACGGACGATTTTATATGTTTCATAAAATAGCCGATAAAATTGTGACAACTGCATATGATTACGAACTTGATGAAAAAGACGGAATTGAATATTTAACACTAAAAAATGACAATGGCGATAAAATCATTTATGGATTACTCGAATATTCTGATGAAAGCATGGTACTAAGTTATTTAGATCGTGGAAGTACATTAACTTACAAAAAAGAAAAGTAACACTTATGGTACATGAAGGAACAGGACCTTTATTAAAGAGTGGTAGTTATTATCATTTAGAAGTTTCAGCCGATATCGTAAATCAGTTTGAAAAGAAACGTGCTACACGCTTAATTTGTACAATTGATGATAAAGTTACGTTACAATGTGGTTTAAATCATTTAGGAAACGGAAATTTCTATATAATGCTCGCCAAGCGATACATAAAGCAATTGGATAAAGAAGCAGGTGAAACGATTTCGTATCGTATTACACAAGATCCAAATCCATTAGGCGTAGAAATTCCAGAAGTTTTAGAAGTATTCTTAGCACAAGATATTGATGGGAAAGCTATTTTTGATAAACTGACTGATGGAAGAAAACGCACACTAATTTTTAGTGTATTGCGTATTAAAAATGTTGATAAACAAGTAGAAACAATTATGAAATTCCTACAAGCAGAACATGAAAAGATGCGTAAAAAAAGTGGTTGGTAAATTTAATCTAACAGCAACAATATAGTATCAACCGAAGCTAGTAAATCTTCCTCATTAGCATCAGCTTTAGATACTACTTTAATTCCATTGTAAAATGTATGTAGAAGTGAAGCCAAATTTCTACTATTCTTTTCTGCTGAAATTTCTCCAGAGTCAATTCCTGATTGTAAAAAATCTTGAAAAATTCCTATCATAAAAGCTTTATTTTCTTTTACGACGCTTAGCATTTCGTCATCATTGGGAACAAGCTCCATAGTAGCATTTATGACAAAACAACCTCTGTGTTCTGTGTCGCAAACAGCTTCTGAAATGCCATGCTGAAACAATCTTCTAAATCCTTCTTTCACAGTTTTCTGACTTTCCAGAAAAGCTTGCAATTGTTTTCTATTTACAGTTCTGTAGTGTTCAAAAGCTTTGTTAAAAAGTTCTTTCTTTCCGCCATACGTATCATAAATACTTGCACGATTGATACCTAAATAATTGACCAAATCTTGCATAGAAGTAGCGTGAAAACCATTTCGCCAAAAAAGGCACATCGCCTTATTCAGTGTTTCTTCTTCATTAAATTTTTTAACTCTCGGCATAAAAATAAGAATTGTAGAGACCGTAAAAACAGTCGCTACAAAAATACATATATTCTTTGTATGTTTTTAATTAGTTTGAAAGCTCAATGTTAAGAGCAATATTTTTATTCTTTTTTGCAATCTTTTTTATTTTTTTTGGCGGAATCCATTTTCCTCCATAACTCAACCAAGTATTTTTTTCTTTACTTCGTTTTTCCATGCCAATTCCTGGTTCTATAACATTAGTCATATGCTTGGAATTGAATATGTTTTGTTTTAGGTTTAAACGATCAACTACAATAAAAAGCCCATTTTCAGGAAAGAGTAGCTTTTTATCACTCAAATCAATTGTAATTTCATTTTTCCCACTTTTTGTTTCTAAAATAATATAAGAACTCAAATGTTTGTCTGTTGGATTTCCATCTTTATCAGCTTCAATTAAATGCATTCTAAATTTTACATTTTCTAAAGTAGATACAGTAACTAAAGATACTTTCTTAACAAAAGTATTTTGCTTGTATTCTTTTTTATGTTCATAAAATCGAGCAAATGAATAATGTCCGTTGAGATAAAACATATTAATATCATTATAATCTTCATATGAATTCAACGATATAATTTGGGGATTTTTAATCTTAGTAATCACAACCGCGTCTAACTGAATATCTTGAGGATTTAGTTTGATATTGTTTATTTTCTTAGCGGGCAATTCTACTTTTTCATATCCTAAATAAGAAATTAATAATGTATCTCCGACCTTTCCTTTCTCAATTTCAAAATTTCCATCTATATCTGTAGTACTTCCTTTTAACGTATTTTTTACCCAAACATTTGCGAATACTACGGGAACGCCTGTTTTGCTATCAGTTAAATTACCTGATATTTGACCAAAGCATAAATTTGAAATAAGAACGATTAAAATAAATTGTATTTTTTTCATAAGTATAAAAAACGTAGTAAATGTAAATTTATTTTAAAATTCTATTTCTTCTATAATTTACCTCTATGCATTGAAAAACTATTTCCTTTGAAGTAATCAAAGGAAATAGTCAATAAAGTATATCAAATACTAACTTAATAAAGGATTTACATTCATTCCTCCATCAACATTGTATTCACTTCCTGTAATAAATGATGCTTCATCAGAGGCTAAAAATGCAACTAAATTGGCAACATCTTCTGGTTGTCCATATCGTTTTAATGGAATACGTTGTTTCATAGCTTCGGCTAAACCATTTAGTTGTTCTTCAGGTAATCCTGTTTTTTCAAAAATTGGAGTTTCAACTGGACCAGGATTTACAGCATTCACACGAATTTTTCTTGGAGCTAATTCTGTAGCTGCAGTTCTAGTATATGAATTTAACGCTGCTTTCGTTGCTGCATAAATAGCAGTGTTTGGCATTCCTGTATATGCATTAATAGAAGATAAATTAATAATAGAAGCTCCGTCATTTAAAATTGGTAAAAACTTTTCTGTGGTAAATACAGCACCTTTAAAATTAATTCCAAACTGAGTATCATATACTTCTTCTGTAATTTGACCAACTGGCGCAGGCGTAAAAATTCCGGCATTTACAAATAAAACATCTACATTTCCATGCGAACTTTTTACTTGATCTACTAAATTATCAATCGCGTCAAGAGAAGTTACATCGGCAACAATTCCCGTAACACCTAACTCATTTGCTGCTTTCTCTACACGTTCTTGTGATCTACCAGTAATAACAACATGCGCACCTTTTTCTTTTAATTTTGCCGCAGAAGCGTATCCAATTCCACTATTTCCTCCTGTAACGACAGCTACTTTTCCTTGTAATGTATTCATTTTTTTGTTTTTCTATTTAAAAATTTATTTTGGAACGATCATTCTGATACAAAAGTATAAATAATAGAACGATCATTCCAAATAAAAAATGAATTATTTTTTGATACATTTGAAAAGCAAATCGTATTTACATAAAATCATGGAAAATAAACTACAACACATAACGCCAAATCAGTTTGTAAAAACGCTTACAATCATACATCTAGCCTTAGTTGTTGGTGTGGTAATTTTTACGTGTGTGACTTTGTTTTTGAATAA
This sequence comes from Kordia sp., assembly GCF_965224175.1. Lineage (GTDB taxonomy): Bacteria > Bacteroidota > Bacteroidia > Flavobacteriales > Flavobacteriaceae > Kordia. Next base: position 5,090,932 of record NZ_OZ245041.1, read on the forward strand.
AGATGCGATGAATTTTGAATTTTCTGGAGAAGATAGCTTTCTGCTAATATATCCCGTTATTGCTATCGGTGGAGTTTCCATGAGTCAATTACTTTTTAAGAAAATGCTAGCGGTTGCAAAACAAAAAACAGACTTAATAGCTATGTTAGGTCAGTATCAAACGGCTTCACTTATAAAATATGTTCTAATAGAAGGACCAGCGATGATAGGAACTGTTTTTTTCTTATTAACCAATAATGCAGCATTTATCGCTATTGCAGGATTATTGATCGCTTTTTTAGTACTACAAAGACCCACAAAAACTAAAATTGAAAGTGATTTAGCGTTACGTGGTGAACTTCGTAATCAGTTTCAACGTTATGATGAGGTCATTGAATAAATTTACAATATTGATATGATCCAACTACCTCATTGTATTTCCAGCGTCAAAGAAAAACTATACGATGCCAATAGTTTTGAGTTCTCTAATCTGTACTTATCTACTGAAAGTACTGAATATGAAGCGTGTTCGTTTCATTTAGGAGAAGTAAAGATTATCTGTAGAACGGCAAAAATTACACCTAAAAAAATTGGTCAATTTGTAACGGTTTGGAAACGAAATTCAGATCACATTACAACGCCTTTTCACGAAACAGATGATTTTGATTTTATTGTGATTAATGTTCAGAAAGAGACACAATTGGGACAATTTGTCTTCCCGAAATCAGTATTAATTCAAAAACGAATTGTCGCCACAGATTTGAAAGATGGCAAACGAGGAATTCGCGTATATCCATCTTGGGATACACCAACAAGTAAACAAGCAATCAAAACACAAGCTTGGCAATTGGATTATTTTTTACCAATCAACTCTACTACAAATAATGTAGAGACGATCAAGCGTTTATACTGTAAAGATTTTTAAATTCATGCAACCTTTTTGATCTTTTCTTGTCTTTTGAAATACATCAATCAAAAAACAAAGGTCATGAAAAATAGAATTGTAGGAATCGATATTGCCAGAGCCTTGGCAATTATTGGGATGATTCTTGTAAATTTTAAAATGATCTTTGGACAAGAAGGAGCGAGTTGGCTACAAAACTTTATCGCTATTTTTGAAGGCAAAGCAGCAGCTTTATTTGTAATTCTGGCAGGAATTGGAATTGCTTTTATGACCAATACTGCCGTAAAGAATAAAGACGAACAAAAATTGCGTCAAGCACAAAAAAGAATCTTCAAAAGAGCTATACTGTTATTTTTTATTGGACTTTCATACATTGTGATTTGGCCAGCTGATATTCTTCATTTCTACGGAATATATATGTTGTTGACACTTTTAGTATTAAAGCAAAATCCAATATATGCGCTCTTAATTGCAATTTGTCTTATATGTCTTTATCCAATATTGATGTTTTTTATTGAATATGATTTAGGCTGGAATTTTCAAGATTTTACATATTCAGATTTCTGGACTTTTGACGGTTTTTTTAGAAACTTATGCTATAATGGATTTCATCCTGTCATTCCTTGGACAGCTTTTATGTTGATAGGAGTATGGTTTGGAAGACAAGATTTACACAATGAAACATTTATAAAAAGAACATTTTTTGCTTGCTTGACAATAGCAATTTCGGTAAAGCTGCTATCCGTAGGATTATTGGTTTATTTGTCAAATGGAAATGGAGCTATGGTAACAGAATTAGCTCCAATATTGGACACAAGTCCGATGCCGCCTTTACCAATATATATGTTTTTATCAAGTAGTATTGCCCTGTGTATTGTTTGTAGTTGTATTTGGATTGCTAAGCGAGTACGACATGGTTTAGTTATTGATGCATTAAAAAGCACAGGGCAATTAGCACTAACTTTTTATGTAGCACATGTTGTCATAGGAATTGGATGTGTAGAATTACTTTCAATCACAAGCATAGGAAACTTTTCCCTAGAATTTTCAGTGATTTATGCGATTATTTTTAGCCTATTTTGTATTGTATTTGCTACCATTTGGCTGCGTTATCAAAAAGTTGGTCCATTGGAATGGATGTTGCGAAAATTGACAAACTAAGCGTTATCACTTTATAGATTCTCAAAACTCAATTTGAAAGTAGTCAAACCATTTTCAGAAGTAAAGAAAATATTTCCGTCATGCGCTTCTACAATACTTTTGGTAAGTGTCAATCCAATTCCAGAACCATCTTTTCGAGTGGTGAAATATGGAATGAATATATTCTTTTGAATCTTTTTAGAAATTCCAATTCCGTTATCGGAAACAGTCAGATGAATGCGGTTGGTATCTGTACTTATATTTATGGTAATTGTTGGATTTTTAGCTTCTTTTAGCGCATATAAACAGTTCGATATTAAGTTGATCACTACTTGTTCCAATTGTTGTTTGTCTGCCGAAATCATGATATTTTCTTCACGCTGAAAGTTCAGATGAATATTATTTTCTTTAAACTCTTGCGAAAACAAATCGAGTGTAAGTTGTACTGTTTCTGTGAAGTTAATTTCTTTTTTGTCCGGCAATGGCAATTCCGATAATTGACGATAGGTATTTACAAAATTATTTAAGTGAGAAGAACGTTTTTTAATAATTTTTAAACCTTGCGATAGCTCTTCTAAAGTATCTTCATCAGGTTCATCTTGTAATAAAGAATCTAAATTTTCAGCCAAACTACTTATTGGTGTAATGGTATTGATAATTTCATGCGACATTACTGTCATTAACTTATACCAAGATTCTTTTTCTTTTTTATCAATTAATTGTTGAATGGTTTCCATCGTAACCATCAAATATTCAAATTCGTTTGTATGTGTGACAGATGTTTTTAAAAAAAACGATTCCACTTGATCATTTACTGTAAGTGAAATGGTATGTTTTACACGTTTCCATGGCTCAACATCAATAATAGTAACTAAAGGTGTAATTTTTTCTTTCAGCAAAGTCCATTTGTAAAACTTCGGAATCTTAAAAAAATCGACAAAAGCTTTGTTCAGTTGAAAGACTTCAATATGTCCGTTGGTATCTTTGCGAAGAATCAACACACCAATTGTTAAACTTTCTATGATATTCGTGAAAATAACTTGTTCGGAAGTGTATTGCTGACTTTGAATTCTATATTTCTTTTGAAGTTGTGCCGTTTTTGCGTGTAAACTATTGGTGCGCTTTTCAGCAGAAATCATATTTGAAAAATCATCATGCAGCAAACAATCAATAGCCTTTTCGACATCAAGAAAGAGTTTTTTTAAATAATCAACACACAAAAAAGCTTGAAAAACTAGCAATAGTGTAAAACCAATTCCATTGACAAGAAATCCTTTCTGAAAAAAATAAAAGATCAGAATCGCATTCAGTGACATTAACAAAATACGAACACTTAGTTGGATGTAAATTTTCTTATTCATTTAGAGTTGATGTTTTTCAAGTCGTCTGTATAAAGCGGCGCGCGTAAGTCCTAAATCTTTAGCTGCTTTTGAAATATTTCCGTGATGTTTATCTAATGCTTGCTGAATTAATATTTTTTCAGTTTCCTCTAAATTAAGTGTTACAGGCGTATTTGTTGTTACTTTTCGAGAAGAAAAATGTAAATCTTCAGGTTCGATACTTGTATTTTCTGTAATAATTACGGCACGTTCTATGATGTGTTCAAGTTCACGAATATTTCCTGGCCAATTGTAATTTTTTAATGCAGTAATAGCACTATTCGAAATAGAAGCTAATTGTTTGCGATACCGCTGATTCAACTTTTTTAAGAAGTGATTGGCAAGTACTTCAATATCTTCTGTGCGTTCGCGTAATGGCGGTAATTGTAATTCGATAGTATTAATTCTGAATAATAAATCTTGTCGAAATGTTTGTTCATTTACCATTTCATGAATTGGTGCATTGGTGGCACAAATGATTCGCGCATCTATTGGACGTTCATTTCCTTCACCCAAACGTGTTACTTTTCTATTTTGAATTACAGTTAGTAATTTTGATTGAAGGTGCAAAGGAAGATTGCCAATTTCATCCAAAAAAATAGTTCCGCCTGCAGCCAATTCAAAACGTCCGAGTGTATCTTTTTGTGCATCTGTAAACGCGCCTTTGGCATAACCAAAAAGTTCACTTTCAAACAAATTCTCATTCAAAGCACCTAAATCAACATGTATAAACGGATGATTTTTACGATTGGATTGTAAATGAATTTCTTTGGCAAACACAAACTTTCCTGTTCCGTTTTCTCCTAGAATCAATACATTAGCATCTGTTGGTGCTACTTTTTGGACCAAACCAATTGCTTTTTTCATCGCCGTTGATTTTCCAATAATATGTTCCGTCTGTTGATGAAAATCTTTATCTAATTGCTGTTGTACCGTTTCAAGTTGTGTCGTTTTTCGCTTGGAACGTGCCAATTCTACACCGGCATTTACAATACTATATAGTTTTTCAGTATTCCAAGGTTTCAAGATAAAATCGGTTGCACCTTGCTTGATGGCTTCTACAGCTAAGTTGACACTTCCAAAAGCTGTCATGAGAATTACAGTTGTTTCTGGACTCATCTTTTTTATATGCTGCAACCAGTACAAACCTTCTTTTCCATCTTCAAAACCAATGCGATAGTTCATATCAAGTAAAACGACATCAAACGTTTGTGAAGTAATATGGTTACTTATCTTTTTAGGATTATTTGTGGTGATAATTTCGGTAAAATACTTCTTCAGACTGATTCGCGCCGAAAATAAAATATCGTCATCATCATCGACAATTAATATAGAAGCTTCTTTTTTTCTCATAGTACATAGTTAGTAAGATGTTTGATAATGAACAAAAAAATGTTCGAAAATGAACACTCCTAAAATCAACTTATTTTTTAAATAACTGATATTTAGTTGATTATACTTTTATTTTTTCATGGCACAACAATGGCACTATACCAAACAGACAAAATAAAACAACAATGGACAAGCAATTAAAACCAAAGAACAAAAAAACAAAGCGTATGTTAGTATGGGGAATTCCAGCTGTCGTACTTATTGGTCTTATCTTCATGAGTGCTACACGAAAGAAACAAGTGAATATAGACAAAGAAACAATTTCAATCAAAAATATAACGAAAGGTGATTTTGAAGATGTATTATTATTTAATAGTACTGTAGAGCCAACTACATCTGTATTGATCAATGTGATACAAGGCGGATCTGTTTCTGAAGTTTTTGTAGAAAGTGGACAAAAGGTAACTAAAGGAACACCATTAATTCGTGTGTACAATCCGAATGCAGAATTAAATTACTTAACACAAGAAACAGCGATTGTAGAACAAATTAATAACTTGAGAAATATTCGCGTAAGCATAAAAAATCAACAACTAAATTTGGATGAACAATTGTTAAGTATTGATAATGCTTTTAAAAACGCAGAACGTCAATATGTGACAGACGAACGTTTGTATAAAAAAGATGTGATTGCACGCAATACGTTCCGAACATCCGAACAAGAATATAAATTCCAAAAAGAACGCAACGAAGTGATCAAAGCGAAAGTTTCAAACGAAAAAAACGATCGCAATGTACAATTGGCTCGTATCAATGCCTCTGTAAAAAAGATGGAAGAAAGTCTAGAATTATTACGCAAAAACAAAGAAAATTTTATCGTAAAAGCACCAGTTGACGGTTTGTTGTCATCATTCAATCCAACATTAGGACAAAACTACAATCAAGGTGATAATATTGGAAAAATGGATCAATTAGACGGTTACAAACTTATAGCTAAAGTTGATGAATATTATATTTCAAAACTTCGTGAAAACATCAAAGGAACAGTAACGATAGCAGATCAAAAATTACCAATCCGTGTTTCAAAAATTGATCCTGAGATTGTAAAAGGAGGTTTTCAAGTAGAATTACAGTTTGAGAATGATTCAATTGTCAAAGGAATTCGTAGCGGAATGTCCTTAAAAAGTAAAATGTTTCTATCAAACAACAGCAAAGCTTTATTGCTTCCAAAAGGACTGTTTTTTCAAAGTACAAACGGAAAATGGGTTTTCGTATTAAATGCAGACAATAAAGCCGTAAAACGAAATGTACGCATCGGACGAGAAAATCCTTTTTACTACGAAGTGTTAGAAGGTTTAAAAGAAGGTGATCGCGTGATTACTTCTAGTTATGATGACTTTAAAGATATGGAAGAATTAAATATAAACTAAATCATGCTAGTACTTATATATATGCTTGTAGAAAAGCTTGTCACATTGTTTTAATAGTAAAATAGGGAATGTTAAATTGTAAATGTTGAATTTAAAATTGAAAAGCATTTCTTAATCAAAATCATCAAAAAACGAATAGATAATTCATAAAAAATCATCAATCAACACTTTGGCTCCGTTCAGTGTACATAAAACGCTTCATATTGAGCGTAGTCGAAATAAAAAATAAAACACAATGATTACATTAACAGATTTAACGAAAGTTTACAGAACAGAAGAAGTAGAAACTACAGCAATTCATAAATTGAATTTAACTGTGAAAGAAGGAGAATTTGTCTCTATTATGGGAACTTCAGGTTGTGGAAAATCAACCTTATTAAATATCATCGGATTGCTAGATGCACCAAGTTCTGGAAGCTACCAATTTGCAACAACAGAAGTATCAAAATATTCAGAAAAGCAACGTGCATTATTGCGCAAAGCCAATATTGGATTCGTATTTCAGAATTTCAACTTAATCGATGAACTTTCCGTATATGAAAATATTGAATTACCATTAATTTATAACAAAGTACCATCTAGCGAACGTAAAAAGCGTGTAGCTGAAATCATGGAACGTGTTGGAATTGCGCATAGAGCAAAACATTTTCCACTACAACTTTCTGGTGGACAACAACAACGTGTTGCAGTAGCAAGAGCTTTAGTAACGAATCCGAAGTTAATTTTAGCAGATGAACCAACTGGAAACTTAGATAGTAAAAATGGTAATGAAGTCATGGAATTATTGGCAGAATTACATGCTTCTGGCGCTACAATTATCATGGTAACACACTCGTCGTATGATGCACAATTTTCTAGCAGAATTGTCATGATGAAAGATGGAGAAGTTATCTCAGAAAAGACAAATACACGTGATATTGACGTGTTAGTTCAGTAACAAAAGAGCACACTTCGACTTAGTTCAGAGTAAATTCATCAATCAAAAAACGAAACTTATGTTACAAACTTGGTTAAAATTATTTTTTAGAAACAGCAAAAAGAATTGGCTCAATTTATTAGTCAATATCTCAGGATTAACGCTTGGTTTTGCTGGTTTATTAATTGTGCTGTTGTATTTCAATGACGAATTGAGTTACAACGATTGGAATCCTGAAAAGGAAAATATTTATAGAGTTGCTAATAAATCACGCCAAAATGGAATTTGGTTTTCAAGTACATCTGCGGAAGCGATTCTTTTTAAAAGTGATATTCCAGAAGTAGAAGAATCTGTATTAATATCTCCTTTTTATAGAAGTCGTGTTATTGTAGATGGAGAAACAAAAGTGTACACTGATAAATCAACACATACAGAACCTAACTTTTTTGACTTTTTCCCATTTACAATTATAGAAGGAAGTACTACAAAATTTGCAGAAAGCAGAAAGCATATTGCACTTTCAAAAACATTAGCAGCAAAATTGTTTGGCAAGCAAAGTTCTATAGGCAAAATGGTAAAAATTGATGGAAATGATTTCATTATCACTTGTGTATATGAAGTGCCAGGAAATGGGCACTATGAATCAGAACTGTTAATGCAATTTAAAGAACCTTTTGAACTGCATTGGGGAAATTTTCAAAACGAATTGTTCTGTAAATTGACAAAAGGTGCTGACAGTGATGAAGTTCGGAAAAAGATGAACAATGTAATCATTGAAAGAAATGTAAAACCACAATTGGCAGCAAACAACATGACACTTGCAGAAGTAAAAGAAAAGTACGGTGTTATGGAAGTATTATTGGAACAACTAAGTACGATTCGTTTGCATCATAAAGCAAATAATGCTGGTCCTGGCGGAAAAGGAAACTACCAATTATTACTTGTCTTACTTGGTTTATCTATTTTATTGATTGTCATTTCGTGTGTAAATTTCATCAACTTATCAACTGCTTCTGCGAGTCAACGTGCCAAAGAAGTTGGTGTAAAGAAAACACTTGGTTTATCTAAAAGACAACTCATATTACAATATGTATTTGAAATCTTATTACAAGGATTTATTGCCTTATTATTCGGATTGATTTTAGTAGAATTTTTATTGCCGTATTTCAATCAGTTTATGGACAAAAATATTACACTCCTAAATGGTGAAATTTTGTTAAGGTTGATTGTAATTGCGATCATTACTTCATTCGTTATTGGAAGTATTCCTGCTTTATATCTAGCAAACTTCAAAACAATTGAAGTACTAAAAGGTAACTTTTCCAGAAGCAAAAAAGGAATCATTGCCAGAAACGTAATGCTAGGTTTACAATTTTTAATCTCAGGGTTCTTTTTAATAGGTGTACTGGTTATTTACAATCAAATGGCATTTATGATTACTAAAGATTTAGGTTTTAAAAAAGAACAAACTCTAGTAGTAGATGTATATAACTTAGGTGATGAATTTAAGAAATATACTTTAGTTAAAAACGTCATGTCAAAGCATGAAAATATCACTGGAGTTTCTACGAGTATGTTTGTTCCTGGTGATGGAAATGTAAACGGAACCAATCTTCAATACGAACCTGCTGATATAAGTTTTAATGCTGGTTCCAATACAGTAGATCATAACTATGTAGAATTTGCACAACTCAATCTGCTCAAAGGAAGAGGTTTTTCTGAAGCATATGCCTCAGATACAGTTACCAGTATTATTTTAAATGAAACAGCGGCAAAACGCCTTGGAATTTACAATGATCCTATAGGTAAAAAGGTTCAAATTGGTTGGCAACGACAAGATGATACACGTAAATTAGAAGTTGTAGGAATGATTCAGGATTATCACTTTGACGGTTTTGATGTAAAAATTGATCCGATGTTTTTAATTCACTGGAAAACATTCCCAAGAACGAAAGATTGGATCAACGCAATACAATTCAAAATAAAACCTGAAAACGCTTCACAAACAATTGCTGACATTGAAGAATTTTGGAAAGAAAATATAGATGATAAATACCCATTCAACTATCAGTTTTTAGATGCACACTTTGCAGAAACTTATGAAAAGTATGAAAAACAGCAAACCATGTTTTTAATCTTGTCAACTATTGTAATTATCATTTCATTACTCGGTTTATTTGCTTTAGCAACACTAACCATTCAACAACGCTTAAAAGAAGTTGCGATTCGTAAAACGCTTGGCGCATCGGTAAAAGAAATCATTTTTCAATTGGTAAAGAGTTTCTTGAAAATTACGTTGATAGCTGTACTTGTATTACTACCAATCTCTTATTACTTAATGCAAAGCTGGCTCGATAATTTCGTATATCGAATTGATATGCCAATCTGGCCATATATCGTAACGCCATTTATATTATTACTGTTGGTATTTACGGTAGTAGGAGTAAAGGCATTAAATGCCACGAAAATAGACTTAATCAAATACTTAAAATTCGAATAAAATGGTAAAAACTTGGCTAAAATTATTCTTTAGAAATAGTAAAAAGAACTGGCTCAATACCATTATTAATGTTAGTGGATTGACACTCGGATTGGTTGGACTGATCATTGTATTGCTATATTATAACGATGAAAAAAGTTATGATCAATGGAATGAAAATAAAGATATCATTTACAAAGTAGCGCACAAATGGGGCGATGGACAAATTTATGATGGCACAACAGATCCTGAAGGACAAGCAGCTAAAGAAATCATTCCTGAGATTACGGATTATTGTACATTAAACTCAGGATATGAAAGTCAAATTCTACGCTACAAAGATAAATCGGTGTATGAAACCAAAATTGGAGGTGCCAATGCAAATTTCTTTGAGTTTTTCTCGCATACCATTGTAAAAGGTGATCCAAAAGAAATTTTGGCAACAAAAAACGCTATTGCTATTTCAGTAGACCTAGAAAAACAGTTGTTTGGAGAAAAAGAATCAATTGGAAAGACGATTAAATATGGAAAAAAAGAATATATCGTTACGGGTATATATGAACTGAAAAAACCGTCAGTATATTTGCCAAATGCCATCATGCATAGACCAGTTACTACAAATGATCATTGGGGCGGATACGGAGTGTATACATTTTACAAAATTCCTACAGGAACGGATTTAGCTTTGGTTGAAAAGAAAATTTATGACATCTATGAAGATAAATATTATAAAAAAGAAGCAGCTTCACAAGGAATAACCGTAGGCGAGTATATGTCGATGCAAGGATCGTATCCAATACTTGAAAAACTTACAGATTTACGCTTACAAGGAAAAGGTGATGGCGGTATGTTAGAAGGAAAAGGAAACTATTTATTGCTTGTCATCATGTTAAGTTTGTCAATACTTATCATTATTATTTCGAGTATCAATTTTATCAACCTTTCTATTGCTTCTGCTAGCCAACGTGCCAAAGAAGTTGGAGTGAAGAAAACATTAGGTGTCTCTAAACTAGGTTTACAGCTGCAATTTATGTTAGAAATTGTAGTACAAGGAATCATTGCAGTATTCATCGCTTTGATTATTGTAGAACTGCTTTTGCCAGTATTTAACGCATTCATCAATAAAGATTTGAGTTTAAATAGTACAACGATCATTGTAGAAGTAATACTATTAGCAATCTCTATTGCTACAATTATTGGTGTAATCACAGCATTATATGTCTCTAATTTTAAAACAATACGTGTTTTAAAAGGAAACTTTTCAAGAAGTGGAAGTATGATTTTAGTTCGAAATGTAATGTTAGGTTTGCAGTTTGTAATTTCAGGATTTTTCTTTATTGGTGGATTAATCGTCTATGCACAAGTAGAATATATGAGTTCCAAAGATCTAGGATTTTCGGGAGAAGAAATATTAGTAGTAGATCTTAATGATTATCAGGTAAGTAGAAGCAAAAAATACAACTTAGTTAAAAGCGTATTTAAAAATAATCCTAACATTGAGGACATTTCTTCTACGTATTTAGTTCCAGGTGATGATAACGATATGTCGTTAGATGTGACACACAAAGATAGGGTTGTGGATATAAGATTTATTCCGCTAGATCTTGGACACTTAGAAATGATTAATACCAAATTATCAAAAGGCCGTTATTTCTCTGAAGATTTTGCTTCTGATACCATAAACAGTGTTATTTTCAACGAAACAGCTGTCAAACGTCTCGGAATTGCCAATGATCCAATTAACAAAGAAGTAGAAATCAACGAAAAGAAATTTACAATTGTGGGTGTTGTGAAGGATTACCATATGGAAGGATTAGACAAAGAAATTCGTCCAGCATTTTTCATGTACTATACAGGTTTTAGCTGGATACGTAGTGCTATGAGTACTGTTCAATTCAAAATAAAACCAGAAAAAAAAGAAGAAATACTCGCAGAAATAGAACGTTTTTGGACTACTGAACTAGAACCTGGTTATCCGTTTTCATTCTACTATTTAGACAAATATTACAGCAAAACACATGATATCTATAAAAAGCAACAAACCTTGTTTTTCATTCTCACATTGGTAGTGATATTCATTGCATTACTTGGATTATTTGCTTTGGCAACGCTCACTATTCAGCAGCGACTCAAAGAAGTTGCGATTCGAAAAACGCTAGGTGCTTCTGTTCGAGAAATTATCACACAATTGGTAAAAAGCTTTATCAAAATTACAGGAATTGCAGTTGTAATATTAATTCCTATTGCATACTATTTAATGCAAAACTGGTTAAACAATTTCGCGTATCGAATTGATATGCCACTATGGCCGTTTATCATTGCTCCAATTGTTTTATTACTATTAGTTTTTATTGTTGTTGGAATCAAAGCCTTCAACGCAACTAAAGTAGATTTAATTAAATATTTAAAATTTGAATAAGCTTTTTAGTGTTAAATTTTAAATGACGTACAATGTAAAAAAGGTTCTTTTACAAAACCCAAAACCCAAAACCCAAAAAAACTACGTATAAACCCTTGATTTTAAAACGCGTATTTGTTATCCTTTCAAATACGCGTTTTATATTGTAAGTTTGAGGAACTGACCAAATTATTAATTATAATATGCCAACCTCTAATCCAACACCGACGCCAACACCAAAGGCGACTTCAAAAACTACAGCTACAACAACCACAGAAACAGCAAATGTACCACCAAAAGGAATTTCAAAAGGAGTTTCAGATGCTACAATGATTCGGATAAAAAGTGAACTCGAAACAATGCTTATGTTTGCAATGAGTCGTGGAAAAGTGATCAATACAGAACTAAATCCTTTGATTGAAAGTAACAACTTAGACGATTTAATTAACGCGCACAACATTCTTAGCAAAAACATCGCGCCTGCAACTCCTAGATCAATTGCTTACCTAAAAGTATTATCGCAAGATGATGATACAAAATCAATTTTTAAAAGATTACCCATTATCAGAAACTTAGTAATTTTAGCAATTCTATTCTTAGTTGTCTTTATTGGCGCTTCACTTTCTGATCAAGTAAATACAGATTCGCTTTCCAAAGGTGTGTTAAGTAATAGTGGACTTTCATTATTGCTAAATATTGTGTTTTTATGTGCTATCTCTGGATTAGGCGTTGTGTTCTATCTTTTAAAAAACGTAAGCGAAGGTGTTGAAAAATCGACCTTAATGCCAGAACAAGCCATCTATTATATTGCACTTATTGTGTTGGGACTTATTTCCGGATTGATTCTTTCAGAAATAGTTTCGTCCTATAACGAAGGAAAAGATTTGAGCATTTTTAATAACGCAGTTTTAGCATTGATAGGAGGATTTTCTTCTGATGCAATCTTTAGTATATTACAAGGAATTATTGACAGAATAAAGTCGATTTTTTCAGTAAGTTCAAACAACTAAATCAATTGCAATTTTTGTAATAACTGACAGATGTATCATAAATAATCACAATTAACCTAAAATTATATAATGAAACTAATCATAAAAAGTATGCTTATTGCTTTAGTCGTTGTAAGTATTAATGGATGTGCTTCCATTCCAGCATCTACAGCAACACTTTCGCAAGAAGTCATTGCAGAAGCAAACTCTATGCACCAATTGAATATTGCATTGATCAATAAATTATTTGATGAACGAAAAGGAAAAGTAGACGATTTCATTAACAATCAATACATTCCGTCATACGTTAAAAACTTACAAGCTAAAATTCCGCCTGGTGTTGATGTAAATACAGAATTACCAAACATTTTGAAAAGTGTAATGCCTGTGCTTAATAGAAAACGCGATTCGCTTCACAATTTATTAGACCTGCAAAAACAACAAATGGTAACATCGTTAAATGATAATTTTACAAATTACCAACAAGCAAGTGCTACTCTACAAAACTTAATCAGTTCAGCGGTAAAGCTAAAACAGACAGAAACAAATACATTAGCACAAATTCAAAAGTTAACAGGAACAAATATTAATGTAGATAAAATTCAAAATCATTTAGACAGTTTATTAGTAAAAACAGGAAGCGGTTTTGATAAACTTCTTAATGTACAATCAGCAATTAACGGAAACAACTAAAATAGAAAAGATATGAGTAACGGTATAGATTGGGATAACTTAGCAAATCAGGCTGCACAACAAACAGATACAGAATTCAATACAACTATTGCAAGTTTGACGAGTATGAGTATTGCTGAAATTGATCAATTCATTAAGGAAAGTAAAATTTCTAATGAAAACGCGCTAAAAGTACTGAAGGAAATCAATAATGCAGCGGCTTCAAACACAGCAAAAGCAGATGCAATTGCCAATATAGACAATGGCGTAAATCTCTTAGTGAGTTTGGCAAGTAAAATTGTTTAAAACATAAAAACCAAATATCTTAGCAAAGCAATATTGTATCACTTACGATATTGCTTTTTTTAGTAGTTTTTTTGAGAGAAATGTAGAAAGTAAGAACGATTGATTCTTATACATACAACAGAACAAACTGCGTAATATGAATACCTGAATTATCGAATAAAAAAGATATCAAACAGTTAGCTGACTTTTGTTAATAAATTTTATGTAAGGAATTCAGATAAAAAACTACTTTTGTTAAAAAGGTTTACTAATTAGAAAAAAGAATATGTCAGATACAAACACAGCATTAGATTGCTTAATTATAGGAAGTGGTCCTGCAGGATATACAGCAGCAATTTATGCCGCTAGAGCTGATATGCATCCAGTAATGTATACAGGAATGGAGCCAGGAGGACAATTAACAACGACCACAGAAGTTGATAATTTCCCAGGATATCCTAATGGAACTGATGGAACTGCGATGATGGAAGACTTAAAAAATCAAGCAACACGTTTTGGTACAGAAGTACGTTTCGGATATGCTACGCGTGTAGATTTTGCTAAGGAAACTGGAGGAATTCATAAAGTATACGTGAATGACGGAAACGGAGAACAAGAATTTTCTGCAAAAACAGTGATCATTTCTACAGGAGCTTCAGCAAAATATTTAGGACTAGAAAGTGAAGAGCGTTTAAAAGGTGGTGGAGTTTCTGCTTGTGCTACATGTGACGGTTTTTTCTATAAAGGTCAAGATGTAATTGTTGTTGGTGGAGGAGATACTGCTGCAGAAGAAGCTACATACTTAGCCAAACTTTGTAACAAAGTAACGATGTTAGTTCGTAAAGACGAAATGAGAGCTAGTAAAGCTATGCAACATCGTGTAAACAGCACAGAAAACTTAGACGTATTGTACAATACTGAGCTAGATGAGGTTTTAGGAAAAATGGTGGTAGAAGGTGTTCGTGTTGTTAACAATCAAACAAAAGAAAAGCATGAAATTCCTGTAACAGGAGTTTTTATTGCTATTGGACACAAACCAAATACAGATATGTTTAAAGGAATTTTAGACATGGATGAAACTGGATACTTAATTACAGGTGCAAAATCTACAAAAACAAATGTTCCTGGAGTATTTGCCGCAGGAGATGTACAAGATAAAGAATACAGACAAGCTATTACAGCCGCAGGAACTGGTTGTATGGCAGCACTTGATGCAGAACGTTATTTAGCTGCTGTTGAAGATGCAGTTGAAGCATAAGCAACTAAACTCAATTATAAATAAAAAAGTAAAGCCTCTTCATAGCGAAGAGGCTTTTTTGTGGTTTATAATTTGGTTGATGTGAATACTTTTATTTCTTATGAACACCGCCAGAAACCGATTTGTTCTTTGAAACAGATGAAGGATTTCCATAATAATGAACATCTCCACCGCTAGAACTACTAGCAATTAGCTTCTCAGAAACATTTACCGTTACATCAGCGCCGCTACTTGCAGAAGCGTCACAGTCTTTTACGGCAAGTTCTTTAGCATGAATATCACTTCCGCTGCTAGCGTTTGCTGTTAAAGATTCTGCAGTTCCAGTAATTTTAATATCTGCTCCACTAGATGTTGAACAAGTTACATTTTCTGCTTCAACTTCAATTTTTACATCTGCGCCACTATTGCTTCGTACTTCAAGGTCTTCTACCACTAATGGTTCTGTAGAATATACATCTGCACCGCTTGTACTTACAATCTTTTCAATTTTAGGAACACTTACATGCACCTTTTTAGATTTGCAACGTCCTATATTTTTTTCGGTATGAATGATAAGCTTACCATTTCTGATATCTGTTGCAATCAGTGAAATAATATTTTCGTCGGCTTCAACCTCAATAGATGCTGTTGATCCTTGCGTAATATAAACGTCTAATCCTTCAGAAGCTTTTATAGTTGTAAAACCTTCTTCGGCATCTCTCTCTTCTGTAACAACATTTCTATTTCCAGCAATACCAGAACTGAAATTGAAGTCACAAGAAGTGATAAGTAAGCTAAGAATAGCTATGGCGATAATTCGTGCTAAGGTGATCATAATAATTAGTATTTAAGTTTTATTGATTGATGATTTATTTATGTACACCGAACGGAGTCGAAGTGCTGATAAATGATAATAAAAAGATGGAAATACTGATTACTAACCCTGTTGGAACTCCAACAAACAATGTTGCGTATATCCATTCATTTGGTAAAACCTGTAAAGGATAGTAGTATGCTACTATTTTACCAACTAACAATCCAACTATTAAAACTATGATGAGTAGTTTTAATAGTACGTATATGGATTGTAAACTGTTCATTTTGATTGATGTTTGGTTGTTTTTCTTTTGACAAACACTCCATACTTTTTTATGGAGCGAAATGTCAAAATATTGGTTGATGTATGATGTATTAATTGTCAGTATCTGTTGAAACGCTATCACGTTTTACATTTACTTGTACATTTTCGTCTTTATTCTTGATGTTGATATCTACTTTATCAGAATTGATAGTGATTTCCTTTTTCGCTTCTTTCTTGCTCTTCAGTTTTTTGATATCTGAATTTTCGCAATCCAAGCATTTTAAATCGTCATCAATAACTTGATAAAAATTCTCTTCTTCGCCAGATCCTAAAATATCTCCAGATCCGTAACGATTTCTATGAAATGATTTTGTGTTTTTATCTGCATAAATAATAGCTCTTTCTGGCAAATACAAGATCACTTCAATTTCTTGCTGATTGTGTTTGTCATTCGGATCAAACAAGAAATAATCATCTAGTTTTAATGTATTATTTTCAAATACATAGTTGTAATTAATGCCTTGTGCACGTTCTCTGGCTTTTGTATATGATACACCGCCAGCAGTTTTGTTAATTCGAATACGAGCATTTTCACTTTCTGTAGGTTTTACAATCAGTTTAATAGAATTAGAATATAAAATCACATCTCCATTTTCGTCGTATACTACTTCAAAATCGCTGTAGTAATAATCATTATATCTATCAAAATCTTCATTGCGAACCATTTTCACCTTAATAGTGTCATTGGCTACAATTGGCAATTCCTTTTTTATAGCAACTGAAGCTTCAATATTGTGATGTAAAGCTGCACTAGAAGCAATAAAACCAATTCCAATACAAGATCCTATCCACAAAACAATTAAAGAAACCTTAGCAGGCATTCCTATTGATTTTGAGTTCTTTACTAGGATTTTAATTCCTAAAATAAATAATACAACTGCAGGAATTCCAAGTGCAAATAATAACAACAAGCCTAAAACCCATCGAGGCGTTTGCGTAAGTATTCCTAAATCTTTGTAATACAAGTGTTCCTCACCGGAAAAAACACCAAAATCAAAGAAGCTAACTCCAAGAGCAGACATCAATACACTAATAATTATAGAAGCTGCAACAATGATAAAAATGATTCCAAAGAACTTTGCTAAAATTTTCAATAGCACAGTAATAATATGTCCTATAGATTCAAAGAAGGAAGATGCACCACTTTTGGCTTTTTGACCAACTTGATCAAAATCTACATCATTTATTTTTTCTTGAACATCATCAAGCCCTTCTTTGATTTTTTGCTCTATGTTGGTGATGTTCGCGGGCTTTCCCGCCATAGCTAGTTTTTCGCTAGTTGTATTTGCTTTTGGAATGATAATCCACAAAATAATATACACTAAAAACGGAGATCCTGCGCCGAGAAATACGACAAGCAATACAAACAATCGGATCCATAAAGCGTCTATTCCGAAATACTGCGCAAAACCTGCACAAACTCCTCCAATAAACTTATTGTCATAATCTCTGTATAGCTTTCTATAGGTTCCAGCTGGTCTACGTTGGTAGTTATTTCTTGGTCCATCTTCAAAAATCTCGTCGTCCACTAAGTAATCTTCTGGTTGTCCCATAATATCAATTACTTCTTGAACTTCTTTAGTGCTTATTACTTGTCTCTCACTTTTAATACGTTCTGAGAAAAGTTCGGCAACTCTTGCTTCTATATCGGCAATAATTTCATCTCTACCTTGCGAGTCTGTAAAGGAGCGTTTTATGGCGTTTAAATAACGCTGTAAGTTGTTATATGCGTCTTCATCAATATGAAAAAACATATTTGCTAAATTTATATTGATTGTCTTATTCATTAGTCGGGTTTTTTTGGCGTGTTACGAGTGATACGGCATTTTGTAAATTATTCCAAGTGGTGTTCAGTTCTTTTAGGAAAAGTTGTCCTGTTTCTGTGAGTCCATAATATTTTCTTGGCGGTCCAGAAGTAGATTCTTCCCAGCGGTAACTTAACAAGCCTGCATTCTTCAATCTTGTCAATAGCGGATAAATTGTTCCTTCTACGACAAGCATTTTTGCGTCTTTTAATGTATCAAGTATTTCGGCTACATACGCATCCTGATCTTTCAAGATGGATAAAATACAATACTCTAACACACCTTTACGCATTTGTGCTTTTGTGTTTTCTATCTTCATGTTTTCATGTGTCTTTTAATGATACTGTTCGTTTTTTGATTGATGATGATGATTGATGATGATGATTGATGATGATGATGATTGATGATATTTATTTAACGAATCGAATCGTAAATGGATAACGATACTTTTCGCCTTCATTCGCACGCATTGCTGCCACAATGGTATACGTAATGTTTACTGCAAAAAATAGTAGGTGACCAATTCCAACGATAATTCCTATCATGGATACATTATACATATTAAATCCTTCATTAAAATTGATTGTAATGTTGTTGAAATGAAAAACATCCCATGTGTTTACATGTTGCATTCCAAAAACAATAAAAAATGGAATGGTTAATATGGTTCCTATCATTTTATAACAAAACAAACTCAATTGGAAATTAAGCGCTTCTTTTCCGTGGTGATCTATATAATCAGATTCCTTCTTATACATTGTCCATAATATGAGCGGAAGTATAAAATTTCCTAAGGGAAAAATGTATTTACTAAAGGAAGCTACGTGCAAAATCATAGCCACATTTTTTTGGTGTTTTGTTAGTGTTGAGTCCATTACCTATTATTTTCTTATACAAATATATGGTTAAAAAAAGGTATTATGCAAAACATAGTACTAAAATTTAACATAATTTAACATTTTAAATTTGGAAAGTATTTTATAAAAACATGGCAGAAACCTATAGATTTTATATGGCGAACTATACTGTTTAATCCCATAAACACTGGAGTTAGTCACAATGATTTTTGTATTTGTCACAATTACAAATGAGTTGACACCTTAAAAATTGGAATACTTTTTTATAAAATTCAAAAATGTTTATTTGAGGCATTATTAACTTTAAAATAAAAATATGATGAAGCTAAAAACATTAAAAAAGCTCGAAATCAAAGAAAATTTACTGCAAAAAATAGTAGGAGGAAGTAGCAGAAGAAATACATCATCTGAAGCATCTGGTACAGAAGTACCAATTACAGATCCTCATGGTGGATCATCGAACGTTGAAGAAGAAGACGAAAATGAAAGCAGACAATAATTTATCTTTTAATATATACATATGAGACTCAAAACATTAAAAAAGCTCGAAATCAAAGAAAATCTACTGCAAAAAATAGTAGGAGGAAGTAGCAAAAGAAATACATCATCAGAAGCATCTGGCACAGAAGCACCAATTACAGACCCTAACAAAGAAGTTACTGAAGAAGAAGATGCGCATGCAAATAAAGAAAACAGTTAAAAAAATTATTATGAAATTAAAAAGATTACAAAAACGAGAAATCAAAGAAAACCTACTTCAAGCAATGGTAGGAGGAATTACAGATCCTAATGAAGAAGCTTCTTTTCTTGAAGAATTATATGCAAGAGAAGATGAATCAAGTACAAATAATCCGTCAGGATCTGGAAATCAGTCAACATCAACATCAAATTCATCCAGAAGAGCATAAAATAATATACCATTTTATGTATTTCTAGTAGTTTCTTTTACAAGTTTCACGAACTTAACAGAAATAATTGACTATTTAAGTGATCGATAATGGTACTAGCTACTGTTATCGATCATCTTCATTATAAAAGATCATAGAAAATCAGTGTAATTTTATTGTATTTTTTGTAATTTGCTATGCGTGCATAAAATATAATTCATGAAACTTACACCATCAAAAATTAATAAATTCGTATTATTTAAGTTACCATCTGCTTATTTTTCGGGAGTTAGACTCAAAGAAATAACGACAGAAACAGCTACAGTAACTGTAAAACATCGTTGGATCAATCAAAATCCCTTCAAATCTTTATATTGGGCAACACAAGGAATGGCTTCCGAGTTGGCAACAGGTGTTTTAGTGATTCAGGAAATTGAAACTTCTGGAGAAAAGATTTCAATGTTGGTACGATCGCAGAAAGGAACATTTACCAAGAAAGCTACCGGAAGAATTCGATTTGTTTGCAATGATGGATTAAAAGTAAAAGAAGCAATTAAAACTGCTATTGAAACTGGCGAAGGACAAAGTTTAACACTATATGCGGAAGGATTTGACGAAGCAGGCGATAGTGTCTCTAATTTTGAATATGAATGGGGAATTAAACTAAGAAAGAAAAAGTAGTACCTACATAATTGTAACAAAAACCGTCTTTTTACATCTAATTAAGCGCAACCAACACTTTGACTTAGCTCAGTGTAAAAAATAAAAACTATGACAGCACACGAAATAGACTACGAAATCTTCGGCGAAGAAATGCAATATGTTGAAATTGAACTAGATCCGCAAGAAGCCGTTGTGGCAGAAGCAGGAAGTTTTATGATGATGGACGACGGAATTAGCATGAACACCATTTTTGGAGATGGCTCCAATCAAGAAAAAGGAATCCTAGGAAAACTATTTTCTGCCGGAAAACGAATTTTAACAGGAGAGAGTTTGTTTATGACTTCTTTTTTAAACAACAGTTCTTTTGGCGTTCGCAAAGTAAGTTTTGCAGCTCCTTATCCTGGAACAATTATCCCAATTGATTTAACAGACTACAGAGGAAAATTCATCTGCCAAAAAGATGCTTTTCTGTGTGCTGCAAAAGGTGTAACTGTAGGAATTGAATTTTCTAAAAAATTAGGTCGTGGATTCTTTGGTGGAGAAGGATTCATCATGCAAAAATTAGAAGGTGACGGAATGGCTTTTGTAAATGCTGGTGGAACCATGGCAAAAAAACAATTAGCTCCTGGAGAAACATTACGCGTTGACACTGGATGTATTGTAGGATTTACACAAGATGTAGACTACGATATAGAATTTGTTGGTGGAATTAAAAATACATTATTTGGAGGCGAAGGAATGTTCTTTGCAACCTTAAAAGGTCCAGGAACTGTATATATTCAGTCATTACCATTTAGCCGTTTGGCAGGAAGAATTGTTTCTTCTATTCCAAGAAGTGGAAATAGTAAAGGAGAAGGAAGCATTTTAGGAAGCATAGGTGATTTGCTTGACGGAGACAATAGTTTCTAGAGGAAATACTACTTAAAATAACAAGCGTTAATTATCGAATTAGAGTTTATAATTTGAAAATTAACGCTTTTTTCTATTATTTTTATTGGATGTAATATAGTATTAAAAATGCTTTGTGATTACAATTTATAAATTACGACTTGTATTTATATGCTTACATTTTTAAAAAGTTATATATTACGGTATAATTGATTTAAAAGCCAAAAACAACCCAACCTACATCTATGAAAAAAAACTACTTATTGCTTGTCATGTTTCTTTGTACGATATTCAGTCAAGCGCAAAATATCTACATTCCAGATCCTAATTTTAAACAAGCCCTTATTTCCACATATTGTGTAGATTTTGATGGTAATGGCTTGCCAGAAAGTGATGTGGATACTAATAATGATGGAGAAATTCAAGTATCTGAAGCTTTAGCGATCCAAGGTTTAAGACTCGACAATCAATCAATAGCATCATTAGAAGGAATTGGACATTTTACCAATCTAGTATCTTTTTCTTGTTCAAACAATCCTCTTACAGAGTTAGTACTTACACAAAATACAAACTTAAGATTCTTTACATGTAACAATGAATCAGGTACTTTGCTTACAAACATTGACATAAGTCAAAATATAAACTTAGAAGGAATGACAATCATTGGTAATTTGGGATTGACAAGTATAGATATCTCCCAAAATCCAAATTTGAAAAGAGTCAGAATAGGTTCTTGTAATATTTCTAATCTGGATATTAGCCAAAATTCAATTTTACATACTCTTGAACTATTTGATAATCCAATTACAAGTCTAGATTTTAGTCAAAACCCAAATCTTAAAAATTTACATTTGTATGGAAACTCTTTAACAAATATAGATGTAACACCAATTACAGGACTTGAATACTTGCGTGTATTTGATAATCCACTGCCAAACTTAGATCTTTCTCAAAATATAAATTTAGAAAATCTCAACATAGGACAAAATAGTGTCTCTAGTATAGATTTAAGTCAAAATGTAAATTTAGAGATATTAATTGCAAATGAAGTAGGGCTTACATCGTTAGATATTTCACAAAATCCTTTATTAAGATATCTAAATTGTAACTTAAATAATTTAACCACATTAGATTTTTCTCAAAACCCTAATCTAGAATATGTTGAGTGTTATGAAAATCAATTAACTACTTTAGATATAAGCGCAAATCCAAATTTAGAAATCTTTAGATGTCAAGAAAATATGTTGACCAGCATAAATGTAGGCGCAAATCCTAATCTTAGAATTCTTAGTTGTGGTAACAACTTACTAACAAGTTTGGATGTAACTGGAAGTACTGGATTAACTGGTTTGAGTTGTACATATAATGACCTCACAGAATTAGATTTAAGTCAAAATTCTCAACTCTTGGGTGTATCTTGCTACAATAATTCATTAAGAATATTAGACGTCAGTCAAAACCCATTACTTGATAACATTAAATGTATGTACAATGAGTTAGAAGAAATTTATATCAGAAATGGAGTAAATTCACTCTCGTATGAGTTTGGCTATTATGGAAATCCAAATTTAAGATACGTGTGTGTAGATGATGGAGAATTTGATATGGTATCAGGGTCTGCTAATTTACCAGATGGCGCTGTTGTAAGTACTTATTGTCCGTTTACTCCCGGAGAAGCATATCATAATGTCTCTGGAAATACAGCATTAGATACAAATTTAGATGGTTGTGATGTAAATGATGGTGGCTATCCTAACTTAACGTACAATATTAATGATGGAACAACAAATGGAGTTACCATCGCAAATACTTCTGGAGATTATATCATTAACTTTTCAAGTCCTGGAATACATACCATTACTCCAGAAATAGAAAATCCAGATTATTTTTTAATAGCACCAACTATTTTAACGGTTGATACGGCTACCGATCCTAATCCGACCATACAAGATTTTTGTGTAACACCAAATGGAACTAAAAATGATTTGGATGTAACAATAATTCCTTTAGAAATAGCGCGTCCTGGTTTTGATGCACGTTATCAAATTTTATACAGAAATAAAGGAAATACAATACTATCAGGAGCCGTTCAACTTACTTTTGATGATGCTATAATGGATTTAGTGAATACCTCTCCAAATTCAGATATGCAAACAACAAATGTACTCACATGGAATTATATAGGTTTAGCACCATTTGAGACACGAAGCATTATTTTTACCATGAATATCAATGCTCCAACAGAAGTTCCAGCGGTAAATGGCGGAGATATTTTAAGTTTTGAAGCAGTAATTACACCAGTCATAGCAGATGAAACACCTGATGATAATGTAATGAACTTACAACAGGTAGTATTAAATTCATATGACCCTAATGATATTCGCTGTCTTGAAGGTGAAAAAGTTACTACAGATTATATTGACACCTATGTACACTATCTCATCCGTTTTGAAAATACAGGAACAGCTTCAGCAGTAAATGTTGCTGTAAGAGATATTATTGATCAGACTAAATTTGATATTTCAACATTACGCCCAGTTACTAGCAGCCACCAAATGGTAACGAATATAAACAATGGGAATGAAGTTGAATTTCTTTTTGAAAACATCAATCTTCCTTTTGATGATGCTAATAATGACGGTTATCTAGTCTTTAAAATAAAAACCTTAGCATCTTTACAAGAAGGAGATACGTTTGAAAACGTTGCAAATATCTTTTTTGACTTTAATTTCCCTATTGTAACAAATACAGCGACTACTTTAATTGCAAACCCATTGAGTGTTGCAGAAGGAAATCTGTCTACAGATAATCTTACAATCTATCCAAATCCAACAACAGATCTGTTATATATAAAAACGAAAGAAGCATTGACAGCTATTGAAATTAGAACACTTGATGGAAGGCTTGTACAATACGAAATGGTAGAAACAAATAATAATTCCTATGAAATAAATCTATCATTTTTAGCTTCAGGAATGTACATTGTAAATACAACTACAAAGTCACGTAAGACTATTAGTAAAATTTTCAAAGAGTAAAAAGCGATATTGTTAAAGTTTTGTTGAAGAAATGTAAACATGAATTTTTTTTACTACTTTTATAAGACTAAAATAATGCTTATAGAAAAAAACTACGCTGAAAAATTTTAACCTAAACCCTCGTTAAATATGGCAAGAGCGATGTTTGATTACACAAAAACTATACTCAGAAAAGTTAGTTTTGATCCATCACTATTCTGTAAAGAATTACAAAAAGCTTTGCAAAGATTGCTGCCTCACGAGATTGAAGAATTGAAAATTTGGATCAATTCTCTCGTCACAGCAAATCCACAATTAGATCAATGTTTAATTTATTTAAAACCATAAAAAAAGCCGCGATACGTCGCGGCTTTTTTAGTATTTTCTTTCTTCGATTGTTTATATTTATACATGTTTAAAATTGATGATAAAACAACTGCCTATTTCCCCAACCTTTATGCTCAAGGAATACAAATTATTGGAGAAAAAGCTTCTATTTGGAGAAATAAAGAAAAACTAGAAACTCTTCATCTATCTTATATTGATTCCATAGAACTTACGTTTTTAGAAACAAAAAAAGTACATAAAGGGTTTATACAACAGCTTACCAACAGGTTTTTCAATAACAAAAAAACAAATACTGAACTTACAATTAACATCTACGAAATCAAGTTCAATTTCAATCATTACCGTACTGACAATGTAAAAGATACTTTTCATATTGAAATCAATCATGGAGATGTAACCCAATTAACTGAAGAAATAAAACTATTTAACGAAAGTGTAGACCATACATTTGAATTGTATCGTAAAAAAACAAAAGCTACCATACAAAAAGAACACAAGGCTTTGGTAGAAACGGTGCCTACTTTAATTAGAGAATTAAAGCGGTTCTTAAAGAAACAAACATTTGATTATAGTTTAAGAGAAATAGACATGTTTGAAGATTTTTTTCGAGCACACTTAGTTAATCCAAAACAGGTTGGACTCACAAAAGAATCTTTAGATAAACTATTCATTGCTTACATAGCTACAGCATTTTTTTGGTATCTAGGTGGGAAATGGGACTTAGACACTGAGAAAAATAGTGAAACTTATGGCGCTTCTTATGCTGTAACTACTTATGCTAGAGATTACAATACCAGTATTTGCATGGCAGAATGGATTTTCTTAATTAGAACAGGACAAATGGATGAAAGATTAGCTTCTTTTTTTGATCGTATGATTTATTTTTACAAGCAAAACCCTGAAGTCACACTAAAACCAATTAGAAATCAGTATTAGATGTGTAACTAATTTTAAAAAGTATCATTCTTATTGCTGCACCGGACTAATAATTTGCACATTATGAAAGGCAATAGCACCTCTTACAATACCCATGATTACATTTCGTAATGCTTCAATAATCTGCATTTTTAATTCGCTTTTATGAAATAACAAACTTACTTCACGTGCGGGTCTTGGTTCTGAAAAATGACGTAAATATTGACGTTCTTCCTCCTTAAGATCTAAAGTATGTAAATAGGGAAGTAGCGTCATTCCTAAATCTTCGTTAGACAATTTTATAAGCGTTTCAAAGCTTCCACTTTCTAATTGAAAATGATCGTCTGCAATAGCTTTTGGTACTTTACATAAGTTAATTACACCATCTCTAAAACAATGGCCATCTTCTAACAATAAAATATCGTCAATATCTAAATCGGAAGTTTCTAGTTCTTTCTTATCAAACAAACGATGATTTTCTGTAGTATATCCTACAAATGGCTCATAATATAATACACGTTCTTTAATTTGATCATGTCCTAATGGTGTTGCGGCTATTGCTGCGTCCAAATGACCTTCATTCAATCTTTTAATGATCGTTTCTGTCGTTAATTCTTCTATTTTTAAATTAACTTTTGGGTACTTCTTAATAAATGTCTTTAAAAACATTGGTAAAAGTGTAGGCATAATTGTTGGAATAATTCCAAGTTTAAATTCACCGCCAATAAATCCTTTCTGTTGATCTACAATATCTTGCATTCTTCCAGATTCATTGACAATATTACGTGCTTGCTCAACGATTTTTTTACCAATCTCTGTAAGTTGAATAGGTTTCTTGCTTCTATCAAAAATCTGAATCTCCAGTTCGTCTTCTAACTTCTGAATTTGCATACTAAGCGTTGGCTGAGTTACAAATGATTTTTGTGCGGCAAGGGTGAAATTTTGGTGTTCGGCTACTGCCAAAACATATTGTAATTGTGTGATTGTCATAATTGTAATAAATTCGAGTGATAAAAATATAAAAACTATCGATAAAACTTATACTAAAGTGCGTTAAATGTTAAATAAATTTGCTTAAACAAAAAATAAGAATAGAGATGACATTAAACATATTAGGATTAGACATCCAAAAAACAGAAGAATTAGTAGACGACTTAAACGTTTTATTAGCTAATTTTCAAGTATATTATCAAAACCTAAGAGGAATTCACTGGAATATTAAAGGAAAAGGGTTTTTTGAATTGCATGCCAAGTTTGAAGAACTTTACAATGATACGCAAGTAAAGGTTGATGAAATCGCAGAACGGGTATTAACGCTTGGAGGAGAACCTTTGCATACTTTTGAAGATTATATAGCGAATGCCAAAGTTCCGGTAGGAAAGCACATTTCGCAAGACGAAAAAGCGGTTGCTTTGATTGTATCTTCTATTTCAGAACTCTTGCAATTAGAAAGATCATTACTAAACAAAGCTGGTGAAGCCAATGACGAAGGAACAAATGCTATGATGAGCGATTTAATTTCTGAACAGGAAAAAACTGTTTGGATGATGAATGCTTGGATGGATAAGTAGTATTTTAGTTTATAAGCTTATTTACAAACAAAAAGTGATACAATTATGTATCACTTTTTTGTTTTACACCAATACCAAATACCTATGAGCTATATTTAAAGAACAATATTCAATGTTAGGTCTTTATCTTTTACTGTAAATTTTGAAGATCCAAATTCTGGTGGTCCATAACTCATAGGGTTGTTAGACATTCCATAATCTTCTTTTGGCATTCCGTTATCTTCGAAATCCATACGTCCGTTGTCGTTTTCATCATGTACACACGTAATAGCATATTCGCCTTTTGGTACATTTGTAAAGGTTACTTTTACTTTGTTATTTTCAATAGTACTTCCAGTTGCCTGAATTGGCTTTGTTTTCATAAATGTATTTTCTGTGTACAAAGCAAACAACACTTTTCCGTCGTTATTTTTTATTTTGTTTACGGTTACTGTAATAGTGATTCCTTCCTCTGAGTTGTTGGTTTGTGCTGTTGTAAAGAAACCTGTTAAGAATACTGCGATTAAAATTAAATTTTTCATGTCTGATTGTTTTATTGATTAATGAATTATTTTTTATTACACTGAGCTAAGCTGAATGTGTTGATTGATGATTCAAAAGTCCATAAAAATTGTAATCACGCATAAAAAAAGATACCTAACTGTAATTTTTGAAGGATGAATTGTAGAAAAGGAATTAGGATTTGAGTTTTAGAACTAGTTTTGGGAACCTTTTTTAAAAAGAATGCGTCTATATAGATATACAGGAGTTTACTGTTTTACGAATTGAAATTTTTTTTGTTCACATTGTGGTTTTCGGTTTATCAGCAGAAGAATTGTAAACTTTAGTTAATTGAATTATTTAGGTTAATCATACACTATAAAAGTATCAGCTTACCATGAATTTATTATATAGTATAGTTGTATGAAAGAGGGTGAAAAGCGGACTGAAAAGTTCGCTTTTTTACACTAAATCTATATTCTTATTATTTTTCATTGTTACTTTGAACACTTTTAGAGGTAACAAATATTTGGGATAAACTTTCATAAAATACATCCACAAACTTTGAAAGCCTTCCAAAATCTGTATTGAAATCAGCTCCCTTGTATGAAAAGAAAAGACAAGGCTAATCATTTTCATCGACATAATAACACTAAAAAAGAGGACAGAAATAAAAAAGGAAAATTCTCTATTTCTGTTCTCTTAGGGTTTCTAGGAAAAAATAAGTTAAAATTACTCTTTCACAATTTTTAATGTTTTATAATCGTCCAATTTCAATACATACATTCCTTTAGACAAATGTTGTATATTTATACTGTTATTTTCTGAGGTTGCTCCTGTTTGTACTAAGCGCCCAGAAATATCATAAAGTGTGTATCTTACTGGTTGCATTAATCCTGAAATTTGAAATCTATCCTTTGTCGGATTTGGAAATACAGCTATAGAATCAGAAGATTCAAAACTATCTGTACTTAAAGTATTCAAGTTTATCAATCTTACATTGTCAATATAAATAGAACCACCATTGGTCACATTATTTTGTTTTTCACCCGCAGCCAATCGCAAACTAATATCACTCGTTGTTGTAGTTGTAATTTCATAGGTTCTATGTGTTGAAAAAACTGTCGTTGTAGGAACTACTATAAAGTTTGAAGTAGTAGTCATACCATCAGTTATTTGATTATAATATGTAAAATCTCGATTGACATTTGTGTTATCATCACTAAACTGGTATTCTATGTAATACGAACCAGCTGGTACATTTGTGAAAGTAACTGGTTCTACCCTAGCTGTCACTTCAATATAAGCTGCTGTATAATTAAATCCAACACCTTGTCCTGTTCCATTAACAGCTGCATCTGTAGACAATGCAACACTATTTCTATAACTAAGAGCTCCACCAGAAATTGGAGTTGTGGAAGTTGCATCAAAGTTTTCTTCTTGCTCAACAGTAGTACCAGATACCGTTGTAGGCAAAACAGTATTCATTTTTATAAGTTCTACAGTATCTATATATACTAATGAGTTCGTGAACGCTGATACAAAAGGAGACATCTGCATTGTAAAACTCAAATCACTCGTCGTTGTAATTGAAATTTGTGCAGTGTATCGTTTTTGAAAACTACCACTTCCTGTTTGTATACCTACGGTTTGTGTTTTTGAATTTGTACCATCAGAAATGACAGCATCGTATGAGAATCCAGCATTTTCGGCATTAATATCGTATTGAATAATATAGTCTCCTGGAGCAACATTGTTGAAAGTATGTAAGGTAATTTCTTCCTCTTCAAAAAGATTAGCATCGTAACGGAACTCTATTCCTTTACCAGTACCATTTACATCTGCTACTGCCGAAAGCGCAATACTATTGTTAAAGGTAATTCCTCCATTTCCTGACGGCGCTGAAGAAGCTGAATCAAAATTTTCGGTAGCAACTACAGTTCCATCATCTAATATATTAATATTCACATCAGGAAGAGGCATGTCGAGTGGTAAATTTTTTCCTCCACTTACAATCGAAGCACCTAGATTTAGATTCCCATCCCAAAAAGATGCTGATGTTCCTGAGGCTGTATTATCAAGATTTGAACCTGTAGTCGTAATCGGTGAATAAATGACCAAACCGTCAGTACTATTGTCTATTCTATAGTCTTTAAAAAAATCTATTTCTGTTTGAGTTCTAGCTGTATTCCAAAAACGTATTTCATCTATCAATCCATAAAAATGACGTCCCGACCATGTTGGGTTTTCTCCTATTAATAAATTTACAGATGATGGATCTATTGAACCACTAAAAGACGTAGTTGCTTTTAATTCTCCATTTACATATAAACTTACGCTATGTCCATTAAATACACCTGCTATATGATACCATTGATTGGGTGTAATTGTAGTATTCCAATATGCATTTCGCCAACCACTTGTGGTTCCAATATTAAAATCTATTCCATCGGCTCCTATTCGTAGGTCATAACCTTTTTCACCAGATTCTGATTTTGAAAAAATTGATCCTGCCCAATAATTTGCTTGTAACTGCGTAGGATATACCCATGCTTCTAAGGTTATAGCATTGGTAGGGTTAAAAGCCGAGGAAATTGGATAACCAACATTCGAATTACCACCATTGGGCAATTGTAAGGCATACTGCCCAAAACTTAATTGAGAAAAGGTGAATGTAATTAGTAGAGAAATAAGGGAGTAATTGTTTTTCATTTAAGTATTATTTTTTTGTGATTGTGCAAATCAAACAATAATGAATGGCAATCGGAACTAGGGATATTCAAAATCAGTAGTAGCCCTTAAGTATTCTACTTACAAATTGACAAAAATCAGTAGTAACCCTTAGACGGTTATTGCGTAATTAGAGATGATTTTTCTATATTCGAATCATGAAATTGACTATTCCTCTAAACCAATTAATGAAGAAATGCATGTTTTTAATATTTCTATGCTTTTTGGGAATATGTATAGTAAGTTGTAATAGGAATGCGCAAGTTGAGATTCCTGAAGAATATGCTCTTTTACGTGATAGATCGAATTTTAAAGACAGTTTGTATGAGTCCACTTTTTCTAAAGCGTATCAAAGATTTTTATCTGAAAGAAAGTATGGTATTACTGCACAAATATTAATGGCAAAAGGAGATGCACTAGATTACTACTTACAATATGATTCTATCTATTTAAAACAATGTGTTGATTTCATTACCAAATATGACCAATCTTTAAGTGATAATCAAAACATGGAAATTCACTATTTTATTGGTTCACAATACGACTTTAATAGAAATATTAAAGAAAGTAAAAGATGGCTCACAGATGCTATTGCATACAGTCCCAACCCAAAGAAAGAAACTATTGAAGGATTTTCGCATTTGATTCTTTCCGATCAACAGAAAATACAAGGACAATTAGATAGTTCACAATACCATGCGTTTGAAGCCTTAAAAGTGTTTGAAGCAACTAAAGATACCACAAACATTAGCTCTATTCAATACAGCCTATTCAGAATCTCATCAAGTATGAATGATGATAAAAATGCTAAAAAAGCATTGAATAGAATGATTTACTATGGGAAAGCGGCCAAAGATACATCTAATATATGTTTGGCATACGCAGGACATGCACTACATTTTATAAAAACCGACACCACATATCAAAGCTTGATTGCTTATAAAGATAGCTTAGGGAATTTATTAAAGCATTGGAAAAAACCTGTGCAGCACTATTTGTTTATGGATTCGTATTTTAAAACAGCTATTCATATTAAAAATAATGAGATAGAGGCTGCCGAAAAAGAATTAGCGAAAGCAGATTCTTTGGCAAATCCAAACGGTTACCATCATAATTATTACTTAAAAGATGCAAGACTTAACCTATCGTATGCAAAAACAGGCAACTATAATCAGGAACTTTTTGAGGAAATGGTTAATGCTGCAGAAAAAGCTAAAGATTATTACAGAGGAATCAATCTGTTAAGGGATATGATTGCTTCTAAGGAAAAAGTAAAAGAGTATGAACAAGCTTTTTTATACTTAAAGAAACACAATAGACTCCGAGATTTTCTGTGGAATAAAGACTTAAAGGCTAAGATATATGAGTTTGAAAAAAAGTTTCAAACCTCAAAAAAAGAACAAAAAATAGCAGAACAAGAAAAATCAATCATACAACAAAATAGTATTATCGGCTTGCTTCTATTGAGTATAATTATCATTGGCTTAGGTTTTGTCATTTACAATACACGAAAAAAGCGTCGTGCTTTAGAAAAGGAACAACAACTACAGGAAAGCTTTACTCAACAACTTCTTGAGAATACAGAAAATGAACGTAGCCGTATTGCAGGTGATTTGCATGATAGCGTAAATCATAAACTATTGCAAATTAGTACAAAAGCTAAAGACGGAAAACCTATTGAGCATTCTGAACTCGCTAAGATTATTGAACAAGTACGAAACATTAGTCATAATCTACATCCAGTAATGTTTGAACGTATAGGTTTAGAAAAAAGCATCGAAGAATTGTGTCGCAATATAATGGAAACTACAAATCTGCTTATAAGTACACAGATTTCGTATACCAAAACCTTGAGCACACAACAAGAACTACAAATTTATCGTATTGTAGAAGAAGCACTCAATAATATTATAAAACACAGTAAAGCTAATAACGCACTAATCAAAATAATTAGTTCTCAATCTGAATTAGATATTAGTATTAGAGATAATGGAAAAGGGTTTGATGTAGAGAGTTTAAAAGGTGATAAAATTACTTTTGGACTAGCAAATATTAAACAGCGCGCCAAGTCTATAAAAGGGAATCTTAACTTTGTATCAAATCCGAAAGGAACACAATTAAATCTTACCGTAAAAACGTAAACATGAGAAAAAGTATTATCATAGCTGAAGACCATCCTATAACTGCAAGAGGCATGGAAAATGTATTAACTACTATGGGATATCACGTATTGGGAACGTATCAAAACGGTTTACAAGCGCTGAATCAAATTTGTTTGCAAAAACCTGATTATGTATTACTTGATGTGCAAATGCCAGGCATGTGCGGGTTAGATATTGTGGAAAACTTGCATAAGAAGAATATAAAAGTCAAGACAATTATCTATACAATGTTTACAGATATTAATTTATTGGAACAAGCAAAAAACTTAAATGTAAACGGTTATCTGCTTAAAGAATTTGCAATAGATGATTTAAAAGAATGTATGCATGCTTTAGAACGTAACATGAATTGGTATAATCCTAAACTGGAAGAAAAACTAAAAAAGACAAAAGTCACTTTTTCACCTGAATTATTTTGTAAGCTTACCACTAGGGAACGAGCTGTGCTTAATTGCATTGCGAATAATATGTCTACCAAAGAAATTGCCGATGAACAATTTATTAGTGAACGAACTGTGGAAAGTCATCGAAGAAACATAAAAATAAAATTAAACTTGCCTGACAAGAAAAATGCTTTACTTGTTTGGGCGATTGAAAATAAAGGTTTTTTCTCGCTTATGGAATGAATTTATTTCAATACGCATATAAAACTTTATATTCTTCATTTCTCGATATACTTCTTGTTAAAGGAAATAACATAGTATAGCTTTTTGCACTAAACCTAAATTCTTGTGTTTTTATTTCTTTCCTCAGGTGAAATTGATGTATTAGTCAAGTTCTTTTGTAATTTTTGTAAAGAACAAAAATATATTTACTAAGTAGTAAAAGTAAGTTTACTACGTAGTAAAGTGGATTTTGCTAGGTAGTAAAAAGTAAAAACCTCTTGAGGTTAAATTGTATTTATAAAGACAAAAAAATAAAAACGTCTTGATATCACATTTCTTTTGTCTATTAGATTTAAGGCGGACGAAGAGAACAGAAAATTGTTTTAAAAAGTATATCTTGTTGTTTTTAACATCAAGTCACATAATTTTTAGCGATATTGACCATTTAATAAGCGACATATGAAAAAAATAGTTCTTGTTCTTCTATTAGTAATTCCCGGTTTTTTATTCAGTCAGATTGATCACTCGATTGGAACCGTATATTACAAACAAAATAATTCCATTTACACGATTTTTAGCAATCAGAATCAAACACTCATAGGACAAAAAGGTATTGAGTATCGCGAAGGTAAAGTAGCTACTGATATCGCAAAAGTGTTTGGTGCTGTATATTATCCGGCAAACAATACTATTTATGCGATTTATGCAGATTCCAAAGGAACGCTTATTGGACAAAAAGGACTAGAATATAGAGAAGGTAAAGTAGCAAAAGACATTGCAAAAGTGTTTGGAAGCGTATTTTATCCAGCAACGAATACAATGTACATGATTTATGCAGATTCTAAAGGAACATTAATAGGGCAGAAAGGAATTGAATATCGTGACGGAAAGACGGCTACAGATATTGCTAAGGTATTCGGAACCTTGTATTATCCGCCAAATAATACTATTTATGTAATGTATGCAGATTCTAAAGGAACATTGATAGGGCAGAAAGGGATTGAATATCGTGATGGAAAAACAGCAACAGATATCAAGAAAACATTTGGAACTGTATTTTATCCAGCAAGCAATACAATTTATGTAATGTATGCAGATTCTAAAGGAACGTTAATTGGACAGAAAGGAATTGAGTATCGTGAAGGGAAAACAGCTTCAAATCTCTCAAAGGTATTTGGAACGCTTTATTATCCTGCTAGTAATACTATTTATGTAATGTATGCAGATTCCAAAGGAACACTTATTGGTCAAAAAGGACTTGAATATCGTGAAGGAAAAACGGTGAATTAGAAGAATAAAATATTCCCCTAACTAGCGCGAGTTTCCAACTCGTGATAAACAAACTAA
Source organism: Kordia sp. (assembly GCF_965224175.1). Classification (GTDB taxonomy): domain Bacteria; phylum Bacteroidota; class Bacteroidia; order Flavobacteriales; family Flavobacteriaceae; genus Kordia. The sequence continues at coordinate 5,125,488 of NZ_OZ245041.1, forward strand.
AAAAGGCATCTATGAATTTGTGGCAAAATATTTAAAACCACGAATTACACCAAACCTCTGGCTTTCATTTCCAAATACTTATTAATAGTGTCGATTGTTAAGTTTTCTGGAGTTGTTAGAATAGAATAAATTCCGAACTTCTTTAATTCGTTTACAATCAGACGTTTTTCAAAAGAGAACTTTTCAGCAATCACTTTGTCATATGCTTCTTGTATGGTGGTAGCTTCATCATCTATTAAGGCATCTAATTCTGTATTTTTAAAGAAAATCACCACTAATAAATGATTTTTAGCAATTCCTTTTAAGTAAGGAAGTTGTCTATTTAAAGCATCTAGCGTTTCAAAGTTCGTGTACAATAACACAAGACTTCTATGCTTTATATTTCGCTTAATATCTGCATACAAACGTCCAAAATCCGATTCAAAGAAATCTGTATTTACATTATACAGCGATTCCAAAATCATGTTCATTTGCGCACTTCGCTTTTCAGCAACTACCATATTTTCTACTTTCTTTGAAAAAGTAAACATTCCGGCTTTGTCTTGTTTCTTTAAAATAACATTGCTCATTACCAATGTCGCGTTGATAGCATAATCCAACAAACTCAATTCGTTGAATGGCATTTTCATCACACGACCTTTATCAATCACAGAATATACAGGTTGCGATTTTTCATCTTGGTATTGATTCACCATCAACTGATTGCGTTTCGCTGTAGCTTTCCAGTTAATGGTTCGTAAATCGTCTCCAGTTACGTATTCCTTAATTTGTTCAAACTCCATCGTGTGACCAATACGGCGAATCTTCTTGATTCCGTACATCGTCAAGTTGTTGCTAATGGCGAGCAAATCATACTTTTTTAACTGTAAAAATGCAGGATATGTTGGCACCATAACTTCATTGTCAAAAAAGAAGCGACGTGATACCAATCCTAAAATAGACATTACATATATATTCAGTTTCCCAAATTTATATTCACCACGTTCTGTAGGGCGCAACATATACTTCAGTTCAATAACACTAGAAGCGGTTATTTTTTTCTCTATAGAAAAGTCGCGGACTTGAAATTGTTCTGGGATTTCATCGATAATTTTTGTGTAAATAGAAAACGTATAAAAATTCTCTAATCGTAAGTATACATTATTTTCATCTCCATTCGAAAACTTTTCTGGTGTTTGTCGTTTTCCAGAAATTCCAGTTCTCGTCCAGTATAAAATAAAAATATCAAGTATTGTAAATGTTATGAAAATCAGCAAAAGTAGCTTTGAAATATAAAAGAGTTTAGGAAATATAAAACTCACAATAAAGCATACAATGATCGCCAAACATCCGTAAAAGAAACGGTTTTGGAGATATAATGATTTAAAAAATCTTTTAATCAATTGCACTAGTTTGCTGTTTTTTGAAACAATACGAATTATCGAGGAATCTCAATAGTTTGTATAATTTGATTGATAATTTGTTTTGAAGTCACACCTTCCATTTCGCGCTCAGGCGTTACAATAATACGATGTTGCAATACAGGTACTGCTACTTGCTTGATATCTTCAGGCGTAACAAAATCACGTCCGTTCATTGCTGCATACGCTTTAGAAGCTTTCAATATAGCAATAGAAGCTCTTGGAGAAGCACCAATATATAAAAATTGATTGCTACGTGTATTGACGATAATTTCAGCAATGTATTTTAATAAATGCGGTTCTACAATGATATCATTTACTAAGTTTTGATACTTAATAATTTGTTCTTTGCTTAAAAATGCACTGATTTTATCAACCTTTTTTGTTTCTTTCAGTTGATGTTCGCGTGCTATGATTTCAACTTCTTCCTCAAGATTTGGATAGTCTACATTTATTTTAAACAAGAAACGGTCTAATTGAGCTTCAGGCAAACGATACGTACCTTCTTGTTCAATTGGGTTTTGCGTTGCCAATACCATAAATGGAGCAGCTAAAGAATACTTTTCACCATCCATAGTAATTTGACGTTCTTCCATTACTTCAAATAATGCAGCTTGCGTTTTTGCAGGCGCACGGTTAATCTCATCAATGAGGAGCATGTTTGTAAATACAGGTCCTTTTTTAAATTCAAACTCAGATTTTTTCATATCAAAAATCGAAGTTCCCAAAATATCACTTGGCATTAAATCAGGTGTAAACTGAATACGTCCAAAATCTACTGTTAACGATTTAGCAAGCAATTTTGCTGTAATCGTTTTGGCAACTCCAGGAACACCTTCAATCAGTACATGACCTTTGGCAAGTAAAGCGGTAATCAGCATGTCAATCATACCTTTTTGTCCTACAATTACTTTAGAGAGTTCTTGTCGTATTTTGTGAATTCCTTTTTGTAATTCGGTTAAGTCAATTCGGTTGGTGAATGACAATGGATCTACATAATTTTTATGTGCATCTTGTTCGTTATTTTCTCCTGTAAAGTCCATATATTGAATTTAATGTATTGTAAATATTCGTTTAATTATTTCTTCTGTGGAAAATTTCAATCGCTTTGGTAATGTTTAATACATCATTTTGATCGAAATATATTTTTTTCCTGAGTATGTTTAGTAATTTGACGAGTCGGTCAATTTCTTCTTTAGATTTTCCAGATTTTTGGCGCAAACGCGTACTAAATTTTTCATCCAATACTTGTGTGTCCATTAAGTATTCTGTGCGCAAATGTTCAAGGAAATATGTGATTTTTTTGTGAACAACGTTTTGATGATCTTTCGTCTCATAGAATAGGTTTCCAATTGTTTTTGTAAAATCGACAGTTGTATTCTGCAACGGATCCACAATTTTTACGATACGTTGTTTACGCTTCGCATTAAACAATATAAAGACTAATAAAAAGATTAAAGCCAAATACCATGCCCAACGCAATGCAGGTTGTTCTAAAATAAAACGCAATGAAGAATCACTTGTTCCATCTGCATTTCTTGTTTTATTTGGCGAATCGAAAAAGATATCTTTATTAGGAATGTACGCTAAAACTCCTTCTGAATATTTGTAATGATCATCTTTTAATAAGTGAAAATTCGTAAAAGCAACAGGTTGCGTATGTAATAAGAACGCTCCGTTCCCATGTGGAATTTTAATGAAATTGGTAAAAATAGAATCGTTTTCAAATTTTTGATATCCTAAAGGAGTTGTTGTCAACGTATCAATCTTAGAAAAGTAAATATTTTTTATACCCTTTTCATAAGTAATTTCATTGTCTTCTAAATTCTGATTCTCGAATTGTAGTGTTGCTTTGCTAGATATTTTATAATCGTATTTTGTTGAAAACTTAAGTGAATCTTTTAGATAACGAGGCATTTCATGTGTAGAAATAAAAATTGTATTTCCAGCATCAGCAAAGTCAAACAATTCGTTTATAGAAGATTGATCTGTATAAAAATCAGGACTGATGTTCATATACGTTCCATCAATCTTATAGGCATAGGTTTCCCAATCGTATTGATCATTGAAAAATTCATATGGAGTACGGTATATGTTTCTGATTTTTACTTCATCTAAAATAGTACCTAATTCTTTATGAAATATCTGTAAATCGTATGGGTTCTTTTGACGTTCATTGTATGTTTCTCGCCAGTCAATAGGAGTTGGCTTAGATAGTTCCATGAACATTGCACCAATAATGATGAATATAAGAATCCCTAAATATATTTTTAGTCTTTTACTCATGCGGCATTATTTTTAAGTATGAGACTAAATGATTCCAATGCTTGTTCATATTGAGCTTTATCAATTGAAAATTCACCATACCATACATAATTATATAAGTATGATGTATATTGAAATTGTTCACGTAAAGAATCGTTTTTTATTTCGTAAGTATAATCAAGATTTGTTTTTTCTGGATCATAAGAGATAATCTCAGAAGCACTCAACTTCTTCAACATATTTAAGTATTGATAACGAATTGCCAAACGGTAATCACGATTGGTAACCGCTTCCGAAATTAATTTTTGAAAATCAACCACATGAATATTCGTTTCTACGTCTTCATGTCTGATGATTTTTTTATCGGATCTTTTTCCGAAAACCCAACGTCCTTCACCATTCATGATAGCACGTACAATAAAAAATACAACTACAATGATAAGTACTACATAAAAAATGTCTGTCAAGTCAGAAATGAAATCAGAGGCTTTTTGGCGTGAATCAAAATCAAAAATACTTTGTATAGTACGTTCAAGCCAATCTACAAAACGTGTAAACCAACCATCAGATTTTTCTTGTTCGTATACATATTCGCTACTATCGTAACGATCTTTAAAATCTTCTTCATACGTTTTTGGCATTACATCAGAAGTATCTTCTATAACATTTTGTTGCGGTGTTATAGTAGCTGCATACGACACAGATCCCGCAAGGAAAACCAGCATACAAGTTCCTACAAATAGGAATTTAAATAATATATGTCTTAAAAATTTTTGCATTAATTCTGTTCTATCCCTATTTGATCAATAGTACTTTGCGTGTTTATATTTTCTCTTTCTTCCTTTAAACTGTAGTATATAAGTGCTTGATTCATTTGTAAAACAGCAGAAACAAGATAGTTAATAAGGTAGGAAATGATTTGTATAATAATTAAAATTACAAATGATATAGACCATGTATCCGTATCACTCATTGTAGTAGGGTTTTCTAAAGAAGTAAGTCCCATTACCATCATTACAATAAATTGAATAATGCTAAATATAGATTGAAATACGAATGCTAAAATCATAAAAACACCAGCTGCTCCAATAGAAGGGAAAAATTTCTGAAAACAAAGTTTCAAGCTATAACTGTAACATTCAAAAGCACTTTTAGAATCAGATTTCAGATATTCCATCAATGCAGAGTGATAGTACAAAGAAATAAACGCAGCAAGGAAAACCAAAAACGGAATTCCAATAAGCGTTATAGACATCAGTATTGCTACAATGATTATTACAGGAATAACAAAAATTGAAATGATAATAGTCATTAAAATATACAGAAAAAGTTTACCAATGTTTGCAAACAGCTCATCTGCAATTTGTTTTGAGCTAAAATTTGCGCCACCATGCTTTTCAAACAACTTAAAATATATAGGCACAAAAGCATAATTAAGTATACCAACTGTAATTCCTACTACGACAAATAAAATAGCATATATAGCAAAAGTACCTGAATTTTCATTCAAATAATTAGTAAGCGCTTCTGTATTTTGACTTACAAGATAACTTGTGAGAATGTCTTCATATAGCAGATAAAAAAAGAAAGTCATAGCCACAAGAATCAGTAGAAAAATTCCGTTGACTGTAATATAGTTTTTAAAGAAATGCTTTCCATGCAATCTCAAAAAACCAAAGGTATCTTTAAAGTATAATCCGAAATCTCTCGGCTTATAGAGTTGAAACATGTGCTTTTAGTTTATTTTGGATGATATAGGGATATACTAAATAATAAAATGAAATAATTCCTAGGGTAACAAGAATAATTCCAACCGAAAGCCAATTCGGCATTATATTCGAATATCGTGTAACAAATCCTTCCAGAAATCCTGCGGCAAAGGTAAAAGGAAATGTACTTATTAATATTTTGATTCCGTTTTTGAGTCCCATTTTAAAGGAAGCCATACGTGAATAGGTTTTTGGGAATAGAATACTCGCGCCAAGCAATAAACCTGCAGCACCTTCTATGACAATAGCAAATATTTCCATAGCTCCATGAATCCAAATTCCGCGAACACTTTCCCACAACACACCTTGATCATGAAAAAAGTATTGAAATGAACCTAACATAATTCCGTTCACCATTAATACGTAGCCAGTGCCTAAGCCGCCAAATACACCATAAATAAAGGATTGTATTCCTACATATAAGTTGTTGAGAGTGATGCCTATAAAACTTCCCCAATTGCTACCACTTTTATAAATGGCGACGGGATCTCCTTTTTCAATATTCTCTAGCGTTGTATTTACGTAACTATCGCCGAGAATCAATCGTACGAAAGAATCATCATAAGCAGCAGAAACAGCTCCGATAGTAACAAATACACCAAAAATTAAGAAAGCATACAATACATAGCGTCTAAATTGATACATGATGAGCGGAACTTCCGTTTTCCAAAAAGAAATAAAACGATTTGTTTTTTCTCTTTTAGTTCTGTAAATACGTTGAAAAGCAGCAGAAGCAAGTTGATTTAAATAGCTAATCGTTTTACTTTTAGGGTAATACGTTTGCGCGTATGCCAAATCGTTCATCAATTGAATATACAATGATGAAAGAGTATCGGGATCTTTAAACTGATTATTATAAATGGTTTTTTCAAAGTTTAACCATTTTTCTTTATTTTGCTTGATAAATGCAACTTCTCTCATAGATACGCTAAAATAAAACATAAAATGTCAGAGATACAAATTAATACTACTCAAAATGTAAATATCAACTTTACATTAGCATCTGTTGGGGAACGAGTTGTCGCTCACATCATAGATATTATCATAAAAATTGCTTACGCGACGATTGTTTGGTGGATTATTTCAGAACTGTATAATGGAAGTGGATTTATGCGCGATTGGGATCAATGGTCAGTGATTTCTGTGTATGTCATTATGCTGTTTCCTTTTATCTTTTACACCTTAGTCTTAGAATCTTTATTTGAAGGACAAACCTTAGGGAAGAAAGCTTTAAAAATTAGAGTAGTAAAGATTGATGGTTATCAAGCGTCTTTTGTCGATTATTTAATTCGATGGTTTTTTAGAATTGTCGATCTTAATATTTTAAGTGGATTTGTTGCACTGATTACGGTAATTATGAGTGAAAAAGGACAGCGTTTAGGAGACATGACGGCAGGAACAGCCGTAATTTCACTAAAAAATAAAATACTGATTTCACATACAATATTAGAAGAAATAGGCGATGATTATAAACCTACGTATGCTTCTGTAATTAAATTATCTGATAATGATATGCGTATTATTAAAGAAACGTATATCATAGCTCAAAAAGGAAAAGATTTTGATACTTTAAATAAACTTAGAGTCAAAGTAGAGGAAGTAATTGAAACGAAGTCTGACATGGCAACAATTCCTTTTATAGACGTTATTATCAAAGATTACAACTTCTACACACAAAACATGTAATGCTTTTTTATACACTTGATATCATAGGAACTTTTGCTTTTGCTATTTCTGGCGTGTTAGTAGCCATGCAAAAACGAATGGATCCTTTCGGAATTTTTATTATTGCTTTTGTGACTGCAGTTGGTGGAGGAACTTTACGCGATGTTTTGATTGGTAAAACGCCAGTAGGCTGGATGAATGATCTGAATTATGTGTATACAATTGCAGCAGCAGTATTTATTTCAATTGTCTTTAGGAAAAAATTGAACCGACTCAGAACCTCATTATTTTTATTTGATACTATTGGTTTAGGCGTATTTACAATAATTGGTGTTGAAATAGGAATCTCTAAAGAATTACATCCGCTTATTTGTATTGCTCTCGGAACAATGAGTGCGAGTTTTGGAGGTGTTATTAGAGATATATTGTGTAATGAAATTCCTGTGATTTTTAGAAAGGAGATTTATGCAACTGCTTGTATTTTAGGAGGAATTACTTTTTTTGTGCTTCAATATTTAAATTTAGAAGTAAATTTAATCTACATTTTTACTGCAGCAATGGTGATTTCTATTCGATTGATTGTTGTGAAATTTCGACTCCAATTGCCAAGTTTCTACCAAAAATAAAGGAACCAACATGTGTTAGTTCCTTTGTAAATATCTTTACTCACTATTTTTTAGAAAAGTGTATACCCTAACGTGATTGAAAACTGATTCAATTTTACACTAGATTGTGAAGCTTTTTCAACAAGTTCTCTGCTAGGAATATATCTTGCTTCAATAGAATATTTATCATAACTATATCCAAAACCAAAAGCAGCACCTGCAGATGTTTTAAAATCTTCCTCAGGAATAATAAAATTTCCAGCGGTTTTTTGATTCAATGGTAAATCAACAACAATTGCACCACTTAAAAATATTTTTGACTTATCATTCAAGAAAAAATAGTGACGGAAACCTACAGGAATTTGAATGGCGCTATATTCTAGTTCAAAACGTCTTTCAACTAGTAAATCTAAAAATTTACCTTCTCCTTTATAGGAGCTATAATTTGGCGCAATAAACATTGCCCATTTGTTTTTATTAAACGGGAATACATATTCTAATTCAGCTCCAAAAGTAGGTGCCCATGCAGCATCTGTATCAAGTCCGCTTCTAAAAAAAGTAGCCAATCCTAAGTCTGTTTTAGAACTGCTATTGTAAAATCCAGCAGTCACTTTTAAGTGAAACGTACCTTTTTTCTTTTTATTAAATTCAGTAGTAGTTGCTCCTTTACATTCATTATAATCTCTAAAAAAAGCTGTTAAATCACCAGTTTGATAATCAACTCTCGAAACTTTTTTCTCAGAAATTGTCCCACATGCTAATTCTGTTAATAATTGTTGTTGGTAACGTTTATTATACAAAATAGCGCGATTCTCATTAGAATACACTTTGTAAATCAATGTTGTAATAGGTTTCCCTTCTTTTTTATAATAGAATGCTTTTTTATTTCCATCAATATAGGAGTAGAGTGTTACTTTTCCTTCAATCAAAACATTTAATAAAAACGTCTTTTCGGTGAATCTAGGACTTCTTTCATAAGATAATTTCTTAATAGAACGATCTGTATCATCAAATTGTACTGTATGTTTTTCGAATTTGTAAGCATTATCAATAACCACCGATTTTAAGTTGGTCATGCGTAATACTTTTGTATCACCATCTAGTGTTAACTTGTATTCGAACTTGGAAGGATTATTTTCCCAGCCTTCATTTTTAATAAAACAATCAGTTTTTATATTGTTTTCAGTTACAAAATGTCCTTTTTCAAAGTTAATTTGCGCAAAAATTCCTGATGTTGTCATCAAGAAAATGATCAGTGCGTTTGTGTAGTTTTTCATAAAATTAAATGTGTAGAATTTTTCTGCGGCAAAACTAATAATATCGTAACAACAACCTACAGAAAATGTATAAGCGTACACAAAAGATAATTTAGTCGAGGACTTCAACTCTTTTAATCATGATATTTTTTTTAGGCCATTCACCTTTATCGGTTTCTTGGTTTGCAATTTCATCCACAACATCCATACCTGCGATTACTTTTCCAAAGGCAGTATATTCTCCGTTTAAATGATGTGTTCCACCTTTTTTCTGAACAATAAAAAACTCATAAGGAGACGCAAATTTATATGCGCGATCAATATCGCCACTCGGCATTGAAATGACACCTCTATTATGTTTGAACCCTTTTTTTGTATCTGGCGGAAGCAAGTATTTACCAATTTTTTCACGTTTTTTAGCAACATTCCAGCCATCTGAATTTCCTCCTTGAATTACAAAATCTTTTACGACACGATGAAATTGTGTGCCTTCAAAATAGTTACGTTTTGCCAGCATGATAAAATTGGCTCTATGATAGGGAGTTTCATTATACAATTCGAGATCAATATTTCCGAAATCGGTAACAATACGAACTTTTCGTTCTTTGTTTTTTTCACCGTAAGCAATCATATAATCTAGAACATTATCATTTGTAATAAGTACTTCTTTCTGCTTTTTTTTCGCTTTCTTTTTCTCTGACTCTTTAGTAGTTTTTGTCGTTTCAGTTTTTTGAGATTCGTTCAAAGCAGGTGTAGAAGTTTTAGTATCTTCACAACCTAACAAAACGGATATAGCAATAAGTACCGAGCAAATCTTTTTCATAAATGAATTTTGATAATTTTAAAAAAATCCTTCCAAAAATAGCAAAAATCCAGCTTCCAGGTGTTTCTTCTCAGTTGAAAATGGCACCAGATATTCGTCAAAAAGAATTAAAAGCTATGGAAGATCGTATGAAAGATGCTCGAAAGTCTGCAGTAATGGCACTATTTTATCCAAACGCAGCACATGAAACTACATTAGTATTAATTTTACGTAAAACGTATAAAGGTGTACATTCCAATCAAGTTGGATTTCCCGGAGGACAAGTAGATCCAGAAGATGTAAATTTTGAAGCAACTGCGTTACGAGAAACAGAAGAAGAAGTAGGTGTACATCGCAATAGTATTCAAGTAATACGAGAACTTACCAGCACTTATATTCCGCCAAGTAATTTTACAGTGATGCCTTATATTGGAATTTTGGAAGAAACACCAACGTTTGTTCCGCAGCCATCAGAAGTAGAATCAATCATTGAAGTTTCGCTTACAGATTTCTTATCAGAAACATCAATGATAGAAAAAGAATTGACAACTTCTTATGCAAAAAATATACAAGTTCCAGCATTTTATCTCAATAATTATGTGGTTTGGGGCGCAACGGCTATGATGTTGAGTGAAGTTAAAGACATCATTTCTAAAGCCATTTCAAATTAGTTTTTGTAAGTTTGTAATTCGTTTAAAATTGAACATACATGGGATTATTCAAAAGAAATCCTTTCGGACATATACTCTTTTTGAAAAAATGGTTAATTAGAATTGCGGGAACAATGACGCACAGACGTTATCGTGGTTTTAATGAGCTAAAAATAGAAGGTTCTGAGGTATTACGCTCATTACCAGACAAAAATGTGTTATTTGTCTCTAATCACCAAACATATTTTGCAGATGTTGTAGCCATGTTTCACGTATTTAATGCGAGCTTAAGCGGACGTGGTGATTCTATCAAAAATGTAGGATATTTATGGAATCCTAAGTTAAATCTTTACTATGTTGCTGCAAAGGAAACTATGAAAGCAGGATTGCTTCCAAAGATACTTGCATACGCAGGTTCTGTGAGTATTGAACGTACTTGGAGAGCAAACGGAGAAGATGTCAACAGACAAGTAAAGATGAGTGATATTTCCAATATTGGAATCGCTTTAGATGACGGCTGGGTGATTACTTTTCCGCAAGGAACTACTAGACCTTGGAAACCTATTAGAAAAGGAACTGCACATATCATTAAACGTTACAAACCTATTGTTGTACCAATTGTAATTGATGGATTTAGACGTTCTTTCGATAGAAAAGGATTGCGTATCAAAAAGAAAGGAATTCTGCAATCTATGGAAATTAAACAGCCTTTAGAAATTGATTACGAAAACGAAAGCGTTAAAGACATCATAGAAAAAATAGAATATGCTATAGAACAGCATCCTTCGTTCTTAAAAGTAATTCCTCAAGCAGAAATAGAAGCCATGGAAAAATTGAACGAAAAGCGAAGATATTAAATAATAGCTTTAAAAAAATAGAATAGAAAAAGGACTCAATAGTATATGCTGAGTCCTTTTTTTATGATAGTAATAAAAACAACTAAAACTAGTTGTTTTCATTTGTTGTTTCTTCTTCGTTTGGTACTTCGTTGGTATTAATAGTCGTATAAAGAACATGTCCAACCTTGTTGAATACTTTATAAATAAGTTGTATAAAACCTCCATTATTCATTGTATACATAGAAGTTGTCGCACTTGGAGTGACTAACGATGTATTGAATTGGCTTTGAAAAGTATTTGTTTGTTCGTGAGCACTGATAGAAATACTAAACATTGCGAACATTATTAATAAAAGTATCTTCTTCATGATGTTGTAGTTTTGCGGTAAAGTTTTTATGATTTTAATTGTTGTAATTCTGTGTAGTTGCGTTTTAGCTTTTTTGTAAGTAATCCGTATAATAAGTAGTACACTCCATAAAATACGAGTACTATAAGACAAGCTAACAAGATGGTAACCAATGCTAACATTAAGTAACTTGATACTGTTGCTTCTGCTTTAAATTGCTCCATTCCACCTGCTTCTGCAATAAAACCTGTTGGTACAGCAACACAAACAGTTACTGCAATAGCACTCAAACTGTACATTACATAATGTTTTACAGTTTTACGAGTCGTAATAATATTTTGCATTAAATCTTTTACGGAACTTGTTGTAGAAATCTTTTTATAATTTCTAAAGAACTTATAAATAAAATAAAATACTACAACAGAGGAAAAGTAATAAAACCAATTAAACCAAATTGGTGTATTTGAGTTCTCCATGGCTTCAGGTTTTAAAATAAATATGAGAATCACACTTGCAACTCCAAAACCTAATTCTAGTAAACTGACATAAAAAATCCATTTAACGAGAGAAGATGACTTCTTCAGGATCATTTTGTCAATATCATTGTAGGATAGCTTAGGTTGATTCACCTCTTGCTTTTTCCAGTCTTTTTTTAATAAATCTAATTCTTCCATAATTTATGGATTTAAAATCTTCTTCAATTTGGTCTTAATTCTGTTCATCTTCACACGTGCATTCACTTCCGTAATACCAATTGTTTCGGCTATTTCTTTATAATTTTTATCTTCTAAGTATAAGAAAATCAAGGCTTTTTCAATATCTGATAATTGCTTGATTGCTTTATACATAATTTTTAACTGTTCTTCTTCAGTATCATCATAATCCTCGGATGTTATTTTAAAAACAACACTTTCATAATCTTGTGTTTTTACACGACGTTTAGATTTTCTGTACAATGTAATAGCAGTATTCAATGCTACACGATACATCCAAGTACTGAATTTAGAATCGCCTCTAAATTTTGGATATGCTTTCCATAATTGTATCGTTATCTCCTGAAAAAGATCGTTGTGCTGATCTTTGCCAGATGTATAAATTCTACAAACTTTATGAACGATATTCTGGTGACGTTCTAATTCTGTAACAAAACTATGTTCGAGGTTTTTGCTCAATTTTTGATGGTTATTTGCCTATAAGTGTTTATGAATACAAATATGTTACATATTTTTTAAAAAAACTTTTAGAAAGCTGTATTTTTGTAATGAATTCATGACTTTTTCAAGTACTGAAAAATTAAAATGAGTTCAGTATTAAGGATCAATCTTTTATGAATATACCAAGAACGAGCTTTCCAAGAGTTGTCATTATAGGTGGTGGATTTGCAGGAGTTTCATTAGCAAAACAACTCGGAAAACAAGAAGTACAAGCTGTTTTACTCGACAAACATAATTATCATACATTCCAACCTTTACTATATCAGGTATCTACAGGCGGATTAGAACCAGATTCTATTGCGTATCCGATTCGTAAAATTGTAAAGGATTACCCTAATTTTTACTTCCGATTGGCAAATGTTGATGCTATAGACACAGAAAATAAATGTGTGTGTACTGATATTGGCGATTTAGCCTATGATCATTTGGTGATTGCTACAGGATCAAAAACAAACTTTTTTGGAAACTCTGAAATCGAAAAACATAGTATGGTGATGAAAACGATTCCGCAATCGTTGAATCTTCGTAGCTTGATTTTAGAAAACTTTGAACATGCCATTTTGAAATCTGATCTAGAAGAACGAAATGCTTTAATGAATTTTGTCATTGTAGGAGCCGGACCAACTGGTGTAGAATTGGCTGGTGCTTTGGCAGAAATAAAAAAAGGAATTCTTCCAAAAGATTATCCTGATTTAGACATTCGTCAGATGAAAATCAATTTGGTGCAAGGCTCAGATCGAATATTACCAGCCATGAGTGAAAAAGCATCCGCAAAGGCGGAAGATTATTTACAAGGACTTGGCGTTGATGTTTGGAAAAATTTACGCGTAACTAATTATGATGGCGATTGGGTAAGTACGAATGATACAGTAAGCTTCAAAGCAGCTACTTTAATCTGGTCTGCAGGAGTAAAAGGAGCAACAATTGCAGGTGTAGATGGTGAAGAACTCATTACAAGAGGCAATAGAATCTTAGTAAATCAATTTAATCAAGTAAAAGGTTTTGATAACATATATGCGCTTGGTGACATTGCTTCTATGCAAAGTGAAGACTATCCTTATGGACATCCTATGATGGCTCAACCAGCTATTCAACAAGGAAAACATCTAGGGAAAAACCTTATTCGTCAATTAAATGGTAAAGAAATGAAGCCATTTAGCTATTTCGACAAAGGCTCTATGGCAACGGTAGGTCGTAATAAAGCAGTAGTAGATTTACCAAAATTTAAATTTCAAGGAGTCTTTGCATGGTTTGTATGGATGTTTGTACACCTTTTCTTTTTAATCGGATTTAGAAATCGAATGGTTGTATTTATCAACTGGGTTTACAATTACATTCGTTTTGACAGAGAAGCACGTCTAATTATTAGACCGTTTAAAAAAACAAAACAGCGTTAGTTTAATAATGCTAAATCATCTTTTTCGGAGCATTTAATACTCAATATACCCAAGATAAGGAAGAGTTGAGAAAAACCATAAAAAAGCATGATAGAAATGTCTTTGTAAGGAACTGCTTTATGAAAAGCATGTAAGCCTATAATAATTTGCGCTACAGCAAAAAAGATTGTGCCCATAAATACAAAACGATAACTAGCATTATTTACATTTTTATAGCGTAAATAACCAATCTTCATAAAATTTAAAACAGTTGCTATATAAATCATTACTGGAATCAGTAAATTATGTAGTCCATCATACATTAAGTATATCAAAGAAAGAGCAATCAATAAAGAAATTGCCAAAAAAGGAATCAATCGATCAATATCGTATGTTGTCTGTTTATAAAAATAAGACGAGTAGAGCAATATTGCTACTAGAAACAAACATAAACCACCAATAAAGGAGTAAAAAGGAGTATCTTCTAATAAGATTGTATCTCCAGCGCACAAAAATAGAAGAGCGGAAATTATTGTCCATCTATCCAATGGTTTTAATGAAACACTATTTATAAAAAAGAAAATACCTAAAATAACCGTAATTAATGGCTTGGTAATTAGTCTGTATTCGTAAAACTCTTTAGCATTATTAAAATAAATGTCTAAAGATAGATTCAGTAAGAAAAGTGCAATAAAAATTTTAAAAAATTTCATATACTTCAATGCGCCTTTAAAAAGCGTTGCAATTTAGTAAAAAAAATAGTACAGATTTATTTTTGGTAACTTTTGATGATTCCAGTAATTATTAGAAATTGAGCAGTAGCATACGTAGTCATAATACTTAGGTTTGAAAGCGGAAGTGTGCTGTGAAATTTATTTACAGCTAGAAGGCTATCTGATACAATGAAAAATACTGCTCCAACACATACATATTGAAATCCTTGCCGTAATACCATTCCTCTTCTCATAAACGCAGTTATTGCCATTGTAAGAATTGCTGTCATATATATCAATACGGGAATTAACAAATCACCCAAATTATCTTTAATTATCCAAAATAATCCTATAGCATATAGTAAAAACAATACAGCCCATGAAAGATTATCTTTTTTTCCATTACGATCACGCAGAAACACGACAATATACATTATGTGTGCTATTAAAAAAGAAATCAATCCAGCGATAAAAAAACCTTCATCATTTGTGACAAACATCAATAAAACATCGCCCCACAAAGAAAAGAGTAGTGCCAATATTGTAGTTATTTTTACTGAAAAATGAAGATGATCTGAATTAAATATAAAAAATAACATCAACGTAATTACAATGGCAGGTTTTGTAAAATAATGCCAAGTCGTGTAACTCTCAAAACTTCCAAAAATAAGTTCGAGTATTACGATAATGATAAAAATGATGGTAAATAATCTCGTTTTCATAGATCTTTCTTTTTAAAGAATATCGTCATCGCAATTAAGATTGCACACGGAATTCCAATATAAAAAGCTTCATTTTGTAATACACGCAATCCCCATTCACTAAAGAAATTACGAGCACCTAATGGCGAAACCAAAATCGGTCGCCAAGGAAAAAAATAACGTGAATTATCAAATGGAATCAAAAAACCAACGCCTCTTCCGCCATTTGTACATGCATCCAACAAACTATGCGAAAGTGTAGCCAATAAAAAAGCGGTAAATAAAACAATTCCGGTTTTAGAAAAGTACTTGATTTTTCTATAGAAAATGACACGCATCAAAAAGGACAATAGAAAAGCAAACAAAATACTATGTGTAAATCCGCGATGTCCCAACGGATGCATATAAGAATATCCAAATTGGAACATAATAACGTCTGCATCAGGAATGACAGCACAAAAAATAAATAACAAAGATAATTTTACTGGATTTAATTTCAGATTAGAAACTTTTCCTATCGTGTAGGCAGCAAGCGCATGCCCAAAAATAGATGCCATTACTTAGAATTAGAATATTCGTCCAAAATCGTTTTTTCTTGTGGAGTTAAACTTTCGACACCTTTATCGCTTATTTTTTCGAGAATGCGATCAATGTTTTCCTGTTTTGCTTTTCGTTTTGCGTTAAATTCATCATCAATCGTATAATACTTTTGATTAGAACTCTTAGAAAGTCCAGAACTATTCTTTCTTGATGTAAAGATGATGTAAACAAAGATAGCGATAACCGCTACAGAAATCAAAGGCATTAAACTCATAAGCAAATAGTACTTGTTGGGATTTTTTATACATCAAAGCTACAATATTTCTGTTTTTTGTGCAATGGACTAAAAATACAATTCATCCTAAAATAACGACAATTGAGCATTTCCTTTTTTCAGAATCATTCATTTCGAAAGAGATTTGTCCCATCATCAATCAACACTTCGACTCAGTTCAGTGTAAAAAACAAAATAATATCATGAAAAAAATAATACTTGTTCTCTGTTTGTGTTTACAACATATCGTTTTTGGGCAAACTACAGTTACTGGAATTGTAACCGATTCATCTAACCAACCAATTCTTGGCGCAAACGTATATCTTGAAGGAACATTTGACGGCGCTTCTACCAATGAAAAAGGTGCATTTAATTTTACGACAGAAGAAACAGGAACGCAGGTTTTAATTGTTTCTTTTTTATCGTTTGAAACTAAAAAGGTAACACTAGATGTTTCAGAAATGAAAGATGTAAACATTAAGCTGCAAGAAAATGTAGATGCGCTCAATGCTGTAATTTTAAGTGCCGGTTCGTTTGAAGCTGGAGAAAATGCAAAAGTCACAGCGCTAAAACCTTTAGACATTGTAACCACAGCAAGCGCTTTAGGAGATGTTGTAGGCGCTTTACAAACTTTACCGGGAACAAGTACAGTTGCTGAAGATGGACGTTTATTTGTACGTGGTGGACGAGCAGAAGAAACACAAATTTTTATTGACGGAATTCGCGTGTTTACACCGTATACCAATACAACGAACAACATTCCTGCGCGTGGACGTTATTCGCCGTTTCTATTCAAAGGAATTACGTTTTCTACAGGTGGATATTCTGCAGAATTCGGTCAAGCTTTATCTGGAGTTTTAGAGTTAAATACAATTAATGAACCTGATCAAGAGAAAACAGATATTTCTGTAATGACTGTTGGTGGTGCGCTTGGACATACAGAAAAGTGGGAGAAAGGTTCCGTGAGTTTTAGTACTTCATACATCAATCTTGCTCCGTATTTAGAACTATTTCCAGATCGTAATGAGTGGAAAAAACCATTTCAAGGCGGACAAGGAGAAAGTGTATTTCGTCATCATTTTGAGAATGGAACTTTAAAATTTTATACTGCGTTTGATATTACAGACTTTGAACTCGATCAAGAAAGTATCAATTTTGATGAATTGGTTCGTTTTAAGCTAAACAATAATAACTTATATATGAATGGTTCGTACAAAGGTGTTTTTGGCGAAAATTGGTCTATTTCTTCTGGGTTGAGTTACACACGCGACAATTCAAAAATTAGAATCATTGACGATAAAGTAAACAGTTTAGAAAATTCATTTCACTTTAAAACTAAATTGAAAAGAAAGTTTAGCAATAGAATCAAACTAAGTTTTGGAGCCGAATATTTTACGACTGACTTTGACGAAAGTTTTGAAAATCCTTTTGTAGAAAAAATTGATTACGGTTTTAAAAGTAATTTAATTGGCGCTTTCGCGGAAACGGACATATTTTTCTCTAAAAACTTTGCAATGAAAGCTGGAGTACGTTTAGATCATACAGATATGTTGGACAAAACAACAATTTCACCACGATTATCAGTAGCGTATAAAACTTCTGAGAAAGATCAAGTATCGTTTGCCTTTGGACAATTTTATCAAAATCCGAATAATAATTATTTAAAGTTTAATACAGGTTTTAAGCCAGAAAGTTCGACACATTATATCTTAAACTATCAATATGTACATGAAGGAAAAACATTTAGAGCAGAAGCGTATCATAAAGAATACAACGATTTAATTACATTTTCAGGAGATTTTCCAGATCCAAATTCAAGCTTTGCCAATGATGGTTTTGGACATGCTACTGGTTTAGATATTTTTTGGAGAGACAACAAAAGCATTAAAAATGTAGATTATTGGGTTTCGTATTCGTACTTAGACACACAGCGTAAATTTGAAAATTTTCCAGTAGAAGCAATGCCAAATTTTGCTACAAAACATAACTTTTCTTTAGTAACTAAACATTGGATTGATAAATTGAAAAGTCAGGTAGGATTTAGTTATAACTATTCATCAGGAAGAACATATACAAATCCAAATACGACAGGTTTTTTATCAGAAAAAACAAAAGATTATCATAGTTTGAGTGTGAATTGGGCATATTTACTATCGCCACAAAAAATACTATACTTTTCAGTATCAAATGCTTTAGGAGTTCGAAATGTTTTTGGGTATGAATATGCAAATCAGCCAGATATCAATGGAACATTTCAGCGAATGACACGTCGTCCGGCTGCAGATCAGTTTTTCTTTGTTGGTTTCTTTTGGACTATTAGTGATGATAAAAAGAGTAATCAGTTGGATACATTGTAGTTGTCTGTTGGATTTCATTTTTGCTCGATAATTAGTTTTTTAAAATCTGTGTCATATTTGGTGCTACAAATTTTAGTTTTCGTTCCATAAAATGCTCAACTCGTTCTATTTTTTTGAAAAAGTAAGTTTTTATTTCCCAAATTTGGATTGTCAAAAAGTAATAGCTAGCTGAAATAATTGACTTTTGACATTCATCAATACCAAATTGGCGTAACCTGAAAAGCCTACTAATAAATAGAGTAAGGAAACAATTTATCAACATCATGAGTATCATAGGAACATATAGTAACAAAGCATTAAATGCAACGTTAGAGATTAAAGAAGCAAACAATTCAAACGGACAAGGAAGTGGAACATTCACGATTGCAGGAGTTGCATACGAGGTTTCAGTTCGTTATCACTTTGACAACAACGTAGGACCGACAACGGTAATGCAAATTTATACAGCCAATACATACGGTTGGGATTTCGTTGGAATGTCAGGTTCAACACCTACAACAGATGGTTCAGGAGGAATTACACTAGCAGGAGGCGTTTCGTCTACGAAAGAAACAAGTGGTTTTTCTGGACTTTTTACGAAGTAATTCGTTATAAATAAAAGGGCAAACAACCTCAAGTAAGCTTATCTCTTACTTGAGGTTTTTTTATGATATATATGTAGTTGTATCAAACAATTGAAAACGAGAAGTCTTTACAAGTTTCAATTAATAGCATAAACAGTATTGATTCTAAGACACTGTTCTTCCCCTAAAAACTTTTGGTCTCCATGCTTTTCTGACCAAAAACCATCAAGAATATTACTGTTCAACACGCGATAAACGACAACTCCTTTAAACACTTTAGCATTTGTAGCTTCATACTGAAAGTTAATTACAAGAAT
Source organism: Kordia sp. (assembly GCF_965224175.1). Lineage (GTDB taxonomy): Bacteria > Bacteroidota > Bacteroidia > Flavobacteriales > Flavobacteriaceae > Kordia. The sequence continues at coordinate 5,145,140 of NZ_OZ245041.1, forward strand.
ATTATCCTTATAAAACCCAATACCGTGCATTATTTGTGAATCATTACCTATGGACCAACGTGCAATAACACGTTCATTTTCATTAAGCGATAAATGTAAAATGCCAGCATAGGTTGTTCTATGAATATCTTGATTTACACCAGAAATTTTATAAGTACCTACAATATCTTTTATAGCTACCGGATTCCAAGCGGGAATTGATTTCATAGTATTAATGGTTTATTTTTTTTGTATCCAATCTACGTCCAATACATCACGAAGTCTATTCAGACTATATCTTGATAATGATTTAAAAGCCAAACCTATAAAAATATATCGAATCATTATTACTTGTATGATGACTACTGGAATAAAAACTGGATGAAATTCTTCTTGACCAAGTAAAATAACTATGGTAATGCCAATAGGAGGAAAGCATAATATAATGCTTAAAAGAATTCTAAACACTTTATGTATTTCTACGCTAACATGTCCTTCATTAGTATTAATTTCACCTTTCATTACACAAAAAGCACCTTTTCCGATTACTGAAGAAATTAGCTTAAATTGATTATCCTTTATAATTCCTCTAAAAGTTTTATCTGTATAATCAGAAGTTAAATTGTGTGACTTATCTGTTCTTCGCTTTAAGCGATCAATGGTTTCTAATTTATCATCTATTAACCGAAAATAGCGTGTTGTCGTTGGAAAAAGTTTCATGTATTTTTTAATTCTGCTAATAATATTTAATTCAAAGACGGCCAACAATTCACTATTTGACGATAGAGCTTTTTCCAAGAATGATTCGTGAAAAATGCAAGTGCAAGTATGTATTTTTTAAAGTTTGACATTTGTTCATCTTCAGGAATATAGCCATTCTTTGAAGCTATATTTTTATAATATGCTGCTTGATTTTTCATATTTAAACTGCTATTTAAAACATGTAAATTCCAGTATAAAACATCATAATTTAGATTGGATTTTTCGGGTAATTCTTTTAATTGATCTAAAATAAAAAGACATTTTTTATTTCCTTTATGACCTTCCACAACACGATTATAAGTTGCGTAATGAACTAATTTATTAAGATTTTCAGGTTCTTCATACCATTCCTCTCGTAAAGAAGTCGCTTTTTCTAAATATTCATCTTTTTGTGCTTGTATTTTTTTATCACTTTTGGATGGTTTATACCCCGGATCTTCAAACACATGTTCACGCCAATTATCAGGATCAGATCCATAGTTTTCATCAAAAATACATTTGCTTTCCTTTTTCAATATTCCTATTCGAATCTTTCTAATGATTAAAAAAGGAATTCTCAGTATCTGTAGTATGATGGCTGGAATTCCACTAATTAGTGCAGATAACAAATAAAAGAAGATCAATAGCGGTTTTCTTTTCTCTACAGGAGCTTCAGGGTATTCTTGTTCTCGGTTTAAGTATTTGTTATATGTTGCTTCAATTTCTTCTGTATTAGGATCTAAATTGATGAAAAATGCCATGTTTGATTGTAGTGTAATTTGTTGTTTAATAGAAAGAACTGTTTTTTATTGCATCATTTTTTTAATCAACACAATTTGTCCAAGATGATAATACGCATGTTCAATCATTACATCAATATTTCGTTGATACGTACCATATTTTGCAACCACAAAATCATCAGATAACTGTGTTTCGGTCATGTTCTCTACTAAAAGAATAAATCTTTCTGCATCTTTGCAAAAAAGATCAATACGATCTTGCCAATCTTGATGAGATGTTATGACTGGCGCATCAAAACTATATTTATCGCTAATATCTAACGTTCCGCCTTCTAGAACTTTTGCTACACCAGCAATATAGTAATGTAAATGAAAGGTTAGTTTGGCAACTGAGTTTAAACCATGTATACTTTTAACAGCATTTTCCCAAGAGACATTCATAATTTCGTCTCTCACATTTGTTCCTGTAACCCATTTTCCTTCCGTAAATATTTCGCGCAAGCGATCTGCGAGATTTTTGGCTAGATTTTCTTGTTTCATTTTACAATTTTAAAAGCTGTGAACAGTCACAATATACAGTTAAAATTTTAAAACATCATCAACTAATTTTGAGTTATATGTAGCGCCTTTGGCTACCTGAATCATGGTGATTCGTACTTTGGTTGGGAAGAATTTTTCATGATCTTCGCGTTTGTGCGCATGTCCTTGTCCGCCACTATCATCTTTAATGACCAAATCCATTTGTTTGATGCCTTCCGACCAGATAATTGATTCATTTTCCCAGAATTCATTCATAGAAACTTCTTTTTCATAAATACCAGTTTTGGTAAATATATCGGTAGAAGTACAACCGTACATATTTCCTTGTCCTTTATTCGGAATATAACAAAGTGTCCATTTGGTAGGTTCGTTCCCTTTTGGTTTTTCCAGAACTTCGATACGTATATGTACATTTCCGTTCCTAAAATCTACAGGACTTGTCCAATCTTTAGGAATGTTTAGCTGTAGCATATCATTTGTTACGTAGTAATGTGATTTGCTTGGCGAAGAAGTCAAAGCATCTGCGCGCGTAAAGGTAAATTCCTCATCAAACAATACAAACTGAGTGACTTCTGTTTTCGAACACGAGTAGAAGCAACTGATAATCAACAGATATAAAAAATGTTTTTTCACGAAAGTCATTTAGAAATTCTTCATTTCAATATGTGTAGTTTCACCTTCAGAAAGTGTAACACGTTGCATCAATCCGCCACCAGTTGTATCCCAAAGCATAAAAGCAATAACGTAATAATCTCCTGCGGGAAGATTATTGTAGGTAAACATTCCGTTTTCATCACACATCATTTTTATAGTATCATGATATCCTTTTGGATCGGGTGTAAATGTAAGAATTCCGTTTTCTGCATAAACTGCGCCAGATTGTTTGTTGTGATAAATATGTTGTAAACGTTCTTCTGTATAGCTAGAACTTGGCATAAGTTCTATTCGAAATTCTTTTCCAAAACGTACTTCACCGTTTTTTGATTTAAATTTAGCGGTTCCAGAGATCGTTCCAGTACCTTTCGATTTAAACCATTCTACTTCTTGAGCATCAAAAACACTGACGATTTTTATAGGAGTTTGAGTGTTGTTTTTTGAATCATTACAACTTAAGCACATAAAAAACAGGAAAAGTAAAAAAATGTTACGGTTCATCTTGAAAGATTGTTGAGGTGTTAATCATTTCTAAAGTACGGAACTTTTGAACGTGAATAGTTGCTTACACTCATAAAAGACAAAAAACTGTAAAGGAATGATTATTTTGTTTTAAAACGAGTTAGTATGCTAAATACATTATATAATTTGGATTGTATCTCGTTTCGGAGACTTTAAAATTGTATTCTCCTGTAATCTTGAAATCATTTCTTTTGTAGAAGTTCAATGCGCGTTCATTTTCAATGAGTACATACAACCAAATTCCATGTTGCTGTTGTTCCTTTGAAAATTGTATGGTGTAATGAAATAGTTGCGCGCCCAGTTTTTGCCCATGAAATTCTTTGAGCACATACAAACGATCAAGTTTTGTAAGCTGTGTTCCTTCTATAGTTTCATTTGCGACATTGAGTACTATTTTAGAATATCCGACAAGTGTATCATCCAAAAAAATCATAAAATAATGATTGTTCTCATGGTGGAAATCTGCGGTAAGCATATCCACTGTAAAAGTAGTTGCTACAAAAGATTCTACAGCTTCTTTAGGCGTGTTTTCTAAATAAGTCTCTAAAAAAGTAGTGCTGCCAATTTGAGCAATTGCATTGACATCTTGTACAGTAGCTTTTTGTATGCGAACCATTTTTGAAGAAAATTTTTATAAAAGTAAGTAAATCTACGCGCTTTAAAAATCAGGTTGTTAATACGCTAATTTTCTAGCTATTTAAATAATACATTTGAAAAGTAAATTAACCCAAACCATATGAGTATTATGAAAAATAAATCAATTAAACATAGCGCTATTGTAAGAGACTTAGATAAGTTACTTCGAAAAGATTCAGAAATGAAAAATGCGTTGCTAGTCTCTTTACAAGCCGCAAATATTTCTGCAAAGACAAATTTAAATTCAGATTTATACAATGCTTTTAATGATGAGTTTAATGGAAATGCATGGCCAACAACGATAGAACTTTATTACGATTATTTAGATATGTATGTGCGTTTGGTTCCAGACGAAAGTAGTGATCCAAATTATCCTGATGCGTGGAAAAGTACAGATTCTTCAAACGGTTACAACCAAAAGGTATACGATTTGTTATGTCAATTTTATTGGTTGGTTGATCAAAAAGTAGAAGAGTCGAGTTTATCTATGCAGAGTTTTCCAAAGTTTGCAAAATGGCTACAGAAATTTGCAAAAGCTTGGGGCGCATTTTTAGATACGAAAGAATCGTTTACCAAAGAAAGTTATTATTCTTTTAGGCACAATCCGATGTATAATTATCCTTTGTATGGAGATAATTCAGAAAGCTGGAACACGTTTAATGAGTTCTTTTACAGAGAATTTAATGATGCTGACGCAAAAACAGGAATTTCACCATTGCGTCCAATTGCAGCGCCAGAAGATAATACAACCATTGTAGCACCAGCAGATTGTACGTATAAAGCAGATTATAAGATTGACGATAATGGAAATGTATTGGATGCTGATGGGAAAAAAACAACCGATAGATTAAAGCATACGCACGTTATTGGAACCGTAAAAGAATTATTAGACGGAAGCAAATACGCCAAAGATTTTAATGGCGGAACGTTTGTTCACTATTTCTTAGGACCTTATGATTATCACCGTTTTCATACACCAGTACATGGGAAAGTATTAGAAATAAAAGACATTCGTGGAAAAGTATTTTTGAATGTAGAAATGACTCCAGACGGACAATGGGATGCACCAGATGGCGCGGAAGATGGTTACGAATTTGAACAAGCACGTGGTTTAGTCATTCTTGATGGAGGAAAAGATGTTGGAAAAGTAGCTGTACTTCCTATAGGAATGGCACAAGTTTCTGGTGTAATGATGTACACAAAAAACAATCCGCCAAAAGGAGTTCCAGCTGAAAAATTGATCAAACCTGGTCAAAAAGTAGTCAAAGGACAAGAATTTGGGAAATTTAGATTTGGAGGTTCAGATATCATCATGTTGTTCGAAAAACCACAAAAAGATTTATACATGTTCAAAAAAGATCCAGGACATGTGCCAATTCACTTCCAATATGGACAAACGGCTATTTACGCAAATAAGTAGTAATAGAATAATATAGACTTTAGCCTCGAAAAGTCATAAAAAGCGCTGCAACTATTTTAATTCAAGTAGTTGTGGCGTTTTTTTATATGGTAACATTTCCTTTTTCATAAAATTTATAGGTATGCTCTGGAATACCATGTACAGGTGCTTTTGCCTTTTCTGTTCGCAGTGCATTTACAATTTTTGTGTAAAAACCATTATATGCATCTTGATCAAACTTACCTTCTTTATAACGATCACCTAAATACGTGATGCTTTGTTGTACTTGTATAGCATGTCCTGGAAATCCAGCCAATGTTGAGTACAAATCTTCAATTCTATTTTTTATCAACGAAGCTACCCATTTTGCTGCTTCTTCAGCTCCATGAATATTAGGGACATTATGGCGTTCATGCAGTTCAAGTGCTTCTGGGCCACTAGATTTATATAATTTATAATCTTTTTCTATCAAAAGCCAATCATTCATATCTATAATGTTTTGCTTTATAAGTTCGTCAACACATTTATTGGCTGCTGGATTTCCAGTACCATCCAATTCTTTATATATTGCTTTTATCCAGGTATTATCGCTGGCGGTTTGTGGAGAATCAAGTAATTTTGCAGCATCTTTTACAATTTCACGATGTCTTGCAACAGGTAATTTTTGTAATTGTATCGGTTGTGCTGTTTGGATATTTAGTATTTTTCTTTGTATTGTAGCTTCTGGTCTGTTATCTACAAATTGTAAAGCAGTATGATTCGCTTGTTGTGTGTCAGCAATTCTTTGTGTGACAGCTTCACTTTTTTTATTTGTTTTTTTATCGGAATATGTATTCATAATATTTACAGAAATATCTTAAATATACTGCATATCTACTTTATAATTTGTAAAGTAGGTATTTTGTCTACGAATTGTCTATGCTTTGAGAAAATTGCTGTAACTATCTTAATTCAAGTGGTTGTGGAGTTTTTATTTTCTAGAATTCAAGGGAATAGTTGATTGTCCATAAATTTATTGAAGATTAAATGCAAAATAAATAATATAATAAATATAGGGTTAAAGGTTACGAAGATAATCTTAACGTTAATAGTGATATAAAAAATGTCAATTAAATCAACACAACCAGCTAATAATACATAAAAGAGAAAATAAATAAACCATTTTTTATAGAAGAAGTATAACAGAACTGTGAGGAAAATTAAAGTAAAACCTATGTAATGCTTATTTGTTAGAATAATGTCTGATGTAAACTCTTTTATTAAAGAAACTGAAATCAGAAAAAATATTATTGTTAAGGTAATTAAGTTTTTAGAAATAATTTTATCCATGTTATTTTACCTTTTCAAATCAGCCAATACATTTTTAAATATTGGTGTAGACACATGCGTTGCTAAAGTATTATATTCTTGCTGATATGCGCCAATACCATTATTTCCAAGCCAGTAAAAGTTATCTTTTAATTCGAAAGCGAGTCCACTTTTTATTACTTCAGCTTGTATCAAAGCAATATTCTTTTCATGTGCTTTCATGAGTTTTACAAAACGGTTGTCTATAGCGTGATATGCTTTTTTAAAATCTTTGTTTTGAATGATCTGTTGATATATTCCAGGATTATTTTTACGAGCGTATGAAAGATAGTGTAGCATGTAGCATTTAAACTCAGGATATGTAATTTTAATACTTCCTGTATCTTCCAAATAACCTTTTAAACCTTCCATTCCTAATTTTTTGTATGCTGAAAAATTTCGAATAGAAGTTCTAAAACCATTTAAATACGCACTCCATTCTTCCAGCAATCCATAAATTCCATGTTGTTGTGTGCCTAAATATTCTTCATTGGTATTTACATAGGTTTCATATCTAAAAAAACGAACTTCTTCAGGAATTAGACGTGCAATTTGAACAGAAGGAAATGTTTGTGTTCTTTCTACCAAATATTCTTCTGTTTTATCTATATAATACACAATACATGCATTTGCAGATTTATTACTTGTACTTTGTTTACTGAGTATTTCGAGTGGTTTTCTACTTTGATATTCGTGTGTGCATTCATGAACAACGGTAGAAATATCTTCTAAGAGTTGACGTGTTTCATATCCACGAACATAGGTCATAAAATCTCCAGGTTCAGATAATTGGATGACACTATTTTGGATACTAAATTCATTTGGAAAATTGTATACATGCTGCATCATTTGGTACGAATCTTTATTGTTTTTCTTTAAAAGACTCCAAATTTGCGCACGTGCTTCACTACTGTTTTGCGTCATCACAAACTGTGTGGATAGAAATATACATATAGAAAAAAGAACTCTCATTGTTTTTTTATTTAGTAAGATAACGTTCAATGTAGAAACTTTATTTTTAAAGAATTAATGATAACTAATACATTTCAAGCGTTTTCCAAATTTCTCCTATATCACCTTTGCTAAAAAAGTCATCATAAGTTTTAATATCGGTTTTCTCTTGATCGGCTAGCATTGTCAAAACGATTCCTGTATACTCATCTTTCATAACCACTACAGATTGCATCAAATATTTTCCTGTCAAAGTTCCTGCATTTGTAGCATGAAAGCGACCATCAATTTTTCCTCTCATCATAGCGTATTTTTTTCCGTTGACTTCAAATACATCCGTTTCACCAGTAAAAGTGTTGAAGAAATTGCGATATCCTTTCATTATATTTCGCAGTGTTTTTTGTTTATCAACCTTCTTTCTTTCAGTGTCAGACACATATATAGCTTCTATCTGAACAGCTTCCAAAATAGTGCTAGAATTTCTATATTTTCCTATTACGGCATAATTTGGATTGGGAAGTTCAGAAGGTTCAGCAGGGAAAATAGTCATATGTTTAGGATATTCCACACTAAATTCAATGATAGGCACATTTTTCTCTTTGCAAAAAGTGTTGTCAACAAGAAACAATTCATTTTCAGGATTTGCTGCTTTTTCTTTCTTTTTTTGCCCAAACGAACATGAAATTACACACATGCTCAAGAATAGAACAAAAGAAATTTGTATGATCTTCTTCATCTAGATTTTATTTATGTACTACTAACTTATGAAAAAACTATCTTTGATTATAATAGTTATACCAAAAGATGTCTAAAAAAGTTGCCAAGAAACTCGTAAGGAATTTTTATTTCCTTTCATTACTCATAAACATTGTATTGCCCTGGATGCTTGTGTACATAAATATTGGTGATATCTATGGTGAAGCTAATCTGATTTATATATTTGTAATGGTTTGGGCGCTCGTAAACTTACTTTTGTATACAATCTACTTTACGATTCCTGATTACAAGAAAAATTGGGAAAAAATCGCTACATTTCTATTTCCTTCTTTTTGGTTTATTCTAGGAATATACTACACAGAGTTTACACTACTTTTAATTCCTTTTGTAATTAATTTAGTTTTTAATATTACTTGTATGCTGTATTATATGCATGTAATGCGCAAAACTGTATAAAATCTCAGTTATTCGTAGTGTTTTCATTACCAGGCCAAAGCAATCTTCCTAGCAATAATCCCAATCCTGCATATACAATATATAAATATGACGAGGTTTGAAAGATGCTTTTTTGTGCGAATAATTCATTAATATCTTGTTGTTTAAAAAACAATACAATGGTAATTGCTGACAATATACTTAAACCAAGCAATTCAATGAACCAATTTCTATTTTGAACGCTAAAAAGATGACTTGCTAAAAATCCCCAAATCCAAGGAATGATTATCATAGATGATTGCGCTGTTATCGTATTTTTTGTGTAAAAGAGATAAACAATCATTCCAATTAAAATCATGATGAGTACTACTTGTTGTATTTTTTTTAAGCTTCTTGTTGTTGTAAACAATTCCTTTTTTAACGGGAAAAGAACAGTTGCGACAAAATTATACAACAATAAAATAGATGTAGAAATCAATAAGAAATATTCTAAAATATTGAAAAACTTCATTTGTAATATGTCATAGGTTAAGTTTCTTAAAAGTAACGAATCCTCAACAGCATGAAATACCTATTTGTAGGGAGATTTTGGTTAGAATGTTAAATGCTAAATGCTAAATGCTAAATGTTGAATGGTGAATTTTGAATTGCTTCCGAAGTTCCTAGGACAAATCCACAAATAGACAAAACACGAATACACAAAAGAAGTTTATGAGTTTTATAAGTTTACGAGTTTATACTTTGAAACGAAATATAGAACAAACAATTTAACCCAAAATACACTTCACGACAATTCATCCTGAAAAAATTACAATTCAGTAGTTTCTTTTTTTACAGATAGCTGTTTTATAGGATATTTGAACCATCAATCAAATCAATCAAAAAATGATCAGTATCGCATTTATCATCGTAGAATATGTTTTTTCAATCATTTAAAAAGACATTCAAAAAAAGTATCAATCATCAAAAAAAAGTAAACAATGAAAAAAGTAGTATTAATTTTAAGTCTAGTATTTTTTGGAGCAGTAGCAAATGCACAAACGAAGTATGAAAAAGGAATGAAGAAAGCATTCTCACTTTTAGAAGAAAAGAAAAGTGCAGAAGCAGCAAACTTATTTGAACGTATATCTTCAGCAGCACCAACAGAATGGTTGCCATCGTACTACGCTGCACAAATTAATATCATGGATGGTTTTACAATAAAAGATAAAAGTAAACTAACACAACAATTAGAGAAAGCTCAAAAGCAAATAGACCATGCCACAAGTATTTCACCAAACAATCCAGAAATTATGGTAATGCAAGCAATGTTGTATACAGTTTGGGTTGCTTATGATGGTGCTACATACGGAATGCAATATGCTCCAAAAGTGGGAGAAATCTACGCAAAAGCATTTGCAATAGCTAAAGATAATCCGAGAGTTGTATTGTGTAAAGCAGAATGGGATATGGGAAGCGCACGTTATTTTGGGAAAGATACAGCACCATATTGTAAAGAAATAGAAAGATCAAAAGAACTATTTGAAGCAGAAAAACCAAAGGATGATTTTAGCCCAAGTTGGGGAAAAGAACGTGCTGTGTATATGGTAGGAGAATGTAAAAAATAAACTGTCGTTTAAAAATCCTTAGTATATTTGAAAGAAGCCAAAACAAATCACCATGAAAGAGTTTAGTAAAGTTGTATTTATCGGATTCCTTATTTCCATTTTATTATTAGGTATTGATTTGGTATTTACATACATGGGCGGTGGTTCTATTGAATTTAATAGACGATTGTTAATCACTTTTGGTTACTACTGTTTGTATTCTATTCCAATAAGTATTGTAAACTCGTACTTTTTTGATTACCTAAATTCAAATGTAACTTGGACGAAAAACTTGAAACGTTACCGTTTATTGATAGGTATTGTAGGTTCAGTAATCATTACCATTTTTACTGTTTTTTTAGTGCGAATGGTGCAAGAAATTTTAATAGAAGGTGAAACTTATCAGGAATTTATTCAAACAGAAAAACTTGATTTTTACTTTAGAGCATTATTAATTACAATCGTATTCTCTGTTTTTTTTCATGCAATATACTTTTACAAAGAATTACAAAAAAAGAAAGTTACCGAGCAAAAAATAATTGCAGGAACCGCATCAGCACAGTTTGATGCCTTAAAAAATCAGTTAGATCCACATTTTCTATTCAATAGTTTAAATGTACTAAGTTCTTTAATTGATGAAAATCCGCGTCAAGCACAAAAATTTACTTCAGGACTTTCCAAAGTATACAGATATGTATTGGAGCAAAAGAATAAAGAACTCGTAACGGTTGATGAAGAATTAAAGTTTGCTAAAACATATATGAGTTTGCTAAAAATGCGCTTTGAAGACAGTATTATTTTTGAAGCTCCAGAAGCAGCTAGTAATCCAGAGAGTAAAGTAGTGCCACTGTCATTACAGTTATTACTAGAAAACGCGGTAAAACACAATAGAGTAACGCCTTCAAAACCGTTACACATAAAAATATACGAAGATAAAGGGAATTTGATCATACAAAATAACCTTCAAGAAAAACAAATCGTAAAAAAGAGTAGTGGCGTAGGTTTAAGTAATATAACACAGCGATACAATTTACTTACTCAACGTCAGGTTTATATTAACAAGACAGCATCGGACTTTCAAGTAGCAATTCCGATGCTCACAAAACAAAAAGAAGTCATGAGACAACGAGCAATAGGTACAGGAGAAAAAGGTTTGGACGATCAATACATTCAAGCAAGAAAACATGTAGAACGTTTAAAAGAGTTTTATTATAATTTATTATCGTACTGTTTAGTCATTCCGTTTTTAGCATTCATTAACTGGAGAACAAGTTGGGAATTCCAATGGTTTTGGTTTCCAATGTTTGGTTGGGGAATTGGGGTAGCTTTTCATGCCATGAGCGTATACGTTGAAGATGGACGTTTTGGGAAAAACTGGGAAGAGCGTAAAATTAGAGAATACATGGAACAAGAAGAACGTAAAAAATGGAGATAATAGAAGATAAAGATCATGAAAAAGCGCAAGCATATTTACGCGCTGAGAAAAAAGTGAAAAACATTAGAGGTTTTTATGTGCATCTTTTAGTGTATTTATGTGTAAATCTATTCATTAGCATTAAAAAAATAATGAGGAATTTAGACAATGGAGAAACATTCAATGAAGCTTTTTTTGACTTTGGAACATTCATAGTTTGGCTAGCTTGGGGAATTGGATTGGCATTTCATGCATATAGTATTTTTGTAAAGAATGGCATCTTAGGAAGCGAATGGGAAGAGCGAAAAATACGAGAATACATGGGAAGAGAAGATCAACATAAACGATACAACTAATGGAAACATACAGAAATATAAAAGATACTAGAAGAAATGACGCTTATGAAAGTGCTAAAAGACGCGTAGTCGCATTGCGAAAGTTTTACAAGCATTTAACAATCTATGTTTTGGTAAATTTATTTGTCTCTTTTCGAGAGTTTTATCATAACATAGAAGCTGGAGCAACGATAAAAAGTTCGTTTACAGATGGAGATGTATATACACTTTGGATTATTTGGGGAATTGTTTTGTTCATACATGGGACGAATGTTTTTTCAAGTATTAACATCTTCGGACACAAATGGGAAGAACGAAAAATTCAACAATATATGAACGAGGAAACTCGTAGTTAACACATTAAAAAAAAGATTATGGAAAGATTGCCTTCAACAAAAACATCGGAGTCATCTTCATCATTCAATTATAATAGAAGCTATCAAGATGAAGAACGCTATATGCGAGCCCGAAAAAAAGTAGAAAAGTTAAAAGGTTTTTACGGACATTTAGCTTCTTATATCATTATAAATGTATTTATTTTAGCACTGATTGGCTTTAACTTAGACAAAGGAGATAACTTTTGGACGTTTGGGCATTTTTCTACAGCTTTCTTTTGGGGAATTGGAATTGCATTTCATGCAGCAGGTGTTTTTGGACCTGATTTAATGCTAGGGAAGAAGTGGGAAGAACGAAAAATTAAAGAATACATGTCAGACAACAGTCAAAACTGGGAATAACTTTTTACATTATAAATGTTGAATGATGAATTTTAAATGTAAAAGTATTTTGTCCATTGAATAATACAAAGCGTCACTTCGAGTGATTTTTCAAAATAAAATGAAGAAAAATTGTATCGAGAAGTACTATGAAATTATAAATGTTGAATGATACATTTTAAATAAAAAGTATTATAATGAGTTTGCGACGAAGTAAATTATTTATTGAGAAACAAATTGCAACCTTTTTTTAAAACGTTCACAATAGCATTTCTAAAAACGAATCAACAAATCCGCAAACATAAAATCATCAACCAAAAAAATAAAACAACACAACCAATCATATGAAAGTAATCATCATTGAAGACGAAAAACCATCTGCAAGAAGACTCAATCGAATGCTAGAAGCAGAAGATTTGCAAGTGGAAGTAATGTTGCATTCTGTGGCTGAGTCTGTAGAATGGTTTCAAAATAACGAGCATCCTGATTTGATATTCCTTGACATTCAATTGTCTGACGGATTGTCCTTTGAAATATTTGAAGTGATCGATATTACTTCTGCAATTATTTTTACAACGGCTTATGACGAATATGCACTACAAGCTTTCAAGCTAAATAGTATCGATTACTTGTTAAAGCCAATTGACGAAGACGAATTAATTACTGCTGTTGATAAATACAAATCGCGCGCGCCAAAAACGCAGAATGTTCAATTGAATTTTGACGATATCAAAAAATTATTAGTAAATCCTATAGAGCGTACTTATAAAAAGCGTTACACGGTAAAAGTTGGTCAACATTTAAAAATGCTTCCTATCGACGAAATAGAGTGTTTTTACAGTGAAAACAAAGGAACATATGCACACACCATAGAAGGAAGAAATTATCTTTTGGAAACTTCTTTAGAAAACCTAGAAGATGAATTGTCACCCGAAATATTCTATCGTGTGAGTAGAAAATTTTATATCAATATCAATGCGATCAAAGACATTGTAAGTTACACCAACTCTCGATTGCAAATAAAACTACACAACTTTAAAGAACAAGAAATCATTGTAAGTCGCGAGCGTGTAAAAGACTTCAAAAATTGGTTGAATTAGGTTTTGTGTCAGAAAACTATAGTTTTAAAAAAGGCTAAATTCCAGTTACATATATGTTACCTGTGTAGCTAAAAAAATATCCTTTTACGTAAAAACACAAATATAGTTGCTTAGCTAACTATATTTGTGTATATTTGCTATATGATTAATAATAGAAATACTTACTTCCAAATAGAGCTTACAGCAAGAAGGATTAGACAATATGGACAAAATATACTTAAGTCTCAAGGAATTGACATTACAATAGAGCAATGGCTAGTATTGAACGTAATAAATGAAAATGAATCTATAAATCAAATTGATGTTGGAGAGAAACTTGTGAAAGATAAACCAACAATCTCAAGAATGGTAAACCATTTAGAAAAAAAAGGGTTTATTACAAAGACATCTTCCTCCGTAGATTCAAGAAAATTTGAACTAAATATATCCAAAAAAGGGAAAACAATGATTAATAATCTATACCCTACTATTGAGAAAATTCGTTTTAAAGGTTTAAACGAATTGTCTAAAAAAGAAATAGAAAGCATTGAAAATATTTTAAAAAAAATTCAAAAAAATATAGATAGCTAATTTTATATTTTTAGTTGTCTAGCTAACTTTAATAAATAAATTTAAAATCATGAAAACAAGAATTTTTGCCTTTTTAACCATCTTTACACTATTATCTTGCCAATCTAATGCACAAGATAGTGCTATAAGCGATGTGAAATCAACAATAGAATCTTATATAGATGCTGGAGATACAAATGATGTAGTAAAATTAAAGCCTCATCTGCATACCGACTTTAGAGTAGTTTTATATGATAATAAAAAGAGTAAGACCTCTATTCTAGATAAGTCAACTTATGTTTCTTTTATTGATACTAAAAAATTTGGAGGATATGAAAGAACTGCTAATTATGAAGATTTTCAGTTCATCGAAAAAAATATGGCAACTGTAAAAGTAACCCTTACAAGTCCGGGTAAACCAACATTAAGGAATTTTTATTCTCTAGTGAAAATTAAAAATAATTGGTTGGTAATTCAAGATTATGTTATTCTAATTCCATAAACTATCAATCAATTAATTAATTCTAACAAGTTTGTAGACCTTGATTAAGGTTGCAAAAAGCCAGCAGGTAATACTGTATAAAAAACATAGGGCATTTGGCGCTTAGTCAAATGTCCTACGTTTTTTTACTAAATCACTAGATATAAAATTTGGCGTTTACAGTTGAGAAGATAAACACAAAATATTTATATTTGGTTTAGTTATAACCGTGGACTTAGTGATAATCCGCTGCCCTCCGTTTCTTACACTGAACGTTATGTTTAACAAAATCTATTTCTGAATAAAAATTACATGATATGACAATTCATAAAAAGAGCGAGCTTGTTACAAGCTCGCTTTACATTTGGATTTGATGTATGTAGTATTGTTGAAAGCTAATGGTATTTAACAATTACCCCATATAACTCCTGTCCAGATTGCAGAACCTTGGAAATATACAGTTGCTTTTATTCCCTTAAAAGGTGGCACTCCAATTCTGAAACCACAGGATTCCATGCATACTTTTACACTAGCATCAACAGGAATACTTAATGGAACATTGAAACAAATATCACCAACAATTGGGAAATTAACACAAATACGACCATTTTCATATTTTGCACCAACACATACTGAAATTTTTGCCGCTTGAGTACTTGGATGAAATTCAAAAGCTTGTGCTTTAGCATGACTAACTTCTCCGTGAGTTTTAGTTAAATCAGGAACGATATTATTATTTTCTTGACACATAATTTATATATTAAGTTATATTTCCTACTCTATTTTAATTGGCTTTTCGGATTTCGCCTTTTGTAATGAAAAACTGAAAGTAGCTACGTTATCGAATATTTTATTTTTAATTACAGCGTAAAATTGAAGAATTAATAACCTGAATTATGAAATAATGTAATCAGTACTAGATATTTATGCATAAGAATACTAATTCTAGGAATAAGAGAAAAGACATAACAAATACATACGTTGGTTATAAATGAAGATGTTTATACGTGTATTGTTATCTAAAAAACAACTCACTAAGCTCAAACCACAACTCACTATCATTTTTTTGAGCAGCATATTTGTTTTATTGACTTTTATACTTGAAATTTAAAAACAAGTATGATGAACATAAAAACAATATCTTCTTTACTAAGTAAAACAGGCTTATCTTTTATAATTGTAAGTGCTGCGGTCTACATATTTGGAATGTTTGCATCTGGAATGGATGTCCGAATTCTAACAGCTGAATTTATAGAAGTTTTACCTTTTATGATTCCGTTTTTATTGGGAATACTTTTTACGTTTCATTACGTTAATCATAAGATGCTTGTTAAAAAACTAACCAACAAAATATATCCATATTTTTTATATACAATTCTAACTCCTACTGTAGTTGCAGGAATATTAGGTTCATTATTAATGTATGTGTTGAGAGATAAATTTAGTCTATTATTAATAGTAAACCACATGACAACTGGAGGAGCTATTATACTATTCTTAGCTTTTTATTATTATATAAGATATAATTATACTACTGAAAACAATAATGGATACAAATCATTTTTGATTCGTAAAGCTCCGTATAAGACAATTATATTATATGCTATAGGCTTATCGCTTTTAAATTGTATTGGACAAAGTATTTTGCTGTTTAGCTTTTCTTTAAAGAATAGTTTATTGGTTTTTATTGATAGCCTAATTATTGCCGCGATCTGTTGGTATGCTGTTTGTCTTGTAAATAAATATGTAGGAGGAAAGCTGTCATCTTCTTTATTAATAGTGATTTCAATACTAACAATCGTTATTTGTATGCAACCTATCATTATTGGAATTAAGTATCTACAGATATTCATCTTGGGGCACAAAGGAATTCCATTTCATAGATATACGATTTTTGATTACATACGATTTAATCTATTGCAGAGTATTTATGTAGTTTTTTGTGTGTTATTTTATCAATTTTTATACTTTTCTATAACACGATCGGCGGAACAAAAAGCATTTAAAGAAGAAATAGGAAAACAAACGGAAAAGTATGAAAACTTACGCCGTCAGTTAAGTCCACATTTTTTGTTTAATAATCTCAATGTATTGACTGCTTTGATTGAGGAAAATCCGCAGCGAGCAGTTCGTTTCTCAGAATCTTTAGGAAATATTTACAGACATTTTCTTAGTCAGGAAAATGAAGATGTTGTTTCGTTACAAAATGCACTTTCTTTCTCAAAAGACTACTTAGAACTCTTAAAATATCGTTATGAAGAAGCTTTTCAGTACGTGTTGCCAACAAAAGAAGTTTCAAACGCATACATCATTCCTTTAGCTTTACAACAAGTGATAGAAAACACTATTAAACACAATGAAGTTTCTAAAGAAAAACCATTGTTTGTTAGTATTGCAATACAGAATAATTATATCATCATTCAAAATACAAAACAATTAAAAACACAATTTGAAAACTCCAAAAGAACAGGAATAGAGAATATAAAAACACGTTATGCTTTTTTTACGGATGAAAAAGTGATTGTTGAAGATGCTGAAAGTACATTCACGATCCAGTTACCACTTTTAAACCTAGAGAACTCATGAAAGCATTAATTATAGAAGACGAAATTCCATCGAGCAGACGATTGGCAAGAAAACTAAATGAAGCAGAAGTTGAGGTAGTTGTAGAACTTTCTTCTGTACAAAGTGCACTATCTTGGTTGCGAAAAAATGAACATCCAGAAGTATTTTTTGTAGATGTGAAACTAGGAGACGGATTGATTTTTGAGATTTTCAAAGAAATAGAAATCACAAGCTATATTATTTTTACGACAGCATATGATATGTATGCGTTAAAAGCGTTTGAATATAAAAGTATCGCATATTTATTAAAACCAATTACCACCGAGAAATTGCAAGAAGCCATTGCTAAAGTGAAAAGTTTTCACACGATTCCAAATCGGAAAGAAGACATTCAACAATTTGTTGCACGCGCTAATGAAACAACTACAAAAGAACGTTTTGTAGTTAAAATTGGTCGAAAAATAAAAATTATCACACTTACAGAAATTGTTTGTTTTTATAGTGAACACAATACAACATTTATTTACACACAAAATGGTCAATCATTTCCTATTGATTATTCATTATCATATTTAGAAACAGTGTTGCCTGCATATGCTTTTAATCGTGTGAATCGTAAATTTATCATCCAAAAAACAGGTATTAAAAGTGTAGAAAATTACACTAATTCACGTTTAAAAATAGAGATGCATCATTTTGCAATTCAAGAAATCATTGTGAGTAGAGAACGCGTAAAAGATTTTAAAAAGTGGTTGGATTAGATTTTGAATTTTTAGTTAAAGCTACCGCAAAGAAATGCTAATAAAAGTTGATGTTTATGTAGATAGAAGTATGACTCTACAATTATTTAGAAAGAAATTCCTTTTTTGATTGCTTTCAATCGAACAACTTTAATGTCTTTATAATCAAGATTTTTTGTGTCGATGACATAGGTGAGTTGATAGAGTCCAATACATTTAACAAGTTGAAAATTTACATCTTGATAGTATAGCGTAAGTGTATCTCCAATCACAATTGATCCGCCTTCAAATGAAGGACAACCAGTTTCTTCCGTGAAGTAATCAATCGTTAAGAGATGATCAGTTTTCTTTTGATGTAGTGTACCGTTTGCAATTGAATCATTCGTCGACAGTCTATGATTTAATTCTTTATGGTGAAAAGAAACTAAATTGGTGGTCATTTCACTAGTAATATCACCTTTTTCATACGTACATGAAATAAAAAGTAGTATTGAAAATAATATGACTAGTTTTTTCATCCTATTATTCTTCATCAACACGATTATCGTCAAATCCAGAAGGTAAAATATTTGGAATGTACTTAATTACAATAGGAAGCAATAACATTCCGCCAGGCAACATAAAGATCGCTAAACTCGGAATACTTTTAAAAATATCTAACAATTGATCTTTGACACGTTTTTGTTCTTCATCGGTCAAAGATCTCGTAGTGGATTTAGTCAGTAAAACCATTAATTCTTTGCTCTCATACATTTCTGTAGCCAAACGTTTTTTATTCCGATTGATGAGTTTTTTCACCATATTACTAGAATTCTCATAGAAACTCTGTACCATATTGCGCGATTTTAACAACGCAATATCGTCTTTATGTTCTGTGTAAAATATATAAATATCGTCAGTAGCTTTGAGCAAAACATCATTGGTAACATGCAAATCTTCTCCTAAACGGTTTAAAAATACACGTTCTTCTTCATCAATCACTTTATCTGTCCAAAATGTCATGCACACCAAGTCTATAATATAATATTTGGTAAGCGGATTCGTTATTTTTGGAATTACATCTTTGTAATGCAAACGTTCTCGGTTGTGATAACGAAAAGAAGCTTCAAACAACTTAATTAGGCTTTCATCATATTTAGTTTTTTCTTGCTTTAAATCGAGTGCTGCAAAGATGATGGTTTCAATCGTAGCTTCTAAGTCACGTAAGTAACTATCGGTAACTTCGCCAAATTCTAAATAACGTTCATATGCCAATACATCTACAAACAATAATGTGTTTGTAATGAAATAGTTGAAGTTTTTTGTAATCACATTATCATCAATGGCAATGCGTTTGTTGATCATGCTTTCGAGCAAATCGAAAGATTTCTTTTTACCCAAGAAAAGCTCTTCAAAGAAAGAACTTTTATAATCATCTACAATATTATAAAAATCAGTAACCGTATCTACAAACTTGACTTCAGATTTATAATGTTCGTGCACAAAAAGAAACGATAAAATCATATTGACTTTACACAATTCTTCATGTGTTAAATCGGTACTTTCAACTCGGTTGAAAATGGTTCTAAAGTTTGTTCCATACACAAAACCACAATCTTTTAACTCGTTATAAAGATCTTTGAGCGAGTGGGACACAGGCGTTGCTGTATTTGCATTGTATTCGGCTAGTAATTTTTTAATCCAGCCTTTTGCAGATGGGTTCATGATTTAATTGAATTATAAACAAAAATAAAGCTACTCTAAAAAAAGTAGCTTTATAAATATACTATTTTTTATTTTCTATTGAATAATTCCGCCACAGCTTACACGTGCTCCAGCAGCTCCAGAAGGTTGTGATGTTAAATCATCAGTACCTTGATGTACAATAATTGCTTTTCCAATGATGTTTTTTGTGTCATCATCACAACCAATACACCATTGATCAGTTTGAAAAGTAATGGTTCCATTTCCTTTATCATCTGCATCAAAATTTCCTATATCTCCTTTGTGATATCCTGTAGCTGCTCCCCATTTTCCATGTGGTTGTGCAGTAGGATTCCAATGCCCACCAGTAGATTTTCCATCAGGAGAAGAACAATCTGCTTTTGCGTGAATGTGAATGGCATGCTTTCCAGGAGTTAATCCTTCCATAAGAGCAGTCATCGTTACAATGCCATACTTCTCTACAAATACTACATTTCCGGTGACATCACTATCACTTTTAGAAGTTAAAGCAAATTTTACTTTTTTTACTTTTTCATCAGTAGTAGTTGCCTTTTCAGTTGTTTTTTCTGCCTCTGGCTTAGCTTCATCTTTCTTTTCTCCTTTACAACTTACAGAAATGAAGAGTAATCCAGTAGCAAGAATACATATTACTTTTCTCATTATTTTTGGTTTAATATTAGTTTTTAATTGTGTTTAACAAGGTAAGTAGATAATAAAACAAAAACAAACTATTGCAATTTCTTAATTTTTAAAGCTTTCTTCTTTTTTTAAGTACACATCTAAAAATTTGAGTATTCGGCTATTAGCTTCTATCTGATTTTCCTTTTTTACAAAGCCATGTCCTTCATCTTCAAACAAGACATATTCAACAGGAACACCATTTTTCTTTACACCAGCAACAATTTCATCAGATTCTATTTGTAATACTCTCGGATCTTTGGCACCTTGAAGCACCATTAAAGGTTTGGTTACTTTATCCGTATGGAAAAGAGGAGAAATTCTTTTTAAACGAACTGAATCTGCTGTATGCGGATTTCCTAATTCTAAATACAATGCATCTTTGAAAGATTCCCACCATGGCGGAATGTTTTTTAAAGTACGCATCCAATTCGTTACACCGTAAATATTTACACCAACAGCAAACTCTTCTGGAGCATAGGTGAGTGCTGCCATGGTCATATAACCACCATAAGAACCACCCATAATTCCAATTTTATCTGCGTCAATTTCTGTTTGAGAAGCCAACCAGTTTTTACCTTCTACACAATCTTGTAAATCGCCTTCACCATGATTTTGATCGTCCATTTTATAGAATGTCTTTCCATAACCACTACTTCCTCTGTTATTTACAGCCAATACTGCATATCCGTGATTTACTAAGTATTGAATTAATGGTCTAAATGATTGTCTAGATTGTCCACCTGGGCCACCATGAACCCAAACGACTGCAGGAACTTTGTTTTCGGCAGATGCTTGATGCGGCAAATAATAGATAGCAGGAATCACAGTACCGTCAAATGATTTATAGCGTATCACTTTGGCAGTGACCATATCGTCAAGATTAACTGCTTTATTCAACGTATTGGTAAGTTGTTTTAGATTCTTAGTTTTCAAATCATACACATATAAATTTGAAGGCGTATTGGAACCACCAACATATAAACTCATTTTACTCTCATCTCTTGAAAAACCAACATTGGTAATACTTTGATTTCCAAAATCAGGCAAATCGATATTTTTTCCTGAAGCAGTATCTAAAACTTCAATTGAGTTCTTTCCATCTTCATTGATGAACGTAATGCGATATGTTCCGTTGTATGAAGTGTTACTTCCATTGATATCCCATGATTTTTCAAGTACTTTTTCATGTGTGCCGTCAGTAATGTTATATTTCATCAAATATGCAAACTCAGCATCAGCATCAGTAGTGTAATACAATATATTATTATCGCTGGCAAACTCTTGTGGCGTATTGGCACTAAGTTTAGTATTTATTTTTGTCAACTTTTTAGTTGATATATTGTATATAAATAAATCACTGTCGTTTGTATTGATACTTTTACTTAATGCTACATAGTTTTTGTCATCAGATAATTCAGATATACCATATCCTGTTTCGTTTTTATAGATCAGTTTTGGTGTAAATGTTTTTACATCCATTTCATATAAATCCATATAACGATTGTCACGTTCGTTAGATGTATAAAAGAAACTTTTCTTATCTTTTGACCATTCAAAAAACGAAGCTCTGGCACCTTTTTTTGGAGTAAGTTCTTTGGAAGTACCATCAGTATTCTTCACAAAAAGATGAAAAATTTCATCACCATTATTGTCCATTCTATATAAAATACGTTCATCTTCTGGGAAGAATGAAATACTATATACAGATATACTATCTGATGCTGTTATTGGAGTATAATCGCCACCATTTGCAGGAACTGTGTACATATTAAAAATTCCAGAACGATTGCTTGTTATTAATACTTTCGATTTGTCTGGTGAAAAACTTCCACCAAAAACACGTTCGTTGTCCATAATTTGGGCAATCGAATATTCTTTAACCGATTGTGCACTATCTTTTTGATTAGTTTTCTTTTTATCATTTTCACACGAAAAAAAGAAAATACTGAGCATACATAATAGACTTAGTTTTTTCATGGCGTTAGTTTTTTAATTGAAATGATTTTGTTTCTTTAAAAGGTTTTAAGTCAATCTGTTCCATAGCAGAACGGTATGGTTTCCATTCGTCGGTAAAGAATGTGTTAGTCTTGTCTAAAGCATCTTTGAGTGCATCTTCTGCATGTTGCATTAATTGACGTTCTGTGCTTGTCAATCCAGTTTGTCGCGAACCAACATACCAACCAGCGCCACCAATACGTTGCATTACGTTTACTTCAGGATTTCTAGTAATTCCTTGGCGTTTGTCTACTTTTCCTAAGTATAATGCAATTACTGAATCAATCTTTTTGACAATGTCTTTTGATTTCTTGATTGCGTCTTTGTGTTTTTTCTTGTCTAAACTTGCGAGCGTTTTTTGATATTGTTTAGCAATGTTTTTGCTTTCTACCAATTGTTTTACAGCATCTGCAGCGGTTTGACTCATATTTTGGAGTTTTCTCCCAGCGGCATACGTTTCATCGATGTTTTTCTGAGAAACTTGTAAACGTGGGTCACTTGCTACTTTGATACTTGTTTCAGACACTTGATCTCCGTATGTCATTTTTAACTGATACGTTCCTGGTTTAACATTCATTCCTCCACGTTCACGAGTTGACTTACGAATTGTCCTAGAAGGGCTATCAACACCTTTTTCATCCATTCCCCAAAACATTCTGTGAATACCATTTTCTTTTGGAGCTTTGTTTTTCAGTGTACGAATCAATCTTCCATTATCATAAATTTCAAGTTTTATCGAATCCCATTTAACCTTTTTTTCATCATTTTCTTTCGCTGCATTTTTATCTTTCTTGGTAGGTTTTGGCATATCTTTCTTCTTGATGTAATATGAAATCATTGCGCCACCTCTTTTGTTTTCTCCATGATATATTGCATCTGCTCCAAAACGACTTCCTGTAGGCTGCTGATAGGCTGCTTGATAAGCCGTTGGTGGTTCAAATAAAGCGATATGCTTAGATAAGATACTTTTATCTTTAGCAATAGCACGCAACGGACGAATATCGTCTAAAACCCATGCAGCTCTACCAAATGTTCCAATCACTAAATCTTGCTCACGTGGTTGAATGACTAAATCTTTTGTGGAAACTGTTGGGAAGCCAGCAGTCCATTTTTGCCATTTCTTTCCAGCGTCAAGCGAAAGATACAATCCGTCATCTGTTCCTAAGAATAATAGATTTTTATTTTCTGGATCTTCTACAATAGATAGCGTGTAACTTTTTACATCAGAAGCATCTACAATGCGTTCCCACGTTTTACCATAATTTGTCGTGCGATATGCGTAAGGTTCGTAGTTGAATCTGCGGTAGTCATTTGCAACTAATAATGCTTCTCCTTGTTTTTTGTTAGAAGCTTTTACTTGTACAATCCAGCTTCCTTTTGGCAAACCTTTAATGTTGTTTGTCACTTCTGTCCATTCTTGTCCACCATTTCTAGTTACATGTACGCGTCCGTCATCCGTAGCTGCCCACAACATATTTCGCTCTAGTGGAGAAGGTTCAATAACTAATACGGTACAATGATTTTCTGCTCCAGTTGCGTCCATTGTGAGTCCACCACTTTCTGCTTGTTTCAGTTTTGCTGGATCATTGGTAGATAAGTCATCTGAAATCACTGTCCAAGTCAAGCCTTTATCGGTACTTTTATGTACAAACTGACTTCCAAAATATAAGGTACTATTGTTGAAAGGATCAATATTAATTGCAGAATTCCAGTTGAAACGTAACTTCACATTTGCATCAGGATGCGTTGGCTTTACCGTATAATTGTTTCCAGTTATCCAATCATAGCGAGATACAAAACCTTGCTGGCTCATCGACCAACCATAACGAGAATCGTCTTTGTCTGGGACAACATCAAAACCGTCTCCAAAAGAAATTTCTTGCCAATAGGAATTGCGAATTCCCTGTGCGCGCCAAACATAAGCTGGACCGCGCCAAGAACCATTATCTTGCATTCCACCATACACATTGTACGGATATTCATTATCTACGTTGATATGATAAAATTGTGCTACAGGCAAATTTCCTATGAAGCGCCATGTTTGCCCACGATCTTTGGTAATATTCATTCCGCCGTCATTTCCATCAATCATAAATTTTCCATTCGTTGGATGAATCCACCATGCGTGATGATCTGGATGTACACCATTGCTTACACCATAAGCTGGCATCAATTGTTTAAAGCTTCTTCCTCCATCTTCAGAAACATTTACATAAGTAAAAATAGTATACAATCTATTTTCATTTTGCGGATCTACATAGATTTCAGAGTAATAAAATGGACGATTTCCAATTCCGGCTTTGTCATTTACTTTTGTCCACTTAAAACCGCCATCTGTACTTTTATATAAAGCATTTTTCTTTGCTTCGATTAATGCATATATAATATTTGGGCTGCTTGGTGCGATGGCAACTCCAATTCTTCCTAAATCACCTTTAGGTAAGCCTTCTTTATCACTTAGTTTTTTCCAAGTTTTTCCGCCGTCATGCGTAATGTGTAAACCAGAGCCTTTTCCTCCAGATTTAAAAAACCATGGATCGCGTTTGTGTTCCCACATAGCAGCAATTAATTTATTAGGATTTGTAGGATCCATCACTAAATCGGCAGCACCAGTTTTATTATTTGCAAATAAAATTTGTTTCCAAGTTTCACCGCCGTCAGTAGTTTTATATATACCACGTTCTGGATGTTCTCCCCAAGGAGAACCAATAGCAGCGACATATACAACATTAGGATTTGTAGGATCAATAATTACACGATGAATATGACGTGTTTTTTCTAATCCCATTAGTTTCCAGTTTTTTCCTCCATCTAAAGACTTGTAGATTCCGTAACCGCCATTTAAGCTATTTCTTGGATTTCCTTCACCAGTTCCAACCCAAATTACACTTGGGTTTGATTGTTGAATAGCTACTGCACCGACAGAAGCAGTTACTTCTTTGTCAAATACAGGTTTCCATTTAATTCCGCCTGAAGTAGATTTCCAAAGTCCGCCAGAAGCAGTTCCGACATACATCACGTCAGGATTTTCAGTAACTACAGCAATGGAAGTTACACGTCCACTCATACCGCCAGGACCAATATTTCGCGGTTTCATATTTTTTACCGTTTCCATAGAGAATTCTTGTGCAGAGACACTTATCGCGGAAAAGGCGAGTAATAGTAGGATTAGTTTTTTCATTTTTTTAGGTTGGTTTGTTGGTTATTAGTTTTTTGGTTGATGGTTTATGTTTGTGTATTTGTTGATTCGTGTATTTGTTATGTGTTATTGTCACATCGAGCGCAGTCGAGATGCTATGGTTTTTAAAAGTTTTCCATTTAGCGTTTCAAAGTACTTATCGATACAATTTTCTATAAAAATCACTCGAAGTGACGTTTTATGGTATTCAATAAGCAGATTACTTCGTCGCAAACTCCTCGTAATGACGTATCGAAATACTTTTGGATTTAAAATTTATCATTTTACATTCATAATTTCAAAGACTACTGATGTCCTAAATGACAGCCACAACCAGGACGCATAAAGCTATTTGCTTCTTCGTGCCAAGGAAATGCTGCATTATAGTTGTTATTTTCCCAATAGAATTTTGAACGTTCTTTGGTTTCGTTTCCTATTTCATTCATTGTTTCAGTGTCATATAAACGACCATTGATCATCGTATGTGTGATGCTTTCAGTATTTCGAATATTTTCTAACGGGTTTTTATCCATGATGATTAAGTCAGCTAGTTTTCCAACTTTTAGCGAACCAATATCGTTTCCTGCACCAATATATTCAGCAGGATTTATGGTAGCTGTTTTTAATGCTTCCATTGGCGACATGCCACCTTGTTCCATCATCCATAGTTCCCAATGTGCGCCTAAACCCTGTAGTTGTCCATGCGCGCCCATATTTACTTTTACGCCTTTATCAGCTAACGCTTTTACAGTTTCAGAAACTAAAATATGTCCATTTTTATATTCTTCATCAGGTAACATGGTACGATGTCTTGATCGTGCATCTATGATTCCTCTTGGTGTATATTTTAAGAGTTTTTCATTTTCCCAAACGTTAGTTTTTTGGTACCAATAATATTCGCCGTTTACACCACCATAGTTTACAATTAGTGTTGGCGTATAGCCTGTTTTACTATGTCCCCATAATTCCATCACATCTTTGTATACGGGAGAAACAGGAATGTTGTGCTCAACGCCTGTATGTCCATCCATAATCATGGTCATATTGTGGTAGAATGTTGATCCGCCTTCTGGTACTACAAAGATTCCTTCTTCACGAGCAGCTTGCAGTACTTGTTGACGTTGTTCGCGTCTTGGTTGATTGTAGCTTTTTACAGATAAAGCTCCGAAAGCTTTTGTTCTTCTTATCGAAGATCGTGCGTCTTCAAGATTGTTGATAACTGCTTTAAAATCACCATCAGCTCCATAAAGTATAAATCCAGTAGAGTAGAGACGTGGTCCTACTAAAGTTCCGTTTTTAACCAACTCGGATAAAGCAAAGACAGTTTCTGTATTTGCAGAAGGGTCATGTGCAGTAGTAACTCCAAAAGCTAGGTTTGCATAAAATTGCCAGTGTTTTTGAGTTGTAAGTCCATAACGGAAAGCGCCAATGTGTGCGTGGGCATCTACCATTCCTGGCATGATGGTTTTTCCTGTCATGTCGTATGTTTTTGTTCCGTTTGGTACACGAATATCAGTTCCTATAGCTTCAATACGATTGTCTTTGATGATAATGGTTCCGTTGTTAATCACTTGATCATTTTCCATCGTAATAATACGCGCATTTGTAAATGCAATGCGTCCACTTGGTTTGTCTGTCTTTAAAGTCAAGTTGATTTTAGTTCCTTTTGTAGTTAGTTCAGGTGTTTTTTCTGGAGAACCGTCTAAAAAGGTAAATCTGTCTTTGATTTTATTTGAGAAATATTCATCTCCTAAAGTCCACATTACTTTTTTACTATCTGGAGACCAATGTAAGTTAACACCAGCATCTTTTGCGATTTGCGCTACAGGAAAGGCTTTAGTTTTGTTGTCTAAGTTTACTTTTTGACCTGTTACAATCATTGGAGCTACGTATGCTTTGTGTAATTGAGAGAATGCAATCCATTTATTATCAGGACTTGGTACGATTCTGTTGGCATATTTTGATGTAAAGTGTGTGCGTTTGTCTTGCCCTTGAAGATTTACACTTAGTAATGATTTTGTCAAGCTTCCGAAGTATGTACCTCCAGTTTGAAGAAAGATACGTTTCCCATCAGCAGAAAATAAAGGATATTCACCTTGTGCTGTCACGAATTTCGAATTACTTCCGTCAGCTTTCATTGTATAAATTCCAGCATTTTTTGCAAATGTAAATCCTTGATCGCTGTTTCCGCGTTCTTTTCGATAAACAATATGTCTTCCGTCAGGAGAAAAAGAAGGTGTTCTAAAACTTCCTTTTTTAGAGGATAATTGCATCGAGTTTCCTCCATTGATGGAGATTTTACGAATAGAACCTAAGTTGAGATCATTCCAAGTTACATAGACAATTTCTCTTCCATCAGGAGAAAAACTTGGTTCCGATTCAAAATTAGTTCCGTTTGTTAATCGTTTTGGAGTTCCGTTAGGTAAATTTTTCTTCCACAAATAACCAACTGCATTAAATACGAGAGTCTTTCCGTCAGGAGAAGTTATTGCTTGACGAATAACTTTGGCATCGAAGGTATTTGGCGCTACTGGTGTATTGAACGAAACTGCATCTGCAATTTGAATGTTTGCATTTACTGTGAAAGGAATATTAGTCACTTTTAAAGTAGCAATTTCAATTTTTTGAATCTTTCCATCTGCCCAGAAAACGATTTCTTTATTATTCGGCATCCAACTAAAGTTAGGATAAACACCAAATATTGCCCAAGCTTCTTGTTGATCTTTGTCTAGAGCATCGTATAATGGCCATTCTTCTGCAGTTTCTAAATCGTGTATGTATAAAACAGATTTGGTACGAACTCTTTTGATGAATGCTAATTTTTTTCCGTCTCTTGAAATTTGCGGACGTGAAGCGCCACCAGGTCCGCCAGTTACTTGTGTTATTTTCCCAGTTTGAAAATCATAACGTTTGATGACATAGATTTGCTTGTTTGGATCTTTGTTATATTGAAATGATCCACCAGGATATACATCTTCGCTGTAATATAAGTAGCGACCATCTGGAGATACAGAAGGTTCGTTAACGTCTTGTTGTTCATTTTTCTTTTTGGTTAATTGTAAGCCAGAACCGCCAGTGATATGATATTGCCACATTTCTCCAGCACCAAGAGAGCGTTGTGATGTGAAATGTTTTCTGGCTACAAAAGAATTTCCGTCTGGCATCCACGTAGCATTGTTAAGCAAACGAAAATTTTCTTTGGTAATTTGTTTTGCATCAGAACCATTAGCATTCATTATCCAAATGTTATCGCCTCCACCAGCATCACTTGTGAACAATATTTTAGAACCATCTGGACTGAAATGTGGTTGTATTTCAAATGGAATTCCTGTGCGTAATGTTTTGGCGGTTCCTCCTGTAATTGGAATTGAGTAAATGTCGCCTAACATATCAAATACGATAGTTTTTCCATCTGGACTTACGTCCAAATTCATCCATGTACCTTCCGTTGTGGTAAATTTATGGTCTTTGTATTTGAAATCTCCTTTAGGATTAGAAACGTCCCATTTGTCATTGTTTTTCTTGTCTTGCGCGAATAAGGTGCACGCTAAAAATAGTCCTAAAAGGACTGAAATATTGGTTCTTAGCATTTGGCTATTAATTTAAAGTTCTAAATTAGCCAATAATGTGTTAATATTTCTTAAAAGTGTGTTAAGTTGCTTTTAGCAAGTCTTAAAATATAGGTATTTAGTATTTTGTGTGAGACTTGAATTTAACTGTAGGTAAAACGATCAAATGGATTTTTTTAAAACATTGTTTTAGCTATCTGAGATACAAATAAGAAGTTTGTGTTTTAATGCCATTTTAAAAATTTTGATCAGTTCACCATAAGGTTTTTTTTGCCCACGCGGAGCATTTTTCTTCATATTTTCTAAGAATACAATGCCCCATTCAATATGATTGATTCGAAAGCTTTTAGAAAAAGTATCTAGTGAAACTGTAATAGTTTTTCCGTCAGGATACATAACGTTTGGATGTGACATAAAAATATTTACGGAGTCTAAGTTGATCCAATCGTCATTGGAAATGGAAATTGGAGTCAATTCATAATTGGAGAAAAAATCTGGAAGAGTTGCAGGATCATATTTTCTGAATAATTCATCTTTGGCATTTCCGGTAGCTATTTCCCAAGCTGTTCTGCCAATTTTCCAATAGGAACGATATTCTAGGTTGTTTTCATCTAGATTATAATCTGTAATTCGTTCATTAAAATATAAATCATCGAATTTTTTTTGAAATTCTTTTAGAAAATTTAGTTTGCCTTCAACGGATGTGTCCCATGCCAACATATTGGTAAGACTAAAACCTATAAGTGCTCCCATTTATTTTTTGTTTGTAGGATTAGTTTTTAAAGCTAACCGAATTCAAATTAAAATCAAAATAGTTGCTACACTTTACTAATTTTTACAGTTTTTTTGTTCAGTTTCCAAAACCAATAATTCATATACGCAACACCAAATATACTTGGAACTAACCAACCTGCAATTCCTGGAATGAATTGATTTACAACAACAAAAGCTGTCACAGCAGAGATGTAACCGCCTAACATTTTTCCAATATGATTTTTGAGCCAACCTTGACGTAATTTTTTAGCATTTTTAAATGTAATTAGATCTTTTGTGGCGAATAAGATTCCTACTGTTCCAAAGATAGCGAGCACAATATTTACAGTTCCTGTCATGAAGATTGGATATAGAATCATCACAATTCCTGTAAGTATCATGCCTATTGCTATGATTTTGTCAAGTAATAATTTTGGATTTGGCTTTTTGAAACGCAACGCACGATATCCTGTAATGATAAAGTAAGAACTAAACAATCCAATAGTAAATAAAAAAGGACTTTCATGTTTCGGAAGTACTGCAATGACAAGTGCGGATAATGCAGCAGCAAGCATGGAATAGTAAAATACAATGCCAGATTTTTTGTGTGCATTATTTCCTTTTTTGGTGATGATAGCAATAAAACCTGCTATAAAAGCAATACTGCCCATAATGGCGTGTAAATAGATAAGATACGTTGCAAAAGTGTCCATGGTTTGTTTTTTTATCAAATCTCTATGATTTTACAGATTGATAAAACTCTTTATGACTGAACTGATGAATTTTGACGCTGAATTGTTATTATGATTCTGGGTTTAGTTGAAAAAAATCTTGCAACACAATTTTTAGAGCATTTGTGTTTAATGGTTTGGTGAGATATCCGTCAAAACCAATATCAATGGCTCTGTTGATGTCTTCTTCATGTGCATAGGCTGTTTGCGCAATTACAGGAATGTTTGGATATTTTTCTTTGATTTGTTTTGTGGCTTCATATCCGTTTAAAATAGGCATTTTTATATCCATAAAAACAATATCAAAATTTGATTCTTTTAGGCAATCAATAGCTTCTTGTCCGTTTTTCGCCCAAACGATTTCTTTGTCGTTTTTAATGACACTGTCCAACACTTTTTGCAATACGATGTAATTGAGTTTCATATCTTCTGCAATTAGTATTTTTATAGACGTATCAATTGTTTTTGGCGTCCTGATTTGATCGTCATCAGTAAAATTTTCTTTAGGCACTAAAATTGTAAAAATAGAACCATTTGGAGTATTTGCTTTGAGTTGTATTTCGCCGCCAAGTGATCTAATATTTTCTTTTGCAATAGAAAGCCCGATACCTAAACCATCATATTTTTTAGAAAGTTCTTTTTCTTCTTGATAGAATTCATCAAAAATAGTATTGAATTTTTCAGGATGAATGCCAATTCCAGTATCACTGATTTCAATTTCAATTTGATCTTTATGAATTTCGTATTGAAATTGAACGCCTCCTTTTTTAGTAAATTTTATAGCGTTGTTTAGAATGTTACTAATTCCTTTTGTGAGGCGAACTTTATCCGTTCTGATATAGGTTTCTTGTTGGTTTTTTGCTTCAATAAAATTGAAAGATAGATTTTTATGCGTTGCTTTGGCAGTATATATTTCAGCAAGAATCTTTAGTTCTTTATGAATATTAATTATTTGGTAATTTGGAACAATGGTTTGTGTTGTTAGTTCAGAAATTTCAATGACATTGTTTAATACTTTCGTAAGATTATCACTCTCTTGTAAAATGGTATTGATGTATTCTTCTTTTTCTTCTTCAGAAACGTTTTTCTGCTTTAAAAAATTAGTAAAGCCAATAATACTATTCAATGGAGTTCTTACTTCATGAGAAATGTTTTGTAAGAATAAGGTTTTTAGCGTATTGCTTCGTTCGGCGATAGATTTTGCTTCTGCCAAAGCTTTTGTACGTTTAATAACTTGCTTTTTTAGGTAATAACTCAATCCAAAAAAAACAATTACTAGAAAGCCTAGTATACTTAATAAAACTTCCCAAAATGTGGCTTTTTGATGAAAAGGTGTTACAATATTATATAGCCATTTGTTGAGAATATTATTCTTTTCTTCTAGTGTAATTGCATTATTTCCTTTGTTTATTATAGTTGCTAGAACAGGTTTTTGATTGCTAATTGCAATTCCTAGTTCATTCTCATAATTTATCGGTTCTTTAATTACGAGTCCTTTGATATCTTCTTTTTGGATTAAATAATTACTGATTGATTCCAAACCTATAAAAGCATCAGCTTCACTATTTACCACAGCTTCTAAGCCTTCTTGTTCATTCTTCTTTAGAATTAACGTGACGTCTGAATAGTTTTTGGTGAGATATTCTTCAATGGCGTAGCTTCTTCCAACTGCGATTTTTTTTCCTTTTAACTGTTGTAGTGTATTTATGTTTGAATTTGTTTTGGTAATAATTACATGATTTCCTACGAATATAGGTTTTGTAAAAGTTAAATATTTTCGTCGTTCTTCGGTGTTTTGAATTTCTAGAATAATATCTATTTGTCCTTTTTCAGCACTTGTAACCAGAGAATTCCAATCGGTATAAAATTTTTTATTGAATTTATGTTCAATCTTATCTTCAAGTAATTCAAAATAATCTAGAAGAATCCCATCAATTTCTCCATTAGTATTCACAAATTCATATGGTGGATAATTGATGTAAATACCTACATTCAAGTCTGGATTTGCTTCTAAATATGCACGTTGTTTTTTAGATAACGAAGCATCTTTATTGCATGAAACGAATGTTAAAATGATACAAATAATTGCGAAAATAGAATTCGAATTATGTTGATTGAAGGTCATTTTGGGTAGTTTATCTGTCTAATTTACTGTAAATTATCGAAAAAAACACATTTTTAAACTTTGATTTGTAGTATTGTTAAACTTGTAAAAAAATCTAGAATAAAATTGAAACCGAGAATAGTATTTTTTTTATTAGATCTAAGACGTTAAAATTAATTCACCTCAGTTCTTTTCTTTTAAACTGAATATCCTTCGTTCACTAAAAAAATTAGGGTGTTTTTACCCTTGAATCAGCATAAGAAATCGCTTACTTTTATATTTCACTAATTTACCATGTTATGAAATCTAGATATAAACTCTTAGTTAGATGGAGTATTGCTGTTTTAATATGTTGCTTATTTTCATCTTGTTACAGTGTTCGTTTAAAAAATGTATATGGAGATCCTGAACCAGATCCGCTGAATGATAGTAAGGATTATTACAGATACATGAAGGTTCGTGAAATAGATACTGCTATTACCATCAAAGCTACCGATAAGGATTTTACCATGTTGTTGAAACAATGTGGTCCTAGTGGAATTCATACGGTAGAATATAGAAACACCTTTGGAGGTGTTTTACTAAGTGCCGTTACTTTTGGACGCAAGCGAAAAGTCCGTGTGAAATATGTATGTATGAAACCTCAAAATTAAGCGATTATGGCAACTACAAAATCACATCCAAAAAGTACTTGGGACACATTACATAATAACGGACCTTTTGATTTAAAAACCTTGCATGTTACAGAACTAGCGGGTTCATCACATATATTTTCTAAATATGGTCGTTACAACGACGCAGCAACAGAGATACAAAG
The DNA here is from genome assembly GCF_965224175.1 of Kordia sp. Taxonomy (GTDB): domain Bacteria; phylum Bacteroidota; class Bacteroidia; order Flavobacteriales; family Flavobacteriaceae; genus Kordia. The sequence goes on from NZ_OZ245041.1 coordinate 5,178,819, forward strand.
ACTGATTAGAGAAGCAGCTGATAAAAATGAAGGTTTTAGAGCATATGGTTCGGCATGGTCTTTATCGCACATTGCGAGTCAAAAAGACAATATGCATTATAACGGTTTTATGAGTATTCATATTCCAATTCCGCAAGAATTGACACATGAAAACGCTGTGTACGATAATGAAAATTTGTTCTTTTTTCAGTGTGGAAATACGATCAAGCGAATTTCTGAAGTATTAGGTTCTCATGGAAAATCTTTAAAAACTAGTGGTGCAAGTAACGGACAAACGATTGCAGGTTGTATTTCAACAGGAGTGCATGGTTCTGCCTTAAATGTAGGTTCTGTGCAAGACTATGTAGTAGGATTAAATATTATTATTGGTGACAAGCCAACGGATATTGTCTATTTAGAACGACATACAAAACCTGCTTTGAATGATGATTTCGCAAAAAAAATTAATGCTAAAGTCATTCGAAATGATCATTTGTTTAATGCTGCTTTGGTAGGATTAGGCGCATTTGGGTTTATACATGGAGTTGTTATTGAAGCTGAAGATCGTTTTTTGTTGAAACGTTACGTTAAAAAGATAAGAAAAGAACTCGCGTTGGAATTATCAGATACTATGGATTTTAAAAATTCGACATTCAAAATAGATGGAGAAGTAGACGCAGATGGAAAACCACTTCGTCCTTATCACTACAAAGTATTCATCAATCCATATACAAATGAAGATGAATATGTTGTGGAAGTGATGTATAAGAAACCATATAAAGTACCGTATCCTGATCCGTTTCCAGTTATTAAAACATCATTATATAAAGACTTAATTTATCTGTTGATTAAGATTTCTGAAAAATTTCCAAAAAGTATTCCATGGTTTATCAAACAATTGCGAAAAACTATTTTGCCAGCTGTAAATGAAGAAACACTAGGAACTTTATATGAAACCTTTTGGGATGCGCCATATCAAGGACCGGCTTTTGCGTGTTCGGTAGGAATTGATCATACAAATTCTTCTAAAGCATATAAAGTACTAGAAGAAATGACGCAAAAAGAAGGACCAATTCCTGGTATTTTTGCGATGCGCTTTGTAAAACAAACAGATGCTACACTTGGATTTACAAAGTTTCCCATAACATGTATGCTAGAAATTGATGGAGTTTTATGGGAAAAATCACGTAAAATCATGAGTCTAACAGAATATTCATGTCGTATGATTGAAGTATTGCAAGAAAATGATATTCCATTCACAATTCATTGGGGAAAAAATTCAGATTGGAAGTTTCCTGATTTAGTAAAAACAATGTTTGGAGATAAAGTTACGGAATGGAAAAGCTATCGCAACGGATTACTTTCAACAGAGATGCAACGTGTGTTCTCAAATGGTTTCTTGGAAGATATAAACTTGCATACACCAAACGAAATAAATGATGAAGATTTAATCGTTTCACTGTAAAGACAGAAACTTCTGAAGGAGATTTTGTGAAATTATCGATAATTTGATACTTTTATTCATATTAACATACACTGATTTTGAGTTATTCAAGTAACTTTTTCGAAACGCATTCGGTACAAACGCCGAGCATTGATGCAGCAGAAATAGTCAAATTTGAAGCTGCGGGTTTTGAAACGTCAGATTTTTATTTGACGTATCAGAATTATAGTGTATTGCAAAATCCGTTTCGAAAATTCCCCTATTATTCAGCGGTTAATGTAGATGGGAAATTATTCCATAAACTAAAGAGAGATACAATTTTTGAAGGAAGCGAACGCTGGGAAAAAGACGAGCGCATTCCTGAAGAAACACAATGGGGAAAAGCATTGTATGATGCCAAAAAGAATGATTTTGACAAAGGTCATATGGCAAAACGAGAAGACGTACAATGGGGAAAAGATGTTGAAGATGCACGTTTAGCAGCACGTTCAACATTTTACTACACCAATGCAATTCCACAAGTAAGTAAACTAAATAGAGGTGTTTGGAAAAGCATTGAGAATTATATTTTGCATCATGAAGCAATTAAAAACAACATGAAAATCTGTTTGTTCAGCGGTCCCGTTTTTAGAGATGACGATCCTGAATTTTTAAAAACAGTAGCGAATGAAAAAGTGTTATTGCCGTATTTATTTTGGAAAGTTGTGTATTACGTAAAAGATAATGTATTACATAGAGCAGGTTTTTTGACAAGTCAGCATCGACAAATGCAAAAAAAACGAATTGTAAAACCCGTAAGTCGTTCCGAGGAAAGTATACGTAGTACACATTTTAATTCATTCAAAGATGCAGAAACCTATCAGGTGAATGTGTCATTTATTGAACAAATTAGTCAGTTGTCGTTTGAAGCTGCTGCAGAAATGTTTCAGAATGACGATCCTGAACGAATCATTCTTTCGCGTGTCAACGTTCGTAATAGTAGTAACGAAGAAAGTGTACCGATGGAAGAAGTAGTAGCAAGTATGAACTTAAAATTATAAGATTATTTCAGATATAGTTAAAATATTATTCATAAAAGCAAATCCAATCGATAGCGATGCTTTACGCTTAGATGTGGAAGAAAACGCTATACGTGAAGTTTTAGGTTCGAGCGAAAAGAAAGCATTTTTCGAGTTTGAATCTAGAGGCGCTGTCACGAAAGATTTGCTGATTGATCATTTGTTGAAAATAGAACCGAATATCTTACATATTTCAGGACATGGAAACTCTGATGAGCAGTTGCTTTTGGAAGATATTGAAGGATATAAGGAAGAAGTTTCAATAGAAAAATTATCGGCGGTTTTATCAGGCTTTACAGATCATATTGATTGTGTGTTTTTAAATACATGTCACAGTTTATCAGGTATAGGAAGTTTTAATAAAGACATTCCATATATCGTTGGAATGAATAATGAAATTCCTGACGATGTCGCAATTAATTTTTCTAAGAATTTTTACAATGTATTATTCAATGGAAGAACCATTAAAGATGCGTTTAAAATTTCGTTAGCAACCATTGCACTTTCAGACAATGGCGATGAACATATTCCGAAGCTTATCGTGAATAAAGAAGCTATCAAAAAAGACGAACAACAAGATAAAATTGAAGAAGATGTGCAAAACGAGCTAGTGAGCACTATTGTTTCTGAAGAAGAGATTGAAGTTGCCAAGAATGGTTATAAAAAAAGCGTGAATTTTCATTACCGATTAATTTATGTTGCTATCACGTTAAGTATAGGTCTGGCAGTGTTTTTATTTATTAGTAACGATCAAGACATTGCTTCTTCATTATTAGGATTAATTCCAGGTGCTTTTAGTAGTTATCCATTTTTAGAAATTCAGAAGAAGAAGAATAGAATCACCTTAATAAAGGTATTTGAGTTGAAACGTAAACGCCTACTAAACGCATTATCACAACTTTCAGATAATGAGCGTAAAGAGTTAAATGAAGAATTCATGCGATTGATTATCGTTTAAAAAAGAAGTACACGTAAGATGAAAAAATCATATAAATCCATAGAAGAAACAATTGCTGAGGTTCGTAAAAAAGACAAGCGTTATAATTATATTATTTTGATTGTCATTTTGATCATGATTGCAGTGATAGCTTCCATAATTATTTACACGCAAAACAAGAAGAATAAGGCGAATATGGAGTTAATTGCAAAGTATGAAATGCAGTTTATTGAAAATGAACGACTCAAACAAAAAGATTCGTTACAAACGGATTCTATTACGCGGTTGGTAGAAACACTTCGAAAAGAATTGGCGCGTATTGAAAAGGATTTAAATGATGAAGATAAACCAAGAGAAGCCAGAGATGTTGTACTTCAAAATGTGAACTTGGCGCAAGATAAATTGAACAGAATCACGAATAATGTAAGTGATAATACAATTGTTCGTTATTATAAGCGAAAGGCAGATAGTCCAAAAATTAAGCTTTTAATTCAATCGATGAAAGATCCAAGTTTTACCTTGAACTTGAAAAATGTTACTAATGATGACGGACGAACTAAAGTGAACACTATTTATTATAGTAAAAATGTAGATAAGGATGAATTATCAGATTTAGTAGAAGGTTTGCTTTCTATTGGTGTAGATATTAAAAATATAAAACCGTTTACGGCAACAAATGGTTATGAATGGAAGAATAGTGTTATTGAAATTGGTTATGAAGCCACAACTTCAGTTACTAAAAGCATTACCAAAAGTGATCTTTCCAAGTATAAAGCGACAAACGATCATAAGAAATATAATATTCGTTTTTATTGTTACAAACCTAATGTAAAGAATAAAAAACAGCTTACGCAGTATATTAAAAGCTTGAGTTACAACTTAAAAGTATATCCAGATTGGAAGAAGAAACCAAGTTTTTTCGCAAATACACCAACAATTTTCTATTACAGTGATAAAAGCAAGAAAGAAGCGTATGAACTCAAAAATCAATTGAATAAAAAAATACGCGGATTAAAATTTGAACTTCAACGAGGAAACGGTTACGGAATTAGTAAAAAAGAACTAGACAATACTTTTATTGTACATTACTTGGAGTAGAAGAAGAATTGTAGTTACAAGTTCGTAATAGCAAAGAACTGCTTTGTGTCACATTTGCTGTTGTCTAATTCAAACAGTATGCCCATTGAAGAATTGACGCTATAACTACTATTGATAATTGGACTGTTGAATGTAATTGTGACATCAGTATTAAGTTCAAAGTCTACAATGGTAATTGTTTCAAAACCATAACTATACATCATATTTTCATTTATAAAAATAGGTTTTCCAGACAATGTATATGAAGTATATGTGTGCATATTGATCACTAAATACTGTTGGTCTTCATAAGCAGTTTGTTCAATAATTAAATACTGACCAACGCTTGCCATAATGTTATAGTCTTGATATTGTTTTGAATCGGTTCCTAAATTTACTTTTTGAATTGTATGACGTTTTCCATCACGATCTGTAAATACAAATCCAGTTGGTATTTTTGCGAAATTTTCTTTGTGTAGTTTGTATACTTCTTTTTCAAAAGTAGCGTCATCATCAATATTTACATATTTTGAATTATTAAAAGAGGTAGTTTCTGTACAGTAGTATTTATACTTTTTGACTTCGCTTTTTTTCAATTGTTTACATTGAACCTTACAGCCATGAGTACTTTGTATTGTTGGTGTAATGATACAATCTTCAGAAATTTGAGCATATGATTGTATGCTTAATAAGCTTAAAATTAATAAAATATAAATTTTCATGTAGAATAAATTACCAAGTATCTCTACTTTTAATATTTGCTTCACACAAGCGAATAATCTCTTTAATACGTTTTTCTTTTGTCGCTTCTCGTTTGGCTTGATTCAGCCAATATAAATATCCTTTTTTGTATGACGGACTAAAATTCTGGTAATTTTCAAAAGCTTTTGGATGGTTGTCAAATGCTTCTTGCAAATTTTGGGGAATAACTAGATTTTCTACATCATCCAGAGTTGTCCATGAACCGTCTTTTATAGCAGCAATCATTTTCTGTGAACCGCTATCGTGCATTTTTCCAGAAGTAATCAATTCTACAATATAAGTTTTGTTGAGCTTACTCCATACACTTTTAGGCTTGCGTGGACAAAAATACTGTCGTCTACGTTCATCATCAAGCCTTTTTACGGTGCTATCTATCCAACCAAAGCAAAGCGCAACTTTTACAGCTTCTTCCCAGCGCATGCTTTCTTTTTTAGAACTTACTTTATAAAAGATGAGGTAAATGCCAGTAGAAGTATCATAGTTTTTTTCTAACCATGCACGCCATTCTAGGTCATTCTTAAAATAGAGTTCTTCTCGTGCTTTCATGCTATTGAATTTTATCTAAAAATGGTTTCATTTCTAGTAACTTAATATCATCTCTTTTACGAAGTTCTTTTAAAAACCAGCCTTTATGTCCAGCGCCATAAGTTATTAAAATTCGCTTGTTTTGATATCGATGTTTTTCAAGTGCTTTTTCAATGTTCCAATAATGTGCAATATTGATATTGTCCCAACCACCTAAACCTAATTCTACATTAAATAGTTTATTATATACATCTAAACTGATGTTGTAAATACTGTCATAAGTATTGGTATGAATAAAAAACGGATCGTGTTCTTTGCCAATAGCTGTCATCAATGAATCTGTAATTCTTCCTGCGTTCATATATTGTTGCCAATCTTCAATGCGTGTAGAATCTTTACGGATAGCGCGTAGCTTTTGTTGTCGTTCCATAGCCATTGGTCGTGTCCAACCAGCTGTAGGAATGATTTCAAAATCCATTGTTTTAGATAATGGAAATATGACATCAGTATATTCAGGAAAGCGCATCACTCTTGGTTCAGAAATACTGTCATCTTTTTTAAATCCAGCGACAGCAGTTTCAAAACGATCAGGCGGAATTTCCGTAAGGATAATATCAGGTTGTATTTCCTGAATAAGTTTGGTTAATTTTTCAATAGAATACTCTTCTTTAGTCAAATGACCGCTATGAATTGTTCCTAATACCAATACTTCATTCTTATTGACTCTTTCTTGCGTGCATGAAATGAAACAATAAAAACAAAGCAATCCGATCGCTATTTTTTGAAGTTTTCTCATTAGATTTTATCTAAATGTTTTTGCTGGGAAAACGATTAAACTTTCATGTCCATTTTTTCCAACAGTAGCAATTCCGAAGTAATAATTATCAATTACAATTCCGTCTAATGTAAACTCAGTGACATCTCCAACAAAACGAGAATATTGCCATTGTGGAGCAGTCGTATCTCTCCAATATATTTTATAACCGATTACATTACTGTCGTCAGATTTTTTCCAACGAAACTTTACACTTGGTTGAACGATGCCGCCAATTTCAACTTCTTTTGGAGGAAGTGGCGACCATGCTAAACTCGCTAAATTTATAGCATTTACTGCCGTTAATTTTTTTGCATACGGGAAATTAACACCTTCAATCACATCACCGTATTTGATACCGTTTTCTTCACGAATATCTTGATGCTGACGGTTGTAATTTTCATGCGCTTCCATAATTCTGATTCCAGCAAAACCTAAATCGTTAAAAGGTCTGTGATGTCCGCCACGACCAAATCTATCCAAACGATAAATCATCATCGGATTCATTTCTGGCATATATGTTTTTACTTGTTTGTGTACATATCTTGCTAACTGTCTTGAAATTCCATCAACTTCACCACCATAAAAACGACGTGCTCTACGCTGACGTTCTGTTTCGTTTGCAGGAACTGGTTCAGAGAAAATTCGAAAAGAACGATTGTCAATCACACCATCTACACCTTCAATATTTCCAATCATGTCATTATTTAAAACACCGATAATATCCCAACCTTTTTCTTTTGCATATTTTGCTAATCCCTGTCCGCCAAAAAGTCCTTGTTCTTCACCAGAAAGACCTACATAAACAATACTATTTTCAAATTTATATTTTGACAATACACGAGCAGCTTCTATCGCTCCAGCCATTCCAGAAGCATTATCATTTGCACCAGGTGCATCTGTAGTAAAATCCATAGTATCGCTTGCACGCGAATCAATATCGCCACTCATAATGATATAACGATTTGGGTATTTTGTTCCTTTTTGAACTGCAATTACATTTACAACCCATGCATCTTTTGGGACACGACGATTTCCTTCTTTAGTAACGAAATCTTTCTGGTAAAATACATTCAGGCAATTATCACAATTACTTGAAATTTGATCAAATTCTTTCTTTATCCAACGTCTTGCAGCTCCAATTCCGCGAGTTTCAGAAACAGTGTCACTAAAAGTATTTCGCGTTCCGAAATTGGCTAGAGTTCTTATATCATGTTCAATACGATCAGCGGAAACAGCATCGATGATGTCATACAAACGTTGATCTGTTTGAGACATCATAAATGTCACAGAAAAGAGTAGGATGGAAGTAATGATTTTTTTCATATGTATAGAATCTATTTATATAGAGTTGGTTGATTAATTTTTGGTATAGTAAAACGGAACAATGGATGTATTGCCGTCTTTTTGCTTTATTGCAACAAATACGACCATATTATTTTCATCAATTGATTCAAAAGTCATTCCTTCAAAGATAGCTTTGTTTTTAGTGACTCTGATCAGAGGGAAATCGACAGTTTCATCTTTGGTTTCCCAGCCTTTTAAGTCATTATTAAAGTGTTTTAGACGTAAGATCAGACTATTGTTTACTTCCGAAATGGTTTCTATTTCATAAAACCTAACTTTTCCATCAACAATTAGCTTAAAAGTAGCCATCATAGAATCGCCAGAAGGTTCACTCCAATTTTCTTCGGTAATTCCGCCAAAAGCTTCTCCTTTCCAATTGCCAGCTATCCAGCGAATGTTTTCCAAAGTAGGTTCAAGAGCAGTCTCTATTTCTGCAACAATAGCAATTTTAGTATTGGATTTGTTGGTAGTAATACGTGTAATATTGTCTAGTTTTTCTTGATCGAATAGTTTGATGATTTTCCAATCCGTATCTTTTTTCGGATCAATAGTATACAATGCTTTTCCTTTTGCCATCAAAATAGTTCCGTTAGATAGCCAACACATGTCTTCTATATTAGGAACTGTAGTTGTAATTCTTTTGGTTTCTCCAGTTTTTGGATCTAAAGAGCGAATTTCCCATTCATCCTTTTTCTTTTTAATATAACTCACCAAATTTGAGTTGGGAATGTTGTGTAACGATCGACCAATATTGGTATCGACAGTAATATGTGTATTCTTTTTAAAGTTTGATAAAACCAAGCGATGTGGTTTGCCCAAAACAAAAGAAATCAAAACATTTCGAGAATTCCATACATGATAACCAATCACTAAATCTTTGAGCATGGCTTTACTTTTTCCTTTGTGATAGCGATACAAGTATTGCAAGCCAGTTGTATCTAGTCGAATAGCAGAAATATATTTACTTTTTGGAATTTGTGTGGGCGAATATTCACTTCCTTGTTTGGTGTCTGTCAACCACTTTTTAGCACCAGTTTTGACATCGTATTCTAAAATATCGGTTTGTCCATTTCTAGTGGCTGCATACAACATGGTGTTTTCTGAAGCGAAGGAAGGTTGATTGTCATAGCCTTTATTATTAGAAATATTCTTTCCGTTTGTAATTTGTATTTGATTGTTTTCTGTAGATAAATCAAATAAAAAAACTTCCGTATTTGGCTGAGACAAAAGGGCAAGCGGAATCATAATTACCAGCAATTGTAGTAATTTTTTCATATGTGGTTGATTGATTAGTTGACTGAAAGTTACACAATTTTGGAAAGAAGCTTTGTAACTGTATCATTTTTTAACAAAAAGAGTAGAAGTTGTTGGTTCAAATACGACTTGCTTTTTGTTTTGTACATCAAGAAATATCAAAAGAATCAACCTCGATAATTCCTCCAGAAGGTAAATCGTTTAAAAGAATAGTTCCAATTCGAATTCGCATTAATCGTAAGGTAGGAAACCCAACTTTTGCAGTCATTTTTCGTACTTGACGAAACTTTCCTTCATGAATGGTAATTGATAACCAACTTGTGGGTCCATGACGCGAATCACGGAGTTTTTTTGTACGCGCTTTAAATGTTGGCGCAGGATTTAATATGTGAGCTTCGCAAGGCAGAGTTTGATATTTTTTTCCATGCACACCAATTTCAACGCCAGCTTTTAATACATCAATGGCTTCTTGGGTAATATTACCGTCTACTTGTACATAATATTCTTTGGCTACTTTTTTACTGCGAACTTGCTCGCTCACCATTCCGTCTGTTGTTAAAAACAGTAAACCTTCTGAAGTTTCATCTAAACGACCAATTGCCATAATACCTTCAGGGAAATCATGAAGTTCTCCTAAAAGTTTTTTGTTTTTTCGTTTGCTTTGATTGTTTACAAATTGTGAAAGATACCCAAAAGGTTTGTGTATGATAAAATGGCGGTGTTTGGTCATGTATCTATCTTAATTTAAAACCTACAGGCGCTTTAAGCTTGCTAGAATCATACATATTAATATAGATAGAAACGGTATCTTTTGAACCTTCCCAAGTAACACGGTAATTATCTAGCAATACATGATCGCCAAACATTGCATTTTCACTTGGAACAGCACAACAACTTCCTGCACGGAAATATGATACTTCTTCACCATTTGGACCAGAAAGTGCATTTAAGTAACGACGTTCGTTGGCTGGACCTTCTCGGTCGCTAGCACCACCAACTTCTACAGCATTTTCAGGTGTATAACCATAGGTTTTATCGGTAGCAATTTCTGTAATTAAAAAAGTATATGCATCCTTTAATTTATGCTTATAGTTCTTATTTTTTGCTTTCTTTATGGAAGCTGTTTTTGTTGTTGCAGATTTTTTTGAGCCACAAGCAGTAATAAATGTAAGAATCAGTAAAAGAAGACCTATTTTTTTCATGTGATACTGTTTTAGATGGTTAATGGAGTCTTCTAAACTACTATTTTAATATTGAAAAACAAATTTTAGCGTTTCGTATTGAGTAAGTACAATGTTTCTTTTAGGGAATATATCTTGAGTTAGAAAAAGGAACATGCTATATTATAGTATCAATAATTGACTAACTTTAACTCATGTCTACAATACAATTGATTTCATTATATACAATGGCTGGCATTTATATTTTTGCTGGGATTTGTCATTTTTGGAAGCCGAAAATCTTTTTGAGCATTACGCCAAAGTGGGTTCCGAAACCTGAAATTGTGAATGTTGTCGTTGGTATTGTAGAAATTATATTTGGTATTTGCTTATTGTTTGAAACGACACGTACATATTCCGCTATTGGAATAATGATCTTATTGATACTTGTTTTTCCTGCGAATGTATATCATTTTCAAAAAGCAAAACGTAGAGGAAAGTTTGTCATTCCAACATTGATTCGCCTTCCAATACAAGTGTTGTTATTGTATTGGGCATATACGTTTATATCTTGATTTTATCGCCCTAAAAGCATAAAATATATATAGAATTAGGGTTCTGTGTGCTTTAAATTAAGTTGTTAACACTTATATTTGAGATGAATTGATACTAAAACTCTTTTCAAAAATAATAGCATCTTTAAAAATACAAGAAAACTTATCATCACTGTAAATGAAGAAAAAACTACTTTTTTATAGCATCTTATTTTTTAATCTTACTGCTGCTTTTTCACAATGGAATCAAGTAGGGCAGACGCTTACAGGTACTAGATTGCAATTTGGGAATTCCGTTTCTGTCAGTGGAGATGGAATGCGAATTGCAACAACTGATACTGCTAATAACGGATATGTAAATGTTTATGAATTTCAGGGCACTACATGGCAACTCGTAGGAAATCCAATAGGTCCTTTATTCATAGGAGGAAATAGTCCATTAGATTTAGATTACGATGGTGATCGCCTAGTTATTTCTGATGTCAAAGGAAATACAGATTCTTACGGCTCATGTTTTTTAACATATAGTTTTAATGGAACCGATTGGGAACAATTAGGAAACGCGCATATTTGCGGAGATTTTCCAAATTTGATACTTGAAAACTACAGAAGTGACGCAAAGATTAACGATGATGGAAATAGAATTATGGTGGTTGCCGCCGAAGTAGGTAATTTAGATGTTTACGATTCAGGTTTCGTAGAAGTTTACGAACTTATCAGTAATGAATGGACGTTGATGGGAAGTCCGTTTTTGATAGGATTTAATACCTCGGGGAATAGAGGCGTTACAATGACGATGAGTGCAGATGGTTCAAAAATAGCCTTTGGAGTACCTGCAGCACCAACAATTTTAGGAGGAAATTCAATTCCAACAGCGCATGAATTTGGAACTGTAAGAGCTTACGAATGGCAAACTAATACTTGGGTTTCTATTGGAAGTACAGCTTTAGAAGCTAATAATCCACCTAATTTTGGAGATAATTACGGATCAGGAATTAGCTTTAACGCACTTGGAGATCGAATAGCTGTTGGTACATTAGGCGATGATATTACAATGAGTAATGCAGGAAAAGTAGAAGTATATGAGCGCAATTCGACTGATGGAAATTGGTCACAAATAGGAAATACAATTTATGGAGAAACTGTTGATCATGAGGTTGGGCGCGCAGTAGCTTTAAATCGCGCTGGAAATGTACTTTCTATTGGAGCTTCCGGAACTGATTCAGATGGAAGTTATAGCGTAAAAGTGTATCGACTTGTAAATGATACTTGGGTCTTGGTAAACAGTCCTATTGTTTTTGGAAGTAATATAACACCTTGGTATGCCTCGTTCTATGGATTGTATCATCCATTTATGGAATTTTCAGAAACAGGAAGGTTAGCATTAGCATTTCCGTACGATACAGGACAAGGAAAAGTTCAGGTGTTTGAAAATCCTAGTTTATCTGTAAATGAACGTTTTGCTGTTCAAGTAAAGTTATATCCAAACCCTTTTACAGATGTATTATCTCTAGAATTAGATACAAAAGAACAAGGAATCTGGAGTATTTTCTCTATTCAAGGACGACAGTTATTGCAAGGAGATTTTTCTTCAAAACAGTTACAATTAGATCTTTCTTCCATAAAAAGTAAAGGAGTTTATTTTCTAAAGATCCAAACATCTAAAGGTATATTGACTAAAAAAGTGATAAAAGCTTAGTTACCATAAATAAATGAAGCATCATCAAGAAACTACTAAACGGTTTGTTTTGTAGTGTCTCGATGATGCTTTTACAGGTTCTATTTGAGTTTCTTATTTGTTTTTAGAGTACTTTCCTTCTTTATACTGAATTGTGTTTGTGCCAGCATCTAGCCAAACTAAGGTTAGCTTTGTAGCATCAGCACTCATGGCAACTGGACCGTTTACATTGATAGTAACATCAGTCATTTCTTGTTCTACTGTCCAACCAGCTTGATCTAAAGTTCCGTAGCCATTACTAAGTTGACTTTCTGCTGAGTAAATTCCTGTGAGTCCAAATATTTCTGTGTATACGTTTGGCAAATCTTGATAACCGCCTCTATGCACTAAATGCATTTCCCCAGAAACTGTCGCCATTGCCATATGACCTAAGTTTTGATATTCATCAGCTAGAGCAGCCATTTTTTTAGAGAAGTGACCAACAGAGAAATCTGTTACTGACCATTGGTGAAGCGTTGTATTGTTTTGCGGAGCTGGATTGTCTTGAAAATCATGTGCTTCAAACGCATTAAATGGTCCTGTGTTGTATGATGTAATGCGCATTTTACGCGTATTTCTTTCTTTGTAAACCAAAAATAATGAAGCGCCTAATTGACTGATGGTCATATCGCCATCAGTTAGTTGATTTACCGGAATTACTTTTCCTTCAAAACCAGCAGTTTTCGTTCCTTCTAAAGATTGAATAAATCCATTTTCAGTAACCCAACATAGCATTAGTTTATTTTCTGAAGTAGCCATATCTAAATAACTCGTCATAGCAATACTTCCTGTTGTTTTTTGACCTAAAGGAATTGTGTGCGACCATTTTTTTTCTGTAGCATCATAACTTGTCAACATAAGTTCTCCGCCAGCACCAATATTCACTAAAATAGTTTCATCTTCAATGGAAGCTAAGGCAATTTTTCCTTGTGTGATTGTATTGAGTTTCTCAGGTTTACTCCATCCTGACGAATTGAATATACTACTGAATAATTCTCCGTCACTATTAGAGAAAACCATATGAGTTCCTTCGGTACCATTTGTTACTGCCAACTCGTTACCACTACTAATTTTTGTATCTACTGCTTCATTCCACGCAAAGGATTCATTCCAAAGAAAACGAAAAAAATTAGCTCCATAATCGTTCTTTTTTAAGGAATTTAGGCTAAAATTTTCTTGAACAGTTCTAATTAGGTTATAGTGATTGTATGGTGTATCTACGACGGTTCCAGGTTTGATCATATCGCCAAGTAATACTGTATATATTTGGTTTGGTCCATCGTAATTTGTGTCATAACCATCGGCGTCATAATCAGCTTCATCAAAGGTAACAACTAATAATGTTCCTTTTGGTATGTTTGACTGTTCCCAAGCTTTTTGTGGATCGGTGAGTAGTAAATCCACATCTAGATTCAATCCAACATTTTTTAATCCAGTTGCTTCAGCACCTTGTAAATTGGAAGCATCTATCTCTCCCAAAAATACATGTTCTAGCCAAGCAGATAGTTGAGGTACCAATTGTGTACGTGGATTGGTGTCTATGTGTGTGTTGTATAAATAATGTCCGTCGTTCCAAATATCTGGTGTAAACCAACTATATTCTGGTAAATCATTATTGGCAACATCTTGCCAGAATTCAATATCACTTACAATTTTCTCCCATCTATTTTTATCTTTTTGGACATTATGAAACGATGCAAATGCATTATGTTTTCTATAATATCGGGAAAGATTTTTATTGTCGTTAGCTGGAGGAAATTGTGCAATTGGTTGTTTGCTAGTATCATAATCTGGATTCGTCCAAGCAGGATTCCAAGCTTCATTAGGATACGCTTCCATATATGCTTTCCAACTTACTTTTTTAGCTTCCAAAATATCTACTAAGGTTTCTTGCATCAGTGGAGAAGCAGGCGGTGTATCATTAGTAACTCCGCAAATTTCACCAGCAAAAGAGGCTAAATAGTTAGTTTGAGAAGGATGAAAGGCTCCAAAATAATTGGTCATATCTGCTCCAGCGGCAACTAATTTCTTTAAGAAAGGATTTTGAATGACATAATTTCTGTATTGGTTTTCAAACATTACAGTTATAATACGATCGAAAGGTTTACTCATGGCAGTAGTTTGATAAGGTTAATTTTACATGATATGGTTTATAAATGTAAAAAAAGATTAGGTATTTGCCATTTGATAGCATTCAAATTCACGAAAAACAGGTAGAAATACGTGATTGATTCTGAGGTGGATAAAACTGTTTTGGCTAGCGTTGTATCAGATTGCATATGCTATGTTTTGATAGAGTGTAGCATCCATCAAAATCACTTATTTTTGAGTTGACTTTACTGCTAATGTTTTATGAATTAATGAATAACTTTTTTGATGAACTCTGAAATGGTTTCAGCTTTATTTATGACGCAAATATGACTTCCATTTTGAATAATAAGATCAGGTTTACTGATGAGTTTATACGGTAATGTTTTATCATTAGTTCCATGAATGCGAACAACTTTTGTAGCAGAAGGAAGTACAGGTTCTTTCCAAGAAGATAAAGCTCTAAAAGCCCACTGTAAATAGGTATTTGTTTGTTTACTGATCATACTTTTAAACAGCTTAGTAGTTTCTGCATTAAAACCATGGCTTTTTCCCCAGAATAGAATTGATTTGATACAGATTTCTTTTGTGAAGAATCTATCTATGTGTAACGGTTTTACTGCTTTAAAAGAGAATGGTACTTCTTTTCTTGAGGTAACACTTGAGATGAGAATGATTTTTTCAATTTGATGTGCGCATGCAATTTCTTGAGCGACAACTCCGCCAAGCGAATGTCCAATTAAGATTGTTTTTTCGGAAGAAGGTTTCGCTGTAGCGAATAAACGATTTGAATAGTCGTGAATATGCTCGTTTTTGAGTGGTTCAATCCAGTTTAAATATTCAATTTCATAATCTGCTAAATCTAGCTTGTGAAAAATACGATCATCATAACCCAATCCTGGAATAAAAATAAGTCTCATGCGTTTTTAAAAGGTTGTGTATCAATAAAGTTACTATTTATTGATGGTATGCAAACCAAACGGCAACAAATTCTTCTAAGCTAAGTTCGCCATCAAAATTAAACAAAATATCACCGAGAAAACTTGATCGTTCTTTGTAGACTTTTCCATCTTCAATGCGTGCAATAATATCAAAGGAAGAAATAGAATTACCGTTATAAATCACGTTATCTTGAATATTAAAAAGAATATCGCCTTGAAAAAAGGAATTTCCTTTATAGACTTTGTTATCTCGAATGTTAGCGACAATATCTTTTAGAAAAGTAAAATTACCTCTGTAAATTTTTGAATCTTTAACGTTGTATAAAATATCAAGTCTGAACTTTGAATCTCTTTTATACACTTTTCCATCGTTTACATTGCAAATTAAATCACTGTAGTAAGTTGAATTACCATTGTAAACGTTTGTCTGCGCTACCATAGTATAGGTAAAACTGAATAGGAGTAAGAGTAAGAGATTCTTTTTCATGGAATGAAGATAGTAAATAGTTGTTTATTTAGCATGAGTTCGATATAACTATTTTTATATACAATTTGATTTTAAGAACTAATACAGCGTGTCTAATCGAGCGCAGTCGAGATTCTGTTTTTCTAGTGTTCTCGACTGCGCTCGAACTGACAAATGGTCAACTATTAGTGTATTTATCATAAAGACTTTTTATGTCGAACTCACATTATTTCAATGAAGATACTGAACCTGCATTATTAGGAACCTAATCTTATGTTAAAAAACAATCCAAATAAAACATACTAATACAAAACAAACAGATTACCACGTCGCTATGCTTCTTGCAAAGACGTATCATATATAATCTAAAAGCGAAGCGATTCTAAATTAAAAACTGAATAAAATATAATAGTCTAACAATCTACTATAAATCTTTAGTCAAATAATGTGAAGCATGTCCTTTTGGTCTGTCATTTATAGTTGCGATATGTGTATATCCCACTTTTTCATAAAATGGTTTTGCTTGCCAACTAGTGGTTTCTACAAATACTTTTTCGCAGTTTTGTTCTTTGGCAAAATGTTCAGCTTTGTCCATCAATTGTTTGCCAATTCCTTTTCCACGACATTCTTCGGAAAGCCATAATAATTCTATGTGTAAGGTATTCCAGAAACAAGTTGCGCGAATACCTCCAACAATTTCTGAATGTTCATTTCTAGCAAATACAAAGAATTTCACTTCTGCTTCGAGTGGTTCCAAATCAGGAACTTTTGCATTATTAAAATCAACAATTCCTTTACTGATGGCTTTTGCATCTGCTTCGTTTGGTTTTGTAGTGATTTCTATATGCATGATGGAAGTTGTTATTGATTGAAAGATATGAAATTAGAATAATAGTTTGTGATAGCTAAATGTCAGATTGAATGAATTTAAGCAACAAATTTGGGTCGTGATTAACCGAGAAATTAATTTATTTTGACATACACACACTTCAAATACGCACCTTCTTTAAAACCAATTGGATGATCAATATCGTGTAAGGTTTTTTCAAGAATGGTATAGTTTGCGTTGTTTCTGTGTAGAGTTTCTTCAACTAAATCGAAAAAATCTTCTGAAGTCACTCTAGAACTACAAGAAGCTAGTACTAAAGTTCCTTTCTTTTGAACTAATTTAAGTCCGAGTTGTGTGAGTTTTTTATAACTCGCCAACGCTTTGTCTATTTCCGCTGCACTTTTGGCAAATGATGGCGGATCAATGACTACAATGTCAAATTTCTTTTTGGCTTTCGCCAGATTGTTCAATTCTTCAAAAGCATCACCAACTATCACATGGTGTTTCCCTGAAAAATCATTCAATTTTGCATTACTCTTAGCAATTTCTAATGCGGGCGCGCTTATGTCTAAACTCGTTACTTCTTTAGCGTCACCAACTAAAGCGTGAACTGAAAATCCGCCAGCATACGAAAAGACGTCTAAAACTGTTTTTCCTTTAGACAGTTCTCCAACTTTCTTTCTATTATTCCTATGATCTAAAAAATAGCCAGTTTTGTGTCCGTGAATTACGTTTGCAGAGAAATTTACGCCGTGTTCTTTAAAAATGATGACTTCATTTTCGAGTGTTCCATCTAAAATTTGTCCGTCAATAAAGCCGAATTCATTTTTTTCCTTTTGCACATTTCGGCTGAGTCGTAATACCGTTGTTTCGGATTTACTAATTTTGATTAATTCTGGTAAGATATCCTTTAGATGATAAAACCAAAACGAAGCGTATAATTTTACAACTAATACAGTATCATATACATCTGCCACGAGCGAAGGTAAATTGTCGTTTTCTCCATAAATGAGACGATAACTATTAGTATCTGTTTTAAGAAGCGGAATGCGTTTGTTGTAAGCTTCTTGGACTTTATTGGCAAACCATTCGGCATTGATGATTGCAGGTTTGTTTGCTTGTAAAATTTTAATGCGAATAGGAGAGTTGGGATCATAAAATCCGCAAGCAAGAAATTTATTTTTTCGATTGTCAAATATAACGGCAATATCTCCAGATTTTCCTTCTTTATTCTGTTTGATAATGCTATTTTCAAAAACCCATGGATGTCCTTTTTTAACTAAGGTTTCCGCAGATGGTTTTAGTTTTATAGCAACTTTGTTTGTTGGAATATTAGGTAATTGGATCAATTTTTTTGCTTTGCTGTGAATTTTGGTAAAAGTACGGTTTTTTGAAGTACGAGATTAGAATTTGTACTAATGTTCCTAGTTTTTAAAATACCTTAAAATTATTCTTCATCATAAATATCTACATATTCAGCTATTTCATCATCATTTGTGAGATCTACACATATTTTTAAGGCCCAATCAACCATCATCATTTGGTACGTATCTCCAATTGCTTTTAAAGCGGTACATATTTTAGCGATATTATGTTTTTCAAATTCTAATGGATCTACCCATATATGTTTTACAAGATTGTCTTCAATGGTAAAAAAAATGGCAAAATCATCTATACCAAAACCATTATAGCGCCCCATTTTTTTTAAATATTGCTTTCCTTTGTAATCATCTACTTCAATGGTATCAAATTTGTAAAAGCCATTATCATAGAGTAACTGAGTAAATTCTGTAACAGGAATTGACAAATCTTTAGTACTATAAGGCTTATTTCCAACTGGTCTTTGGGTAAAATGACGCTGTATAACCAATTCCCAATCGGTCTTTTTTTCTTCTTTTAATTTAAGAATCTTTTCAAATTCTTCTCGTACGAATTGATTGTTTTTAGCGATCATTATCTCGTTTTCTAAAAATAAACAAGCAGCTAATGTGAATGGTTTTTTTCGCGATTGTTTCATAAGATTTACAACAATATATTTATGTGCAGGTTGGAACCGTTTATTTCGATAGCGTCAGTATAAGAAAACATACGTTAACCTTAGAGTTTTATGGAGATAATCTTGTTACTCATGATATCGTTCAGGAAGTTTACCTAATAAGCCTAAACCTTTAGAATAATTAGTTCCATTGTTGATTGTAAGCGGACTTATATCCCATTCATTTGCGATTTCATATACAAAATTAGAATTTACCCATGGTTTATAGTAACTGACAAAAACTTTATCAGCTGAATCGTCATAGGAGTTTACATAATATAATTTGTCTTTAATTTTACGTTCAAATTCCTTAGGTTTTTTATGATATAAATATGTAAAATTTGCGTCGTATTTATAATCTAAAATTTTCCCTTTTAACCCAATTTTTTCTTCGGCTTTTGTTTTCTCTCCTTCTTCAGTAAAACTTCTATCTTCAGACAAATAATATATATGTCTAACTAATTTTCCATTTTTATATTTTGCTACACAAGAAGACACATAGTCATCATAGTTTAGGGTTGTAAATTTAGAATAGTAAGTGTAATAATAGTTTACTTCTCCAAATTCAGCACTCAGTTTTGTTAATAAATTTTTCAATCTTCTGAAATTCGGAGCGAATGGCCAACGTCTCCCAACAATGAAGACAAATTCATCATTGACGATAGGTGAAATATATGCATAGTTTATTCCCCAATGTGCAAGTTTTAATCCTTTTTCCCAGTTTGAATGTTCATAGTTTTCGAGTTCAATTAATTCAGCGACACGTTTTTGATTGGTAGTTTTTATGACAATCCAAGTTTTACTTTTTTTATACTGAAAGTTTCGGATAGAATCTGGAATGATGACTTCAGTATCCGTTGTAGATTTTTCTTTTGTGTTCGTTTCAGATTTTTTATTGCACGAAAAAGTTAGTATTACCAAAAAGAGTATGGTCACATGACCTAGTTGTTTCATAATGTGTTTTTAATTGTTTTCGTTCAATGTTTCGTGGACTTATACTGAAGTAGTTGAGTCGTAATTTCAATAAATTTTTCATTCCATATTTTGTAGTCGTGACCTCCTTGAAACTCATTGATTTCTGCAAATAAATGTAGATTTTCAAATTTTTCTTTTAAAAAATCTGCATCTTCTTTTAGAAAGAAAGGTTCTTCACTTCCATATTCTAAGTATAATTTAGGATACTCGACGTTTTCTTTCCAAGTGTTTGATTGAACATTGCCTCCAAATGTTGAAAAACAGAGGTAAGTTCCAATTGTTTCTGGATGACGATTTAATAAATGTAATCCAAAACCAGCTCCATTTGAAAAACCATAAAAATATCGATCTTCTTTAGTTATTTTTTGATTGAATGTATGTTCTACCGATGTTATCAATTCATTGTTAAAGTAGTGCATGTGATTTTTAAATCTGTCCGCAAGTTCAGGACTATTGTGACCTTCAGCGTATTGATCTACATATTCAAAATATCTGTATGCTAAGTACATTGTATCTCCATTTCCTAATGTACCACTACTATCGGCGACTTTACTATTGGAATGACTAGCAATGTATATGTATGGCTTTACTATTTTATGTTCGATTAGTGAATCCATTACAGATTTGAATGGGCTTTCCTTTATTGATTTACTTCCATCAGTAGCATACATTATGGGATATTTTTTTTGGCGATCAAATCCTTTTGGTAGATACACATTATGTTTTCGGTATTCATCTAAACTTTCACTGAAAATAGAGTCTGTATAAAATTTAGACTCTTCAAGTGGTTGTATTCTATTGGATTGACAGGATAGCATTAAAACTCCAGTAAGTGTAATAAAAAAGATGCTGTTTTTTAATTTCATTTTATTCTATTATTTTTAATCAGTGAGTCCAATTCTGCGTGATATTTTTCTCGCCAACCCTTTCCGTTTCTTTCGTTTAGATATTTTTCAATTTCAGCGTTATAGGCTTCAATTCCACGTATTGTTGACCCAGAAAAAATGCAACCAACATTTGATTCGTGAAATCCATAATTTTCTCTCAAACTGATGCAAGGAACTCCGCAAGGATACATTGGTGGTAAAGTGGTTACAATTCTAGCTGAATCCCTCCAAATGTCAATTTTCGCAGTTAAATAATTGAATCGGTTAAAAAATCCAAATTGCCAGAAAATAATTCCAACTACTAAGATTACAATTCCGATTGATATTTTCTTCTTGTGTTTCATTAGTCAACTTGCTTAACGGTTTTGTGTATGAGTAGTAGCAGGTTTCTACTCACAAACCTTTCGTTTTTATTCAATCAATATTACCCCAAATACCCCAAGGAACATTAGTTTTTGGTCTAACAGGTAAACCTGAAAAATATAAAACTACTGGTTTCTTTAGTTGTTTTTTTGCATCTTCTTCCGTTATGTCATTACATCCAAGATTAACTTCTTTTAAGTTGGGTAGTTCATTCAAAACACTAATATCTGAAATATTATTGTTGTATAGGTTTAAATACTCTAACTGCTTAAGATTTTTCAATCCATCGATATTGGTTATTTTGCTTGGCACGCCATTTTCATATCCAAAGTTTAACGACTTTAAATTGGTAAGTTTGTCAAGGTTTTTGATTTCAGCACTATCGCTTAGGTGCAGTTCTAGTTCTTCTAAGTTTGGTAATTGATCAAAACGGGTAGCGTCTTCTAAATCATCACCAGGACTAAGAACTAAACGCTTAAGTTTTTCTAACTTACCTAATTGAATACTATTACAACTAGAAATCTTTAAATTCTCTAAATTAGGAAATTGTTCTAAAGAATAAATAGAATAATCATCTTTAAGAACGGAAATTTCTAAAGTTTTAAGCGTTTTTAATTTATCTGTTATTTGAAGATGAAAACTTTCTGTACAAAGATGTTGCAATTTTTTGAATTTATTTAAATCGGCTATCATACAATCGCACTCCAATTCTAGTTTTTTAAGTTTGGTAAGATATTCTGCCCCTTTAAAAACAATCATTTTATCACTATTAACATTGTAAGAGTGTATTCTCAATCTTTCAATATTCTTAAGTTCTTTAAAATCAAGTATTACAGTATTTGCTGGTAATTTTTCGTAATCAATTAAAATTTCTAACTCTTTGAGGTTTTCTAATTGTAAGAAAGCTTGAACTGTTAAAATAGAGTCTGCAGTTGTTAAATTGGTGTCCTCAGTAATATTTACAACTACATGTTCAAGAGCTGTAAATTGTTTAAAACCTTCAACAATAGTATTCGTATTAAATGTACAATCATAAAATATTAGTCTTTTTACTATTTGAAATACAGGTTTTAGAGCATCTAAATTTTCGAAATGTAATTCATGAAACTCTAAAAAACGCAACTTTCCTTTATGTATGAAATACTGTTGATCAATTCCTGAAGCATGAGGAAAGGCTTTTAGACTGATTCCCAAATTATTTTCAATAATTTTTATTGTATTTTTTATTCTGTTCATATAAAAGATTCATTGAAGTATTTCGTAAATGAAAGCTAACGTTCAGTATAAGAAACGTAGGGTAGGTGATAAGCACTATCGCTTCGGTTTGATACTAAGCCAAATATAATATTTTGCTTTTATCTTTTTTGTTGAAAATGCCAAATTTTATATTTGGCGTACTCTGTTAATATTCATAGAACTTTCGGTTAAACACAAAATTACTATGTTTTTTATACCTTGTTGTAAGCAGTTATTCTTTTTCAACATAATATATTTTCCCGTTAATTTCCTTTGAGAGTTTTTCAATATAATCCAATTCAGTATAATTATAAGGTTCATACAATTCCCAAGGAGAAATTCTGTCTTTTGTTATTTCCAGATATTCATTTATTTTCTTTTTAAGAGTAACTCTTTTCTCATCTGATAACTCTTCATATTTGAAATTGATTATTCCTTTGGTCTCTTCATAATTATTAATTTTATTATAAAGTCTTAGTAACTGAGTTTTGAAATTGTTTTTACCATAAACATCTATAAAATACTCAAGTTTAGAGTCCGTCTCTTTAACATCTAAATCAAATATAGGAGTCATAACAGTGTATGGTTCTCCCCATTCAAATTTTTTCTCTTCTAATTTACATTTTGGTAATGTATTTGAATCAAATGTTGTTTTTTCAGATTTCAATATTAAAATTTTTGAGTGTTATCTACAATTGCTTACAACGGTTTGGCTAAGGTTTGTGTGGTTAGAAAATCGCTAAGATTTTCGAGAACGCACAAAGCTGAAGCCTTTTTGTTTGATTTAAAATTTTTTGTCAAAAGCTAAATCAAAAAGGATTTAGCGACTTAGTAAATATAGACAAAACATTGGAGTAGAACAGAAGCCCACATTAATTTTAGTTGTTGTTGTAGCTTCGTTATTTTATGTGTCCAATTCCAAATCCCATATCTTCAATTTTATATAAATGATTATGATCATGCATTAATAAATGTCTGAGCATTATATATGGTGTATAGGTTTTATATTCAGGATGAACAGCTAGTTTATTCCAATCTGTTGATTTAAATTCTTTAGCCAATTCAATTGTCTGTTGTCTAATCTCAAAAAAGTCTGCCAGAGTTTTTTCTAAATCCAATTCTAAGAAAAAGTTTTCATCAAAATTATCTCCAGATAAAGGTTCAAATATTGGTTTTTCCTTTTCTCTAAAATCTTTGAGTCTTTTTTGAAATCCGTAAATATCTCCAACTGCTATATGGGTTGCGTTTTCATGAATCGACCATTTATCCTTTATAATTTTTTCTTTGTAAAGTTCAGGGTCAATTTCAGAAATCAATTCTTTTAATAGTCTAGGTGTTTCGGTTAGAGCATTTAATATGGTTTCAATATCTCTATTCATTTTTTCTAATGATTTACAACGTTCTGTGTATGGTTTCGTTGCTAATTCACTAAGATAGCAAAAAGTCGACGCCCATTGTTCAGCCGCGAAAGGTTTTCCGATAGGAAAATCAGAAGCAATGAATTATACACTGTGTTGTACTTAGTTATTTTTCAATCTAATACTATTAAAAATTTCTATAATTTGTTCTTTGCCTAATTTGCTTGCGGATGAAATTCCAATTGACAATCCATTTCTAGCTTCTTTGTCAAGCGAAACAATATATAAACTAGATTTTCTATGATTCTCCTTGTTAGTCCAAATAGAAATTGTCCTACGTGAATTATCTATGGTATCTGTTTTTATTTTGTAATATTTAAAATAATCATTCTTTTTGTCATATTTGAAAAATGGAATATTATAAGTGTTATTTTCAAATTTAAATGAGTAGTAATATGAACATTTTTTATTCTCATAAATACTCAATTTAACTTTATCCGACATTTTATTTAGAGACAGTTTTTTTATTTTATTTCTAATTTTCAACTTGTTTATTTTTCCATTTTCATATTTAAAAGAATCTAGATTAATTAGTCTCATTAATTGATGTAAACCATCGTCATCTAAATTATTTGAATAATTTTTTATGAATTGTTCCCTTGTTATTTCTCCAGTTGAACCATACATGCCAAATTCAAATTCAAAAATGGATTTTCCATTCGTTATCATTCCGCCAAACGAATCTAGCCCAAAACCTTTTTTATATACAAAGTCAGAAGGTACAATTATGCTAAACGGTCCAACATCAATAAGATGTTTGTCTTTTTCTTTATTACAACTTGTAGTAATTAAAAAAATCAGAAAAGGTAACAAGATTGTTTTTTTCATTTTTGAGTGTTTAATTAAATACAACGGACTTGTGTATGATTTCATTGCGTGGTTAAGCCTTAAAGTTAGCAAACAAATCACAGATAGAAAATTCCAACGGAATTTTCGTAAGTCGGCAGTGACCTAGCAATGAATTATACACGGCTTAAGTTAGCATTTCATTAAATTAGATATTAATCATAAAGAACCAAAGAGAAGATTAAGGTTATTATACACGCAGAAACCTAGATTTCGTCAACATTGATAATCCCTTCTCTTTTCTACGTTAAATTCGTTCAGTTCTATGAAGCTTAAGACTTCGATTTTAAGTTGTTGAATTCACAGTAGATAGGCTCTTTATAATCCTTTTTTTGTTATGAATAAAGATAAAAATATTTTGGAATAGACATAAGTAAAGATGTCTTTGATGTTTGTGATGATAATTATGAGTATTATCAATTTAACAATAGTATATCTGGCTTTAAGAAGCTATTAAAGTTATTAGATGATACTTCCATTTGCGTACTAGAAGCCACAGGTTATTATCATGTACGTTTAGCATATTTTTTATTAGAAAACGGAAAAGGAGTTTGCGTGGTAAATCCTTTAAAGATTAAGCGTTATATCCAGATGCACTTATCAAAAATAAAGACAGATAAGAGTGATTCAAAAATGATACTCAACTATGCTAAAGATTGTGATCCAGATCTGTGGTTTGGACAATCTAAAACACAACAGGAAAGCTTACAACTATCTCGATTACTTAGTGTTTACACTAAACAAGGTACTCAGTTAAAAAATAAAATTCATGGAGAGCAGGTTTTAGGTATTCCTTCAAAAGCAGTAATAGGTTCTTTAAACAGGCAGTTAAAGCACTTGAGAAAAGAGATCAAAGTACTAGAAGGTAAATTGCTAAAGAATGTTAAATCAGAATATCAAAAATCACTAACATTGTTAAAAACAATACCAGGTATTGGAGATAAAACAGCTTTAATGTTATTAGTTTTTACCGATGGTTTTAATCGTTTTGAAAGTTCAAAAGAGTTGTGTAGTTATGCAGGCATAACACCAGTAATTAGGCAATCTGGAAGCATTGTAAAAGGGCGATCAAGAATAAGCAAAATAGGTAATACTAAATTACGAAATTTACTATTCTTATGTAGTTTTAATGCCTGTAAATATAATACAGCTTGTAAAGCACTTTTTGATAGAATAGTAACCAAAGGCAAGAGTAAAAAGCTAGCATTAATAGCAGTGTGTAATAAACTATTAAAACAAGCTTTCTCAATAGTTAAAAACCAAATTCCATACGATGCTAATTTTAGAAGTGTTTTGGTGAAAAATAATTAGAATTTACATGTTTTTCGCCTCAGTTCTTTGTTAGGTACAGTGCTTTTTACCTTAATTGACAATAATTTTCTATATGTCAAACAACGCCAAATCCATTCCAATGGTCCAAATCTAAAATATTTTAGCCAAATTTTGCTAAATATAATTTGAAAGACAAACACCAAAATCGCTGTCAAAAATGTTTTTGACGGACTTAAAGTTTCGTAAAGTTTAAAACCGATTGATGAAAATAAAATCAAACCGATAAAACTTTGCATTATATAATTTGTCAATGCCATTCGTCCAACATATTTTAAAGGCAATAAAATTTTATTCCATTTAGTTTTGTAATAAAGCCAGCCAATCGCCCAAAGATAAAATAAACCCATTGCAACATCAGAAAGCACCATTATTTTAATCAAAATCTCTCTATAGCTCTCTATTTTAAAAATCTCATTTTCTACTAATACAAATAGAAACAATATTCTGTAAAGATTAGTTATTATTGCAATTGCCAATATTGGCTTTTTTATGCGGTCTATAAAACTGTCTAATGATTTGTAAATTTTGTTTTTGCCAAGATAAAGCCCTAATAAAAACATCGAAATTGCGATTGGTGCTAAAAATCCGAAAAGCATAGGAATGTTAGATAGGTATTCCAACAGCCTTAATTTTACGCCTTGTAAATAACTTCCATTTCTAATTGTTTGGTTTACTATTTCACCAGTATAATCATTTAGATATAGTTCCGGTTTAAAATTAAATTGGCTGAACACGAATTCCAAAATTTGGTCATAAAATGGGGAAAAAAGAAAAAGTGCAGAAAGTGCGAGAATTAATCTATTCGACCTTTTAATCATAAAAGTTGTAAATAATCCAATTATCGCATATAAATTTAAGACATCGCCAGACCAAATAAAAACAATATGTAGAACTCCAAAAACAAATAAAATCAGCATTCGTCTTGTAAAAAATGAGAATGAGAGTTTGTTTTCATCGAACATTTTTAAGACTTGCATTGAAATGCCCAACCCGAATAGCAATGAGAATATTGGAAAGAATTTGGTGTAAAAAAATAGCTGAAGTACTTTCTCTGTAATTTGGTCAATATTGGAAGTCCATTGTTTAGCAAATTCATCCTGATTAAGGAAGGTTGAATTCATTATGACAATATTTACTACAAATATTCCTAGAATGGCAAACCCTCGATAAATATCTAATAAATCAATCCGTTTTTTCGCTTTGGTAGGTTGTTCAATCATTTCTGGATTTTTTTTGTATTGTGCCTAACGGCTGGTGTATGGTGTCGTAAGGGATTGCGAGATTCAAACCTTTCGAGTTACCACCCAAAATTGATGCGGGTAATACCGCTCGAAAACCTCTGAAACCCTTATGCACTATACACATTGTTGGCAATAGTTATTTTTCACTTAGTATCATTTCTATAGCTTTTTTCTTAGCATTCTCACTCGTAACAATTACATCTGGTATAACTCCTTTCTGTTCCCAATTTGTTTTTGTTATCTCATTTATTGGCATTGCCGTTGAAATAGAAATTCTGAAATTATCTGTTAACGAAAAGTATTCATTATTATGTGCAGAACCTGCTGATTTTTCACCAATAATTATAGCTTTCCCAAAAGCTTGTAAGGTATATGCGAAATATTCTGAAGCAGAGCCTGTATTACCATTTATTAAGATATACAATGGTTTTCCAATTCTTAATTTTCCATAGACCAAATCTGATGTGTAATTGGTATATGGTGTCATTTTTGGATCAGAAAAGTAAGTCGTAGAAAGTAATGTTGGTGGACCATCAAAATAATGATTCATTATATATTCTAATATACCAGAATAACCTCCACCATTGTCACGAATATCAATGATTAAATTATCTGTGTTCTCAACTATTTTCATAGCAGCAACTGCAGTTTGCATAGAACGTTTTGGGTGCATAAATTCTACTATTTTTATATAACCTGTATTGTTTTCTAAAATTTGAATTGCTGTAAAACCAAAGTTGAGTTTTATTTCAAGGGCTTTTTCTTCTGCTTCCCAATCAGTTATTTTAGTTGTTTTTTTAGAAGTTTTCGCTAAATGATTAACATACATATGTCCATCTTTACTTATTCTTTTTAAATCTTTTGTAAGTAGACTTGCTAAGGTGTCTGGATGTTTAATTTTAAAATATTTACCAGAATTGATTTCTGTCTGAAATTGTAATGCAATTTGCTTTCCTTTTCCTTTGTTTACATAGTTTGATGTAATTAATTCAGGGATTATGTTAATTATTTCCTTGATACTTTTTTTTTCAAGTTCTTGAGCATTTATGTTAATTCCGAAAAGGATTAACATAATAATTAGTTTTGATTTCATTTTTGATTGATGATTTTTTTAATATTCATATTTTTACTATGGCAAAACTATAATATAGTGGGTTTAAAAAATAGTATGATATTAGCCAGAATATATTATGAAATTAACCTAATTCCTTTTGGGGTAAAACCAACATAAGCTTTAAATACCTTAGTCATATGACTTTGATCTGAAAAACCACAATTATAGGCTATTTCCGTAATTGAATCTTCCGAGTTTAATAAAAACGTAAATGCTCTTTTTAGCTTTACTATTCTCATAAAATCTCCAATCGTACCATGTTGGTATCTTCTAAAATATTTTGAAATAGTTACTGGATGAACATTAAGAGTAGAAGCTAATTCTTGAAAAGGGATAAATTCGTTCCAGCGATCTTCAATAATCTCTATTAATTTTCCTAACCAATTTGGTTTGTTCTTTACTTCTTCATATGTAAATAGTGTATATGAAATATTGCAAATTGAATTGGAAGTATGCAAATCATTTATACTCAATTCATGATATATATTTATTAATTTAAAATAAGAAGAAAAAGGAGTTTTATTTGATAATTTGTTACAATCTAAGTATATATCATTGTTTTTAAAAAAATCATTACTCAATTCTATATTAAGATTTTTTGATGGGAATAAAGTGTGCTTATTACAATGTAACTCTCCTTCATTATAAAACAGTACTTTTCCAGTTGATACTTGTTTTCTAGATTCTAAATTTCCCCCTGAAGAATTAACGATAGATGAAAATTTTCATGGTAATGCCATTTTTCAGACACAGGTTTGTTGTAATTAACCAAACAGATTGTACCATATTCAATATTGAATTTGTTAGATGTTTTACCTAAATAATAGTTATTATCTAATTTCATTTTAAGTGTTAATAATATTTTACATTATGTTAAGAATAATTAACTTTGCGTTAAAATTACTTAGCATAAGTAAAAAAGAATAGATTATGACAATACAAGTACAAAAGACAGTTTTTAATTTCGCTACAACCATTTTATTAACGGGAGGCTATCTATTTTATATTTTTGGAATTCAAGTAGATAGTAATCTTCCGAAGGTTTTGGATATTAAATTTTGGAGTGTTTTTATATTAAAATTGACAGTGTTAATGGTGGTTGCAAAAATCATCTTGTTCATTTTATTTGCAATTTTCAAAAAAGTAAAAAATAGAAATATGGATGAAGAAGATTTAGGGTTTATGGATGAGCGCGATAGGCTTATAGAAATGAAATCAGATCGTTATAGTCATTGGATTACAATGTTTGGATTTATGGCTTCAATGATTCTTGTTTCTATGGGTTATTCAGTTCAGTATATGTTTATAACCATTTTGAGTTTTGGGTTTGTGTCATCAATAATGAGTGATGTTTGGAAAATCTATTTCTACAATAAAGGATTTTAAGATGAAAAAAGACCATATTCAAAACAAGATAAGGACTTTACGGTTTTTCAAGGACGAAATGACGCAAAAGCAATTGGCTGACGAAATTGGAGTTACAAGACAAACTGTGGCAGCTATAGAAAGTGGGAAATATTCTCCTTCTCTCGAATTAGCCTTTAGAATCTCAAATGTTTTTAAAGTCACTTTGGATGAAGTATTTACTTATGACTTGTCAAAAGACAAATTCAAAAAAAAATAGAATGACAATATATGTATATACATGTCTTTAAAACCAGTATAAATTCTGAGGAGTTAATCATAACACTTGAAAAAAAATGTTAAAATGAGTAAGTTGAAAAAATTCTGGGATAATGCTTCAAAAAACTATGATAATACAGAGGAGCGTTTTGAATACATCCACCGCAAGTCAAGAGAATACACTAAAGAGTATCTCGAAACTACTAATGTTGTATTGGATTATGGATGTGGAACAGGCACAACAGCTTGTGAAATAGCCAACTATGTTAAAGAAATTTATGCCATTGATATATCATCAAAAATGATTGAAATTTCGAATGGAAAGGCAGTTGATAATAATATTGAAAATATAACATTCGTTGAAGGAGATATTTTTGATGAAAAGCTAAAAAAAGAATCTTTTGATAGGATTCTTGCTTTTAATATGTTGCACACTATTCCTAATCCCGAGAATGCAGTGCAAAGAGTAAATGAATTATTAAAACCTGATGGGTTGTTTATATCTATTACTCCGTGCTTAAGAGATAAAATGTCCTTTCTAGTTAGCTTGCAAATTCGACTAGTTCAGATAATGTGCAAAATTGGAATAATTCCAGTTCCTATTAGAAGGGTTAAAAGTTCAGATATAGATGATTTAATTGCAAATGGTAACTTTCAGACTATTGATACCGAAAAGATATATAAAGGTGCATCAAGTTATTTTATTGTAGCAAAAAAAAGAGTGCAGATTGAGAAATGAGTGAAAAGCAAAATATCACAGGAATTTATTCTTAAAATTTAGATATCTCTTTCATAGCTTCTTTCAGGACGGGTCATAATGACACACAACGGTCTCGTGTATGAGTAGTAGCGGATTTCTACTCACTAACTTTTCAGTTTTGCACTGACCTTTGGTTTTATGTTTATACTTTTATTTTATCATTTAAACCGCTATTACTTATACACTGTGTTAGTGATAGGCATTTGTATAATAACTATTTTGAATTCTTTCTGAGTTTCTCAATAATCTGGACATCTACCCAAAATATATTAACTTCAGATTCTTCAAAAGTTTCGCCATGATGTATTCTGTTGAAAAAGAAATATTTTCCATCATGTGAGACCATACCACGATTATCTTCATATTCCGTATTTATTTCTGGCCCCATATTAATTGCAGGGCCCCAAGATCCATCCTCCTTACGGAAACTTATATACAAATCTGAGTTTCCGTAACCACCTTCTCGCTCACTATCCCAGATCAAATACGTTTCATCAGGGGCAATAAAAGGATGGGCAGTCCATTTCCCTGTATTTATTTCCTTGCCGAATGGCTTTGGTACTTCACGTATACCATCTTTTACTACAGAATATCGAATAGTGCCAATACCATCTGGATCTCTTTCATCAAAAACATAGGTGCCTAAATTAGAAGTAGTAAGACGCATAATAAGAATTTGATCGTATTCAGGACCTAAACTTATTTTTTCGGACCAACCAGAAGCAGTTCGCTCTTGGAACTCATTTCCAAGATAAAGTGTGTTACCATCAGGAGATATAAAGCTTTTCATGCCATAGTCCTCTATTTCATCTGTAATAACGGGTTGCTGCCATGCTCCATTTCTAAATCGAATAACATAGGGTTTAGAGGTTTCGCCTTTTTGTTGTCTCAAAAAATAGAACTCTTTTGTTAGGGGATCGAAGAGCGGGATTCTTTCATGATTTTTTGTTGAAACCATACCAGGAGCAAATAGTTCAGGGGTTAAACCAGGTGGTTTTTGACCAAGAAAGTATTCTTCTTGAGAAAATAACTCTCTCAAATTTGAATTTTCTTTTCTGTCCTTACACCCACAAATAACTATTGTTAAAGAGAATATCGATAATAGATGACTCGAATATTTCATTTGTTTTATAATATTATAAATAATTTAACGCTTTTTGATTTAGCTTATCACCAACGGTCTTGTATATGAAATGTAGCGTGTAAATAGACACGAACTTTTCGGATTATACACGAGCCAAATTTTTAATTTTTATCTTTACTGTTGGTAAAGATAAAAATTAAAAATTTGGTGGACTTCGTAAATAAGCAAAAACCTTTGAGAAAGCCAGAAATAGCTATGTTTTATATACGTTGTTGTAGGGCGTTTTTATCGAAGAATTAATTAATCTTTCGCTTATATCCCAAAGCTTTTTTGCGGTCTCTGCATTAGTTGCCCAAGGTTTAAGTTCTTTCACTTTACAATTTCTGAAATTTTCCCCTGTTACTCCCTTAATCTCGCAAGATGCACAAATATAAATAGAGGTTTTTGCCCCCTTTTCTGGTGACTTTAGAAACAGTTTCATAAGTGGCGAAATTATTTTACCAAACAGACCATTTTGAGAACCTAAATTAGTTCCTACTTCTCCTGGGTCAACAGAATTGACAGTTACGCTACTTTCTTTGAGTTTATTTGTTAATTCATAGGTAAAGAGAATGTTTGCTAGTTTTGAATGACTATACACTTTCAGGGATTTAAAGCCATTATTAAAATTCAAATCTTCAAAGTTCATTTTCTTAACAAGCATATGTGCTCCTGATGCTACATTTACAATTCTAGCGGAATCAGTTGATTTTATTCGCTCAAGTAATAAATTAGTCAACAAGAAATGAGATAGATAGTTGACGGCGAACATTTCTTCATAGCCATCTATGGTGAGTTTTCTAATTGTGTTAAAGACACCTGCGTTATTTAAAAGAATATGTAAAGGTTTGTTGTAACTCAAAAAGGTTTCGGCTATTTTGACTACTTCGGTCAATGATGATAAATCGCCAACTATTAAATATATACTTTGATTTCCCGTTTCTGATTTTATTTCCTTTATAATTTTTTCTCCTTTTTTTGAATTACGCCCTATCAAATATAATTCAGCTCCCATTTTTGCTAAAGCTTTGGAAGAAGCTAATCCAATTCCACTAGTTGCACCTGTGATTAGAACAGTTTTGTTAGCTAAATTTCCCATATTTAGTTTTTTATTTGTTTGAGACTTCTTTACTCTGCCAAGCAAAAAGTATGATTGTAAGTAATCCAATAATAGTTGTTATCAAGAAAAAAATATCGTCTAAATCCTTTGGCGGATTCATAAAAGTTGTAAGAATAGATAGGATAGCAACACCAATGTTAGTCCATTTGTTGCCCTTAAATGGCAGAAATTGAGAAAGTACAACCATTAAAATTGGTAATTCGAGTAATACACCACCAATTAGCATAAGTTCTTCTGTGATTGTATTACCGTTAACAATTCCACTCTGTATTTCTTCAAGCAAACCAGTCCTAAAAAGGTCGTGAATGTCCTTAATGATAATGTTGAGCAATACGAATACCCATAAAAAAGACAATTTCGTTCTCATAAAATATATTTTTTATTGAGCTACAAAATTATTCTTCTAAAAATCAGGATTCATACACCTAGGTTAACTTCGGTGAAAAATGATAAGATAAAGGAATTTATTTTTGTTGAGAAAGTCGTTTCCGTATTCTACTTAAAGATTGAGGTTTGATCCCAAGATAACTTGCTAAATGATATTGAGGAACTCTTTTTAATAAATCAGGTTTTAATTTTCTTAATTCTAAATAATGCTGTTCAGGCGAGAGGTTTCTAAATTTATTTGCTGAAACCAATTGATTGGTTGTAAAATTATCACTAATTTTTCTGTAAAGAGGAATAAATTGAGGATGATTTATTAAGAATTGTTCAGTTCGTTCTGTTCTGCCTATCGAAAAAATGCAATCTTCAAGACATTCTATAAAGTATTCAGAAGGTTTGTTTTTGATATAACTAACAGGAACAATTGGGTCATTTTCTAAAAAGAAGTCAGTGTTTTTTTCTTCTCCATCAACTAAAAAATAGCTGCGAACACACCCTTTTAATAAAAGATAACTTTCTTTAGCATATTCACTTTCTCTTAATAAAACAGTCCCTTTTTTTTGTTTTTTAATAATAGAATTTTCTTCAATAATTCTAATTTCCTCCGTATTTAGGGAAATGTATTGAGAAAAGTAGTTTATTAAAAGTTTACTCATTTCGAATTTCTTGTTTTTTTTAGTTAAAAGGTCTGTTTTTAAATGTCCTACGGTCTCGTATAACCGTCAGTTACGGGTTTAATTAGCTATTATTTTCGGTTTAGCACCAGCCTTAGCAATTCCGAGTGGATTCGGACGTAGTCGAATCCGCCGTAATTGCGGTTATACATTGTTGGCAACAGTATTTATTTTCATTCTATCCTCAATCTGTTTTAGATGTCGTTCAGTATGGAACAAAATAAAGTTGAGCCAATCGGTTATTGTCATTTCTCCTAATAGGAAATGATTATGTATTCTATTGTCAAGTCTTATTTTTTCAGTCGCTAAGTCGTTTTTGATAGTATTCCTTAATGTTGAAAATGCCGAATTAAAGTCAGTCAGATTTTGAAAATGTCCTTTCGGCTTGAGTAATTCAGGCGTTTGTAGTTTTTTGTTTCGCTGGTCAACTAAAATGGTTTCCAGTTTACCTTGTCCAACAATTTCTGTAGTCTTGGATTCACTTTCCGAAGGTTTAGATACAATGCTGTAAATAACCTTATCAGTTATATAAATGTGTTCTAAAATTTCTAATACATTCCATTCAGAACCATTTTTTTTAGTCAGTTTTTCAATCGGATAACCTTTAATAGTTTCCAATAGTTTATCAGTGTTCAGTTCAAAGTAATTAATATATTTTTCCATTTCTGTTTTTTTATATTGTTGCCAACGTATGTATAACAGGAATTCCTGTTATTTCTACTATAACCAAACCTATTTTTCTTTTAAGAATTTAGTTATTTTTAAAACTACAATTTTCTTACTCAAAGTCAAAATCATCTAAAGAATTTTAATGTTTTCAATACCAGTTTTCGTAATATGTGTATAGATTTCGATGGTCTTTGAATTTTGATGCCCTAATATATATTGGATGTATCGTAAACTAATACCTTTTTCTAACAAGTGAGTTGCAAAACTATGCCTAAGTGTATGTGGAGTCACTTTTTTAGTAATTCCAGTATTCAGAGTGTATTTATTTAAAAATTCACGAATACTGATACTGTATACTTACTTCCTCGCTGTCCTTCAATTAGATATTGCTCTGGAGCATATTTTTGATATAAATTTTTATGAGTTTCTTAATTCTCTTGGCTAAAGTTACGTAACGGTCTTTTTTACCTTTATCAGCTACAATGTGTATTTTATTTTCTTCTAAATAAACAGACGATAATTTTAAATTTATCAGTTCACTGACTCTGAGACCACAACTATAAATTACAATTAAAATAGTCTTATGTTTTAAGTTAGGAATAGATTTGAGTAATTGAATAGTTTCTTTTTGTGAAAACACAATGGGTAATGGTTTACTTTTCTTTGGACGGTCTATAAAATAAGTTTGCTGTTTTCCTCCCAATACTCTTAATAATAGAATTTTATGGCATTAATCATTTGATTTTGATACGACTCACTTATTTCTCTTTCTTGAACTAAATAGCGCATATATGCCCTAATCATTTCATTAGTAATTTCTTGAGGCTGATAAGCATAGTGAAAAAACTAAAAAACACTAACCAAAATTTTAGACTAAAAATGACATCCAAAAAACCTGCTGAGGTTTTATATAAAAGTAGCGGAGGAAATGACCAAAAGCAGCGGAGGTTTTCCTAAAAACCTAAGCAGGTTTTTTAGGAAAGGTGCGTTGGGTTTATTTGAAAGGTTTAAGTGTTTAATTTTTAAATGTTTAAGGTTTGTTTAAATGCGTTGACTATTTAGCTATAAACTTTTTAAACAGATTACTCTAGTCATGCTTCCTTCGTAATGACGTTGCATATAAATTCTTCTGATATGTAGGAATGACAAAATAATGAGACATTTAATCATACTCTGACTCCGCCCAGTATAAAAGTTCAGTATGAAGCGCATTGAGCGCAGTCGAGATGCAACAAAAAAGCCATCTCATTGAGATGGCTTTTTAACAAACAACTAAATTCTAAAACCTATAGAAAGTGTATTTAGAATTACTTTTCAATATTTTAGAAACAATATTCGTTTTCAGCGGTCATTTTTTCTGCAATAGTATTACGTAAAGCCACTACATTTGGCATGTTTGCATATTTAGTGAAACGTTTTAGCCCCATTAACATCATACGTTGTTCATCTCCTTCTGCAAACGAAACGATACCTTCTTTTGCTTTAGTAGTGATTTTTTCTACCGCATTGAATAAGTTTAATTTTGTCATTGCTATTTGAACTTCCTGAGAATCTTCTCCGAAACGTTTAGCATTCTTTTCAGTACGTAAGATTGAAGATTCAATCATATAGATTTCAATTAAGATATCTGCAGCAGCCATAAGTAATTGTTGATGCTCTTCTAGTTTTGGTCCAAATTTTTGAACAGCTGATCCAGCAACCATTAGGAATACTTTTTTCAACTTTCCTAGTAATTCTTTTTCTTCTGAGAATAATTCAGAGTAATCTGGAATGTCAAATGAAGGAATTCCCATTAATTCGTCTGCTACCTTCATAGCTGGTTCTAGTAGGTTTACGTGTCCTTTCATCGCTTTTTTAACCAACATTCCAACGGCTAACATTCTGTTGATTTCATTCGTTCCTTCGTAGATACGAGAAATACGTGCATCTCTCCAAGCTGATTCCATTGGTGTATCAGCAGAGAATCCCATTCCTCCAAAGATTTGAATTCCTTCGTCTGTACACTTTTGTACATCTTCTGAAACTTTTACTTTTAAGATAGAACACTCAATTGCATATTCTTCAACACCTTTTAATTCTGCTTCTTGATGCGTGTTTCCTTCAGATTCACGAATCGCAATTCGGTCTTCAATATTTTTTGCAGCTCTGTACGATCCAGATTCACCAACGTAACAAGCCGTTGCCATTTCTGCTAATTTTGCTTTGATGGCTCCAAACTTTGCAATTGGAGTTTTAAACTGAATACGTTCGTTTGCATATTTTGTAGCTTCTGTAATGACACGACGTTGTGCATCTAAACAAGCAGCTGCTAATTTGATACGTCCAACGTTTAAAGCATTCATAGCAATTTTGAAACCATTTCCTCTTTCAGAAAGCATATTTTCTACAGGAACTTTTGTTTCATTAAAGAATACCTGACGAGTAGAAGAGGAGTGAATTCCTAATTTGTGTTCTTCTTCTCCTAAAGTGATTCCGTTTGGATTGTCTTTGTCAAATTCAACAATAAACCCTGTGATGTTTTTATCATCTTCAATACGAGCAAAAACGATGAATACTTCTGCAAAACCAGCATTAGATATCCACATTTTTTGCCCAGAGATTAAATAGTGTGTTCCATCTTCAGATAAAACAGCTTTTGTTTTCCCAGAGTTTGCATCCGATCCTGCACCTGGCTCTGTTAAACAGTACGCACCAAATTTTTGTCCCGTTGCCAATGCAGGAACATATTTTTTCTTTTGTTCTTCCGTTCCGTAAAGTGTAATTGGCATCGTTCCAATTCCAGTATGTGCTCCAAATGCTGTAGCGATAGATCCTGTTGCACCAGAAATATAATCGCAAGTAAGCATGGTAGAAACAAATCCCATTCCCATTCCGTCATAGGCTTCAGGAACTGCAATACCTAAGAAACCAAGTTCACCAGCTTTGCGCATAATTTCTTCCGTAAGCGCATAGTCTTTCTTTTCAAACTGTTCTTTCTTAGGCCATACTTCACGATCGATAAATTCTTTTACCGATTCTTTCATCATTTGTTGCTCCTCAGAAAAATCTTCAGGAGTAAATACGTCTTCACATTTTGTCTCTTTTACTAGGAATTGTCCTCCGCGTAAGATGTCTTTATTTATTTCTGTACTCATTTTGTATGTAGGATTATTATTTTAAATGTTGAATTATAAATTTTAAATTATTTTAGATTCTGTTGTGCCGTTTTTACAATTTTTGTCAAAATGCTTATTAAGTGCTCAACTTCTTTTAAATGGACATCAACATCTGTATTTGTTAAATTTGATTTATTTAATAATTGCAACCAATATCTGGTTTCTCTTGCTTCTTTTGATGCTATTGACATTTTATGTGTAAAATCTTTTTTAGAAAATCCAGCAGTTGCTTCTTGAACATTAGCTCCAATACTTGTACCACTTCTTAATAGTTGTTTAGAAATGATAAATTCATTTTCTTTTTGTAAGATTTTATATAGTTCGATAATTTTTAATGCAAATTCAAAGCTTCTGTCAACAATTACGTTTTCTTTCTTCATAACGAATTCAACATTTAAAATTTAACATTTAGCATGTATTAATTCAAGAATTCAAAAACTCCAGCAGCTCCTTGTCCAGTTCCTACGCACATGGTTACCATTCCGTATTTTCCTTTCATATCACGCTTGCGCATTTCATCAAATAGTTGAACCGATAGTTTTGCTCCTGTACAACCTAATGGATGTCCTAAAGCAATCGCTCCACCATTTACATTTACGATGTCTTGATTTAAGTCTAATTCACGCATTACTGCTAGTGATTGAGACGCAAAAGCTTCGTTTAACTCGATTAATTCGATATCATTTTGTTGCAATCCTGCTTGTTTTAATACTTTCGGAATTGCAGCAACAGGTCCAATTCCCATGATGCGTGGTTCAACACCTGCCGCAGCATAGTTGACCAAGCGAGCAATTGGCTCCAAGTTTAGTTCTTTCACCATTTCTTCACTCATGATTAAAACGAATGCAGCTCCATCACTCATTTGAGAAGAGTTTCCAGCTGTAACACTTCCGCCTTGAGCGAAAACTGCACGTAATTTGTTTAATACTGCCGTGCTAGTTCCTTTACGTGGACCTTCATCTTTGGTAACTGTATAGCTTTTTGTTGCTTTTTTACCGTTTTCATCAATGTAAGTTTGATCAACCGTAATTGGTACGATTTGATCTTGAAAACGATCTTCCGCTTGAGCACGCAATGCTTTCATATGCGAATTGTATGCGAATTCATCCTGATCTTCACGAGATACTTTGAATTGGTTAGCAACAGCTTCTGCTGTGTTTCCCATTCCCCAGTAATAGTCTTCATGACCAGCGTTTACGATGTCGTAGTTTAATTCTGTTTTGAATCCTGTCATAGGCACAGAACTCATACTTTCGGCTCCGCCAGCAATGATACAATCTGCCATTCCTGCTTGAATTTTTGCAGCTGCCATTCCGATCGTTTCTAATCCTGATGAACAGAAACGGTTTACGGTAACTCCTGGAACGTCTACAATGTCTAATCCCATAAGCGAGATTAAACGTGCCATGTTGAGTCCTTGTGAACCTTCTGGCATTGCGTTTCCAACGATTACGTCATCAATACGTTTCTTATCGAAGTCTGGCAATTCATTCATCATGTATTGAATCGTTTCGGCTGCCAATTCATCCGTTCTTTTAAATCTGAACACACCTTTTGGAGCTTTTCCAACGGCAGTTCTATATGCTTTTACTATGTATGCTGTTTTCATTTTCTTTTTGATTTTTAGAGTATTAGATTTTTAGAAGTGTTAGATATCTAGTTTTCTAGCGATCTAACTATCTAAGCATTCTAGTTTCTAAGCGGTTTCCCAGTTTTTAACATGTGCTGAATACGCTCCAACGTTTTACGTTCTGTACATAAACTTAAGAACGCTTCACGTTCAAGGTCTAATAGGTAATCTTCACTTACCAATGTAGGTTCCGATAAATCTCCACCAGCCATTACATAGGCTAATTTGTTAGCGATTTTCTTATCGTGTTCACTGATATAGTTACTTGCTTCCATGGAGTCTGTTCCTACTAAGAACATTCCTAAGGCTTGTTTTCCAAGAACTCGTACATCTTTTCTACGCATTGGTTGTGTGTATCCAGATTCTGCCATTAGTTTCGCATGAGCTTTTGCTGTTGCGATTTGACGTTCTTTGTTTACAACTACAATGTCTTTTCCTTTTTGTAATACTCCCATGTCAAAAGCTTCATACGCAGAAGTAGCTACTTTTGCCATTCCGATTGTTAGGAAGTATTCTTGCAATACGTTTAATTCTACATCACCTTTTCTAAATGTATCAGAAGCTCTTAACGCCATTTCTTTAGAACCTCCACCGCCAGGAATAACTCCGACACCAAATTCAACTAAACCAATGTACGTTTCTGCGGCAGCGACAACTTTATCAGCATGCATAGAAAGCTCGCATCCACCACCAAGCGTCATTCCGTGAGGCGCAACAACTACAGGAATAGAAGAGTAGCGTGCACGCATCATGGTATTTTGGAACATCTTTATAGCCATGTTCAATTCATCATATTCTTGCTCGACAGCCATCATGAAAATCATTCCAATATTAGCTCCAACAGAGAAGTTTGCGGCTTGATTTCCAATCACTAAACCTTGGAAATCTTTTTCAGCTAAATCAATTGCTTTGTTGATTCCTGCTAAAACACCACCACCAATAGTGTTCATTTTTGATTGGAATTCTAGGTTGATGATTCCATCTCCTAAGTCTTCAATAACCGCTTCACTGTTTTTCCAAACTTCATTAGATTTACGAATGTTGTCTAAGATGATAAACGCGTCTTGCCCAGGTTTTTTAGTTTGTGCTTTCGCTGGAATGTCATAATAATAGGTTGCTCCATCTTTTACAGTGTAGAATTTAGTTTCTCCAGCTGCAATCATTTCTGTTACCCAAGCTGCAGGCGCTAAACCTTCTGCTTTCATTAATTCAACTCCTTTTTCAATACCTACTGCATCCCAAATTTCGAAAGGACCATTTTCCCATCCAAAACCAGCTTTCATCGCATCATCAATTCGGTATAATTCATCAGAGATTTCAGGAATTCTATTTTGAACATACGCAAACATTGCTGCGAAGTTTTTGCGATAGAATTCACCAGCTTTATCTTTTCCTCCAACTAATACTTTGAATCTATCAATTGGTTTATCTATTGTTTTTGTTAATTCGAGTGTAGCAAACTTGGCTTTTTTCTTAGTGCGATACTCTAATGTATCTAAGTCTAATGAAAGGATTTCTTTTTTACCTTCAGCATTTACTGTTTTCTTGTAGAAACCTTGTTTTGTTTTACTACCTAACCATTTGTTTTCCATCATTTTTTCGATGAAATCTGGTAATTTGAATAAGTCGTGTGCTTCGTCGTCTGGACAATTTTTGTAGATTCCGTTTGCTACGTGTACTAGCGTATCTAATCCAACAACATCAACTGTTCTGAAGGTAGCTGATTTTGGACGACCAATTACAGGACCTGTTAACTTATCTACTTCTTCGATGGTTAAACCTAATTCTTTTACTTGGTGGAATAGACTTTGAATTCCAAAGATTCCAATTCTATTTCCAATAAAAGCTGGCGTATCTTTGGCTAATACTGATGTTTTTCCAAGGAATTTTTCACCATACATCATTAAGAAGTCTGTTACTTCTTGCTTGCAATCTGGTCCAGGAACTACTTCAAATAGTTTTAAATAACGTGGTGGATTGAAGAAGTGTGTAACTGCGAAGTGTTTTCTGAAATCTTCACTACGACCTTCATTCATAAATTGAATAGGAATACCAGATG
The DNA here is from genome assembly GCF_965224175.1 of Kordia sp. Classification (GTDB taxonomy): domain Bacteria; phylum Bacteroidota; class Bacteroidia; order Flavobacteriales; family Flavobacteriaceae; genus Kordia. Next base: position 5,220,415 of record NZ_OZ245041.1, read on the forward strand.
TGTTAGAAGTGATTAACGTTCCTGGTTTTCTGTGTTTTTCAACTTGTTCAAATACTTTTTGTTTGATGTCTAGTCTTTCAACAACAACTTCGATAATCCAATCGACATCTTTTATTTTTTGAATGTCATCTTCTAAGTTTCCTGTAGAAATTCTGTTTGCGAATTTTTGAGAGTAAATAGGAGATGGTTTTGATTTTAGAGACGCTTTTAGATTATCATTTACCAATCTATTGCGTACAACTTTATCTTCACGTGTCAAGCCTTTTGCTTGTTCTTTTTCGTTAAGTTCAAAAGGTACTATATCTAATAGTAATACCTCAACTCCGATATTTGCAAAATGACAGGCAATTCCAGAACCCATGATTCCAGAACCTATGACTGCTATTTTGTTAATTGGTCGTTTCATCTTTTTTTCAATTTTTAACTTGTTAATTAAAATTTACTTGCTATTGAAAGTAGATTTTAAGTATGTTTTTTGGTTATTATTTATCTGCATTAACTTCCATAGAGGAGTTATATATTTTCTTATTGCTGATGAGTTCTAGAATTACTTCAGAAACCTCATAAAAATGTGTAAGCTTTTCTTGATCAATATTGGCGCGAATTGCATCATTGAATCGTAATACAGTGGTTTTAGAAACATCACGCATTTCTTTTCCGAATTCTGTCAAACAGATTAATACGCTACGTCCATCTTTTGGATTTTTCTTTCTGTAGATAAGTCCTTTTTCTTCCATGCCTTTTAATGTACGAGATAGGCTAGTGGCTTCCATGCCCATTTTGGGACCTAAAGCAGTGGATGGTGTTCCTTCTTCTTGATCAATGCTTAGTAATGTAAAACCTGTAGCCATGGTACTACCATATTTTCCAGCCTCCTCATTATACATTTTGGAGATGGCTTGCCACGTAGCTCGCATTACATGATCTATTGTTTTTTCTTTCATATAGTTGTTTGTGCTTCAAATATATGAAAAAAATACTATGCATGCATAGTAAAATAAAAAATAATTTTATGAATTTGCTAAAAAATTAGCAAGATGAATAGGAGTATTGTAGAAAATAGGTGCTTTATCAAGAATTTTATATTTTTCATAAAAAAGACAAGATACAAAAAAACCGCTCATAAATTTGAGCGGTTTTTTGGGTTTTATGCGCGATCATATATTTTCTCGCAGTAATTTTTATAAATTTCTTTGATGACTTTTCGTTTCATCTTCATTGTTGGTGTTAATTCTCCACCATCAATAGACCATACTTTTGGTATGAGTTCAAAACGTTTAATTTGTTCCCACTTACCAAAATTGCTATTAGCTTCGTCTACTTCTTTTTGAATACGAGCGATAATTTCTTCTGAAGCACAAATTGCTGTTTCAGAAGCTTCGATGTTTTTACCTTTCTTTTCAATCCAGTCTTTTATAAACTCGAAGTTAGGTTGAATTAATGCTGCTGGCATTTTTTCACCTTCACCAATCACCATGATCTGTTCTATGAAACGAGATTGTTTAAATCTGTTTTCTAACAAAGCAGGAATTACATACTTTCCTCCAGATGTTTTGAACATATCTTTTTTACGATCAGTAATTCTTAAGAATCCTTCATGACAAACTTCTCCGATATCTCCTGTATGGAAATAGCCATTAGAGATCACGCTTGCTGTTTTTTCAGGATCTTTATAGTATCCTTGCATAACGTTTGGTCCTTTTACAAGAATTTCTCCATCTTCAGCAATTTTAACTTCTACATTATCAATGACACGTCCCACAGTTCCAATACGGAATCCGCCGCCGCGTTGATCATTTACAGATACTACAGGAGATGTTTCTGTTAAGCCATATCCTTCCATGATAGGAATTCCAGCTGCTGCAAATACACGAGTGAGTCGTGCTTGTAGCGGAGCACTACCAGAAACCATTAATTTTAAGTTTCCACCTAAACCTTCTTGCCATTTGCTAAAGATAAGTTTGCGGGCAATTTTAAGTTTAAACTCATACCACCAACCGTTTTGACCGTATGGTTCATATTTCAATCCAAGCTCAATTGCCCAGAAGAATAATTTCTTTTTAATTCCTGTTAAGTCAGCTCCTTTCGCATAAATTTTATCATATACTTTTTCGTATAGACGCGGAACAGCTGTCATTACATGCGGTTTTACTTCTTTTAAATTGTCGCTAATTTTTTCAATAGATTCTGCAAAAACAATTTCAATTCCACAATATTGATATAAATACAGAATCATACGTTCAAATACGTGACAAACCGGTAAAAAACTCAAGGCTTTTGCTTGACCATTGTGTAATGGTACTCTTTTTTCACTGTCTAAAACATTTGAAACTAAGTTATTATGAGATAACATAACTCCTTTTGGTCTTCCTGTAGTTCCAGACGTATATATTAAGGTAGCCAAATCTTTAGGAGTTACAGCATCTTTTCGTGCTTGTAGTTCATTATCATTACTAGTATCTTCTCCTAATTTTAATACTTCAGTCCAATGCAATTCTCCAGCAACTTCATCAAATGTGTATACACCTTTTAATTTTGTATTCCCTTTGATAGCATTTAACTTTTCAATAATTTCTATATCCGAAACAAAACAGTAAATTGATTCTGAGTGATTTAAGATATACTCATAATCTTCTTTTGCAATTGTCGGATAAATAGGAACATTTTGTGCACCAGTTTGTAAAATACCGATATCCATAATATTCCATTCAGTTCTGTTTGTAGTAGATATTACTGCAATTTTATCATTGGGTTGTACGCCTAAACGTAATAAACCTCTACTGATGGCATTTGCTTGATCTATGTATTCTTGTGTTGTTGTTGAAATCCATTGTCCATTTTTAAAAGATGTTAAGGATTTTGCTAAGGGATAATTTGCTAATTGGTAGTAAGGAAAATCAAATAGTCGCGTTACATTAGTCATTCTCGTGATTTGGTTTTTTTGTGAATGTGCAAAATATGAAAATTGTCAACCATTTTCAAAAGGAATGTTAAAAAAGGATAGGATTTTATAAGAAATTAGTAATCTTTATATGATTTTTTCAAAAAAAGCAGCCATAACTTCATCAAATTCTTTTATCAAATTGCTCACGTATCGATATGATTTTTAATAGTAAAGCTATTAATTTTTCATTCTTCATTTTTAGTGTAAGTAGTTGATTTTTAGTTAGTAATAAATTTATTTAAATTTAATCTAAATAAATTTTGATATTAAATTTTAGTCAAATACATTTGTGTTTTAATTAAGATTAAATCTAAATAATAAATTTAAGTAATGAAAAAACTAGGCAAACTAACCTTGTTATTAATGTTGAGTTTGATATTATTCAATTGTTCAAACGATGATGATAATAATACTGGAGGAGGAGATACTACCGCAGTAACCAAACGACAAGTAATAGATGCATATGCTAATATTGTATTTGAAAACTATTCAAAAGCGTTAACTGATGCACGAGCATTTCAAACTACAGTTACAACTTTTACAAACACACCAACCGAAGCAAATTTGACAGCAGCTAAAAATGCTTGGCTTTTTGCTAGAGAATCGTATGGAACTACAGAAGCATTCAGAGAATGTAATGGACCTGTTGATACAGATCAAAGCGCATCAACTCCATGGGGAATTGGAAATGAAGGGCAAATGAACGCTTGGCCAATTGATGAGAGTTATATTGATTATGTAGCTGCTGGAACTGAATCACATGCAGGAACGTATGGAGCAGGAAGTATTATTAATGATACTAGCATTACGATTGATATTGCAACTTTAACAGATCCAAATACTTTTGGAGGAAACGAGTCACAAAATGATAAATCGATTAGTACTGGATGGCATGCTATTGAGTTCCTTTTATGGGGACAAGATAATTCTGCGCCTGCAGACGATATGACTGGACAACGTCCATTTACAGATTATACTACTGCTACCAATGCTGATCGTAGAAGACAATACTTAAATGTAGCTACACAATTATTAATTGATGATTTACAGTCGTTAGTTGATACATGGAATACAGGAGGCGCTTACGCTACTGTGTTTGCAAATTTAGATGAAGATGTAGCTTTACGTCAATTAATCAATGGAGCATTTTTTATTGCTGGAGACGAATTAAGTTCTGAAAGAATTATTGCACCAGTAGATTCTACTGATGGTATCAATGGTTCTGGTCAGGAAGACGAGCATTCATGTTTCTCAGATAATACACACAGAGATATTTTTGCAAATACACAAGGTGTTTATAATGTCGTTTTTGGAGAATACGGAACGATTTCTGGAGCTTCTTTTTATGATTTGGTAAAACAAGTAGACGCTGCACAAGCACAAAGATTAAAAGATGCAGCCGATGAAGCAATGTTAAAAGTGAATGCTGTAGCTAATAATGCACAACCTTTTGATTTTTTAATTACACAAGAAAGTTCAACTGATACAAACTTAGGAGTTGTGATGCAAAGTGTAAAAGCATTGCAAGACTGGGCAGATGAAATAAGTGCTTCTGCCAATGTAATTGGAATCAATTTACAGTAGTAAAAATACACTAATAATATAGTTGCAAATCTCGGACATTTTTTGTTCGAGATTTGTTGTGGTTTTAAAGATTATGAAACAAAAAATAATAGTATGCTGTTTCGGAATACTTTTCTTTCTAGGAAGTTGTTCTAAAGATGATGAAGTGTATATCCCCATACCAGCTTATGAAGAAGGAGAAGAGTTTTTGACTGGAAATTTAGGTGTATTTTCTACAAGTAGCAATGCGTTCGGATTTGAAATTCCAAATTTATCATTTCAACAGCAAGCACAATTTGCTACTGGGAATTCCTTGTTTAATCAATCGTGGGTTTCTGCGCCAGCTTCTACAACAGCTAGAGATGGTTTAGGGCCAACTTTTAATGCAAGAGCTTGCGCCAATTGTCATTTTAAAGATGGTAGAGGTCGTCCGCTAGTTACAGGTCAAAATTCAGGAGGTTTTTTAATGCGTGTTAGTTTGCCAACTACATCTATCACAGATGCGCCCATGCCAGTTCCTGGTTATGGCAATCAAATTCAAGATAGAAGCAATCCTACCATTCCTTCAGAAGCAAGTGTTGAGGTAACTTACCAAACCATTACAGGAACATATGCCGATGGAACTTCATATGAATTACAAAAACCAATTTATACAATTACCAACGAACAATTTGGGTCGCTAGCCAATGTACAAACATCTCCTAGAGTTGGACAACAAACTATTGGCTTAGGTTTTATTAGTGCATTGCCTGATAGTGAAATTCTTCGATTTGAAGATGAATTTGATATGGACAATGATGGCATTTCTGGAAGAGCTAATTACGTGTTTAACGAAGAAACACAACAATTGGAAGTAGGAAGGTATGGCTGGAAAGCAAATGCACCAACGTTAAAACAACAAATTGCTTCGGCATTTCATGGAGATATGGGACTTACAACGTCAATGTTTCCGGATAATAATTGTCCATCACCACAACAAGATTGTCAAAATGCGCCTAATGGCGGCGAACCAGAAGTGACAGATACACAATTAGATAGAGTTTTATTTTATCAAACTACTTTAGCAGTTCCTAACAGAAGAAATGTACAAGAGGAATCTGTATTACAGGGAAAAGAACTGTTTAATACGATGAATTGTATCAGTTGTCATGCAATTGATCAAACAACTGCAAGTTTTCCTTATTTACCTGCTTTAGAAAATATTACAATCAAACCGTATTCAGATTTTTTATTACATGATATGGGAGAAGATTTAGCAGATAATCGTTCTGATTTTAAAGCAAATGGACGCGAATGGCGAACGCAACCTTTATGGGGATTAGGTTTAATTTCAACCGTAAATAATCATACATTTCTACTACATGATGGAAGAGCTAGAAATATTGAAGAAGCAATTTTGTGGCATGGAGGAGAAGCTGAAAATAGCAAAGATCAATTCACAAATCTTTCTGCTGAAGAGCGACAACAAGTATTAGACTTTTTAAATTCTTTATAATGAGATATCTATATAAAATAATAATACCATGTATAATCATAGTGATTTATGCATGTGCAAGTGATGACAATGCCACTCCAACTGAAACACCTAATTTTCAGGTGCAAAGTTTAGTTAGAGATATTACGAATCAACATATTATTCCTAATGTAGCGGTATTTTCTAATCAAGTGAATATTTTAGAGTTAGAAATTAATAATTATGTGGCAAATCCTACCGAAAATAGACTCGAATCTGTTAGAAATCAATGGCGTTCTACTGCGCTTGCATATGCAAAAGTATATACATTTAACATAGGACAAGTACGTGATCAATTTATGCATCAAGCTTTGTATAATTGGCCAATTATGACAACTGCTGTTGAGAACTTCATTGTAAATCCTACAGAAATAACAGAAACTTATGTGCAAAATTTGAGTCCGCAAGCAAAAACATTATCAACATTAGAGTATTTACTCTATAAAACGACTGATCTAGCTACAACAAATACAGAATATGTGAATTCTGAAAATAGAAGAAAATATCTAGAATTTACAGGAAAAGAACTCAAGGCACAAGCAACACGTTTGGTGAATATTTGGAGTGCTCCCGCTGATAATTATAGCACAACTTTTATAGAAAGTACTGAAACAGGAATTGATGGTTCTTTTAATCTTCTGTATAACGGCTTATACAATTTAATTGATACAGGAAAGGTCACTAAAATAGGAAAGCCAGCAGGTTTAGAGAATTCTCAAAATACCAATCCAGAACTTACACAAGCGTACTTTAGTAATACTTCTTTAGCAATTTTAAAAGAAAATATAGAAAGTGTTGAAGATGTGTATTTTAATACACAAGGTTTAGGGATTTCAGATTATGTTTCACATGTGGCTGATAATGAGGTTTTAAACACAGCAGTACAAACAAAAATTAATGAAGTAAATGTTGCGATTGATGCGATTCAAGCACCATTATTTGATGCCATTACTTCCAATCCAAATGCGGTTGCAAACTTACACCAAAAGTTAAACGAGTTAGGAATATTGTTTAGCGTAGATGTTCGTAGTGTTTTATCTATTACCATTACATCTACTGACAACGATGGTGATTAACTGAAAGTTTATTAGTTTATTTTTCAGTTGTTTTTAACAGTCAAACGAAAAAGACCTGCCATAGAGCAGGTCTTTTTTATGTATAAATTTATAGATGTAAATACATTACTTATTCTTTGCTTCAATCCATAATCTTGCATTGACAAACGCTTCTAACCAAGGAGAAACTTCGTCTTTTCTTCCTGCCGGATAGTTTGCCCAATTCCATTGAAAAGTAGAGCGTTCTATATGTGGCATGGTTACCAAATGTCTTCCTGTTGCATCGCACATCATAGCTGTATTAAAGTCAGAACCATTTGGATTTGAAGGATATCCTTCATAACCATACTTTGCTACAATATTATATTGATCTTCGCTATATGGAAGTTTAAATTTTCCTTCTCCATGAGAAATCCAAACACCTAAAGTAGTACCTGCCAATGTAGAAAGCATTACAGAATTATTCTCTTGTACTTTTACAGAAGTAAATGCGCTTTCGTGTTTTTGAGAATCGTTATACGTCATTTTTCCATGTTCTTCATGAATTGGATTGATGACTTCCAATTCCATAAATAATTGACAACCATTACAGATTCCTACAGACAAAGTATCTTCTCGCTTAAAGAAGTTTTTCAAGGCTGTATTTGCCTTTTCATTGTATAAAAATGCACCAGCCCAACCTTTAGCCGAACCTAATACATCTGAGTTAGAAAATCCGCCAACAGCACCAATAAACTGAATATCTTCTAAAGTTTCACGTCCTGAAATTAAATCAGTCATATGAACATCTTTTACATCAAAACCAGCTAAATACATCGCATTCGCCATTTCGCGTTCAGAATTTGAACCTTTTTCACGAATAATGGCTGCTTTTGGCTTCTCGACTGCGCTCGAAGTGACATCTTTCAATTTCCCTGTGAAATCTTTAGGAAATGTATATTGTAATGGCTGATTCTTATAGTTATCATAACGATCTTTAGCCAAACCATTTGCCGTTTGTTTTTGATCGAGTAGGAAAGAGGTTTTATACCAAGTATCTCTTGTTGAGGCAACATCAAACGTAAAACTTTCGTCATTGTTTTTAATGTTCACTACCGCAGCATCAGTTACGTTTCCAATGTTGAAAAATTCGATATTATTTTCGTTCAGTGTAGTTTCAATAGAAGCATCTGCCTGAAAAACAATTCCTGTATTTTCAGCAAATAATACTTTAATAGGATCTTCTTCGCCTAAACCTGAAATATCTAGATTTGCGCCTAAATTTACATCTGCAAAGCACATTTCTAGCAATGTTGTGATCAATCCGCCAGAAGCGACATCGTGTCCCGCAACAATTTTATCGTCTTTAATTAAATTTTGAATGGTATCAAAAACAGTTTTTACATACGCTGCATTTGTTACGCTTGGAGCTTCATTTCCAATTGCATTAAGCGTTTGGTTGAACGAACTTCCTCCTAATTTAAATTCGTCTTGTGAGATGTTTATATAGTATATGTTTCCGCCATTTTTTTGTAAAACTGGCTCTACTACTTTGCTTATTTCATTACAGTTCGCTGCCGCAGAAATAACTACAGTTCCTGGGGAAATTACGTCTCCATCAGGATATTTTTGTTTCATTGACAAGGAATCCTTTCCGGTTGGAACGTTAATTCCTAAAGCTATAGAAAATTCAGAAATCGCCTGAACCGCCTCATATAGACGTGCATCTTCACCTTCATTTTTACATGGCCACATCCAGTTTGCAGACAATGAAACACTTTGCAATCCATCCTTTAATGGCGCCCAAATGATGTTTGTTAAGGCTTCTGTAATTGAATTACGACTTCCTGCTACAGGATTTATCAATCCAGAAATTGGAGAATGTCCAATAGAGGTTGCAATTCCTTCTTTTCCGTTGTAGTCGAGTGCCATAACACCAACATTATTCAACGGAATTTGCAAAGCACCAACACATTGTTGTTTGGCAACTTTTCCACCAACACAACGGTCAACTTTATTCGTTAACCAGTCTTTACAAGCAACAGCTTCTAACTGTAATACTTGGTCAAGGTAAATGTGTATATTTTTAGTTTTATATCGTGGATTTTTATAATTACGAGCAACAGTAGTGTCTGTCATGATCGTTTTTGGCGAACTTCCAAACATATCTCTTAATGCTAAATCCATAGGTTTATCACCTTTTGTAGCAGATTCAAATGTAAAACGATCGTCACCTGTTACATCTCCAACTGTATACATTGGAGAACGTTCACGCTCAGCAATTTTATTTAGTGTTTCAATGTGTTCATCGGCAATCACCAATCCCATACGTTCTTGCGATTCGTTTCCGATGATTTCTTTGGCAGATAAAGTTGGATCGCCTACAGGCAATTTGTCCAAATCAATTTTTCCACCAGTTTCTTCTACCAATTCCGATAAACAATTTAAATGTCCACCAGCACCGTGATCGTGAATAGAAACGATGTAATTTTCATCACTTTCTACCATACCACGAATTGCATTTGCAGCACGTTTTTGCATTTCTGGATTGGAACGTTGTACTGCGTTGAGTTCAATTCCTGTTGAGAAAGCTCCAGTATCTGCAGACGAAACTGCTGCGCCACCCATTCCAATTCGGTAGTTTTCTCCACCAAGAATCACGACTTTATCACCAGTTTTTGGTACGTCTTTTATGGCTTGTGAAGCTTTTCCGTAGCCAATTCCACCAGCTTGCATGATAACTTTGTCGTAACCTAATCTTCTTGCTTTTGCAGTACTTGATGCTGCATTTTCTTCATGTTCAAACGTTAAAACAGAACCACAAATTAGTGGTTGACCGAATTTGTTTCCAAAGTCTGAAGCTCCGTTAGACGCTTTGATTAAGATATCCATTGGTGTTTGGTATAACCAATCTCTAGCTTCAAATTTTTCTTCCCAAAATCTCCCTTTTTCTAAGCGAGAATACGAAGTCATATATACTGCTGTTCCTGCTAAAGGTAATGAACCTTGTCCGCCAGCAAGTCGGTCGCGAATTTCTCCACCAGAACCTGTTGCAGCTCCATTAAAAGGTTCAACAGTTGTTGGGAAATTGTGAGTTTCCGCTTTAAGCGAAATTACAGATTCAAATTCTTGCGTTTCGTAAAAGTCTGGTTTGTCTGCTGTTTTAGGAGCAAACTGTTCTACTTTTGGGCCTTTTATAAAAGCTACATTGTCTTTATATGCAGAAACAATATCGTTTGGATGTTGTTTCGATGTTTCTTTGATGAGTTTAAAAAGTGATGTTGGTTTTTCTTCGCCATCAATTACAAACGTTCCGTTGAAAATTTTGTGTCGGCAGTGTTCTGAGTTTACCTGTGAAAATCCGAATACTTCAGAATCAGTTAATTTTCTACCTAGTTTTTCAGAAAGTTGATTTAGGTATTCAATTTCTTCTTCACTAAGTGCTAAACCTTCTTGCTCATTGTACGCTGCGATATCATCGATATCTAAAATTGCTTCCGGCTCAATATCAATGGTAAATGTAGTTTGGTGTAAACCATTGAATTTTTGAAAAATCATCGGATCAAAATCAGAGAAATCTTCCGCAACAGCTTTAAACTCCTCAATACGAATAATGCCTTCAACGCCCATATTTTGGGTAATTTCTACGGCATTTGTACTCCAAGGTGTAATCATTGCGGCTCTAGGACCAACAAAAAAAGCATCCAATGATGCTTGTTCGATTTTAGAAGTGTTGCCAAAAAGCCAGTTTAACTTTGCAACGTTTTCTGTTGATAATTCTTTTGCTGTTTGTACAGCAAATACTTTGCTGTTTACGTTTCCAAAGAAATGAATCATTATGTAGTTTTTGTGTGTTGTTGTTTTGAAAAGGCAAATTTAATCTATTTGTTGATATTTTTGCTTAAAATTTAAATGATAATTTAGGAGTTATTCACATTTAAACTCAGTTGAATGTTAACATTTTGGAATCGTTAATTATAGTACCAATTTTTAAATTAATACTTTAAAAATCATCCTGCGGCTTCATAAGCTTCTTTAATCCATGATTTTATATCTTCCGAAACAGTTGTCATACTTGTAATGCGAACTCTGTGCGAACACATGGCATTAAAACTTCCTGAATTTTCCAAAAGATCGGTAGCTGCTTTTCCCTTTAAATTTAAACCGAGATCTAAACGTGTTTTAGTAGATGGTTGAATGATTGCGAATTGTTTTTTACGGCGTACACTTACATAGGCTTTTTTGGGAGAAAATTCAATATCATTTCCAAGCGTTTCAATGTGTGATTTTAGAAGATCGTAAAACGGTTTTAGATTTTGTTTCTTCTCATATTGAACTGCCACTAAATCGACGGTTTTAGTTTTATCTTCTTTAGATAAATGTACGATCGTATTCGCAAAACCATGTGTTACACCATGTGCTGTTTTTAGAAAATTTACAGCTTCAGAATGTTTGGTAAATGTTTTGTCTTTTAAAATTTTAAGCCATTCCTCTAAGGGTTTTCCTGTCTTTTCAGGCATATTGCCAATCATTGTTTCTAAAGCTTTGTCCATAATGCGAAGTTTTTAAAAATAGTTGAGAAAGATATTAATTCTTATCAAAAATAGGAAAAGTATAGTTAGGATGGTTTTTGTATCTTTCAATAACTAATTCAAACCAATTTATGTATACAAGACGAATATTTCCCATTACCGGTGTATTAAAATGGACGCGACGTCATATTTTTTTATTTCTAATTTTAGCCACAGTTCCTGTTATTTTCTTTGATGTTTTAGGCATGAAATGGTTTCGAGTACCTTGGCTTCCATTAGGAGTATTGGGTACGGCAGTAGCCTTTATTGTCAGTTTTAAAAATAATGCTTCGTATGATCGATTATGGGAAGCACGTAAAATTTGGGGAGGAATTGTAAACACATCACGTTCTTGGACAATAATGGTGAAGGATTATATTACGAATGATTTTGCATCAAGTGATTTGAATGAAGATGAATTACAAACGATAAAGCGTGAGTTAGTGCATAGGCATGTAGCTTGGTTGACCGCATTACGTTATCAATTACGAAAAGATAAACCTTGGGAAATGCATTTGAAAAAGAAGCGATCTAACAAGGAATTTCGTTCAAAACAATATAGAGTATGTGAAGATGAACAACCGATTTCAGAAGTAATTGAGCCTTACATTTCACAAGAAGAATACAATGAGATATTTGCAAAAGGAAATCAAGCTTCACAACTTTTAGGAATTCAATCAAAACGACTAAAAGAATTAAAAACGAAAGGATTGATTGATGATTTTCGCCATATGGAAATGACCAATGTTTTGGTAGAGTTTTATACATTACAAGGAAAAAGTGAACGAATTAAAAACTTTCCGTATCCACGGCAGTTTGCTACCTTGAATTATATTTTCGTTTGGATTTTTATTATTCTTTTACCGTTTGGAATAATGGATGGTTTTGAAAGTATTGGTGATCATATTTTGACTGATTTGGCATCACATAAATCTAGTTCATCAACAATACACCAAGTACAAGAATTTATCGCAAGTCATTTTGAATGGTTTTCCATACCATTTAGTACTATGTTAGCTTGGGTTTTTCATACAATGGAAGCAATTGGAGAAAATACAGAAAATCCATTTGAAGGCGGACCTAACGATGTGCCAATTACAGACATGAGTCGTGGAATAGAAATAGATATCCGACAATTAATTGATGATACAGATATTCCTGCACCATATGTATGGAAGAATGATATTGTGATGTAGAATTGTTAGTTGTGGTATTCGTTCTCTATTTTTCTTCATTTACGCTATAAAAATCTACGTTCGTGAGTTTTTTTTCTTACAAATATTGCTTTTTGATTACCTTGAGGTATAAAGTTTTAATGAACCAATACCTATTATTATGAGTAAAGAGATACAAATACATTCTGAAAAGTGTAAAAAAGTAACAAATAAGAGTGCTGCCGAAGAAATTCAAAAACGTTTAAAATGCGGAAATAAGAATTTTATGAAAGGTAAATTAACAAATGAACAAGAGATTAATGAACAACGTATACGCTGGGAGAATACACAAAAACCTTTTGCTATTGTTTTAAGTTGTGCAGATAGTAGAGTAATACCTGAACTTATTTTTGATACAGAATTAGGAGAATTGTTTGTAGTTCGTGTTGCAGGAAATATAGCGAATATCTCTTCTATTGCTAGTATAGAATATGCAGTGGCAGTACTTAAATGTAAATATATTTTGGTGTTAGGACATGAAGAGTGCGGAGCAGTTGAAGAAGCTAAAAAAGTAGCCGTAACAGGCAAACCAGCTCCAAGTGATAATTTGAATCAGTTAGTAGGGCATATTCTACCAGCAGTGAATACTTGTAAGTGTACATCATCAAAAAGAAAAGAACCATCTTTGAAGAATATAATTATTGAAAATACCTATCATAGCGCTAGTGAACTTGTACGTTGTTCTAAAATTCTCCAAAAAGCAGTTCGTAAATCTGGAGTTGAAATTCATACAGGATATTATCATTTAGCAAGTGGAAAAGTAGAGTTTGATAAAAAATCAAAGTGTTAGAAAATAGCATCTATATATAAACAACAAAAACCGCATTGAAAGTTCAATGCGGTTTTTTATATTCTTTAGTTGTAAACAATTATTTCATTGCTCCAACCATATCCTCTGGTTTTACCCATTCGTCATATTCTTCTGGAGTTACGTAGCCTAAATTTACAGCTTCTTCGCGTAACGTTGTTCCGTTTTGATGCGCTGTATTTGCAATTTCAGCAGCTTTGTAATATCCTATTTTAGTATTTAAAGCTGTGACTAACATCAATGAGTTATTTACTAACTCAGTAATTCTTCCGTGATTTGGCTCAATTCCAGCAACACAATTTACATCAAAACTTACACAAGCATCACCTAATAATTGTGCTGATTGTAATACGTTAGCAATCATCATTGGTTTGAAAACATTTAGTTCGTAATGCCCTTGTGTTCCACCAATAGTTACGGCAACATCATTCCCCATTACTTGTGCGCAAACCATTGTAATTGCTTCACATTGTGTTGGATTTACTTTTCCTGGCATGATAGAACTTCCTGGTTCGTTTGCAGGAATGATTAATTCTCCAATTCCTGAACGTGGTCCAGAAGCCATCAATCGAATATCATTTGCAATTTTATTGATTGATACCGCCAATTGTTTTAAAGCGCCATGCGTTTCTACCATTGCATCGTGTGCAGCCAAAGCTTCAAATTTATTTTCAGCAGTGATAAATGGTAATTCTGTAAAACGTGCAATGAACTCAGAAACACGCTTTGCATATCCTTTTGGGGTGTTTAATCCTGTACCAACAGCAGTTCCACCTAAAGCCAATTCGCTTAAGTGAGGTAAGGTATTTTCTAAGGCTTTTAGTCCGTGATTTAATTGAGAAACATAACCAGAAAATTCTTGTCCTAAAGTTAATGGTGTTGCATCCATTAAGTGTGTTCTACCAATTTTTACAACATCTTTAAATTCTTCTGATTTCTTTTTTAACGTATCACGTAATTGTTCAACTCCAGGAATCGTATTTTCTACAATCTTTTTGTAAGCAGCAATGTGCATTCCAGTTGGAAATGTATCATTTGATGATTGTGATTTATTTACATCATCATTTGGCTGAATGGTTTTTTCGCCTTCACCAATTACTTTTCCAGCAAGTTGATGTGCTCTGTTGGCAATTACTTCATTCACATTCATATTTGACTGCGTTCCAGAACCTGTTTGCCAAACAACTAACGGAAATTGATCGTCGTGTTTTCCTTCTAAGATTTCATCACAAACAGTTGCGATTAAGTCTCTTTTTTCAATTGGTAATACACCTAATTCACAGTTTGTAAAAGCTGCTGCTTTTTTCAAATATGCAAAACCATATACGACTTCTAGTGGCATACTAGCTGGTGCGCCAATTTTAAAATTATTTCTTGAGCGTTCTGTTTGTGCTCCCCAAATTTTATCTGCGGGAACTTTTACTTCGCCCATGGTATCTTTCTCTATTCTATATTCCATAGTTGACTCCTTTATTAGCAGTGCAAAATTACGATTTTTTGTGTGAATGAAAATTAAAAAGGATGAAAAGAAACCATTGATTTTATATTTTATGAATCACATTACATTGTACGCTTGTAGAAACATAAAAATAACTTCATATTTTAATTACATCGGATCGATTAAACTTGGATCAATCTTTAAATAAGTCGCAGCTCTTTGGCGCCAAGTATCTCTAAATTTATTTCTTACTAGAATTTCAGGAATTTCAAAAAGATTTTCATAATCATAAACATATAGGTTCACTTTTTTTTCAGGCTCTTT
Source organism: Kordia sp. (assembly GCF_965224175.1). GTDB lineage: Bacteria > Bacteroidota > Bacteroidia > Flavobacteriales > Flavobacteriaceae > Kordia. Next base: position 5,235,824 of record NZ_OZ245041.1, read on the forward strand.
TAATATGTTTGGACGTTCGACACCTTTTTCAAAAAATACTAATGTTCGTTTTTTTAGTGCGATAGAATATCCAATTATAGTATATATGGAGCTAATTCTTTCATAATTTCCTTTTGGAATAATAATGATCACATTTAACGATTGTATAAGTTCACGAATAAAATCACGATTAATACGTTCGTGATGTTTCCTTTCTTTTTCAGAATTAGGATATTGCACAAATCGATTATTTTGATACTTTAATGCGATGAATTCACCAAGGTATTTTTTCTGGTTTTCTGTAAGACCTGTAGAATTTTCTATTGCTTTTGTCGGATTTTCGAAGAATAGTTTAATGAGTCTATTCAATTTATTCCAATCATTACGATCTAAAGCGCTATTTGGATGTGTGATTAGATAGTCGTAGGTAATAATTCGTGTAGCCGTATAGTTTTTTCCATGCTTTTTTTCGAGCCACAAGCTAAAATCGTCCAAGTTCCACTGATCGTAAGGAATTTTTATCCAGTTTTTGTACCGATCAAATAGATATTTTTGAATGGCTTCAGGCGGAGTTTCGTCTGAACTTTGTTCTTTGCTAAAATCAAATTTGTATGGAGTTAATGGTTTGCCTTCAATATTTCTGTGTAGCACAATAGTTCCTATGGCTACATTTCCTTTTTTCATAGAAATTAGAAACGCACCTAAAATTAAATCAAACTCTATATCATCTGTCATTCGTTCATATGGTAGATGAAATCGAAGAATTAGTTTTGTTCTACTTTTTTCAAAAATAATATCAAAAGCATTGCAATCATCTTTGGCATTTTGAGATTCTTTACACCAATGAATTTTTCCATGAAAATGATCTTCTTTTTTTCGGTGTTTTGCATTGCTAGTATTTCTCAGTGTAAATTCATGTTGTTCTTTGTCATATTCTAATACTAGCGCATCAATATTAGGGAAATGATATTTTAATGGATCCGTTTCTTTGTTAACTTTTGCTAAATCTTCATCGTATACATACAAATAACATGGATTTTCAAAAAAACTACTTAGCGCAGCATTTTCCATAGGATTCATAGAACTTAAAGATGTGATATTAGAAGTACAAGAAAGTGCCAGCTCCTTATTTTCTTCATCAAGTTTTTTAGAAAACTCTTCAAATCCATCATAACCAAGTAACAAAGCAAAGCTATCAATTTTCCCTAGTTTCGGTTCTACATCAAAGAATACAAAGTTCGTGATGTCTCGTGTTTTCGAAAAGTAAGGTTGAATTGCACCAGCTTTTTTAAGTTCAGGATCATTTGTTATTGCTTTTCTAATAACTCCACTAACCTTAAACTTGTTTAACAACTTTTTTCTTTCGTCTTCTGTTCCTGTTTTATAAGATTCACTGAGTTCTGCTATTCTATTTTTAATAGGCTCGTTAAAAAAAATGAGTTGTTCTTCTTCAATTTTCCCTATATCATTTGATAGGATAAATTCTGAAACTCTTTTTCGAAGTTCCTTTTTATAATCCGACATTGTAAAAATTTGAATTTAATTGAAAATTAGGTTGTTATGCAATTTACAGTTTTTAATGAAATTTAACAATTTCTAAATAGGGGAATACTTACGAAACTTTCAAAAGTAGAGTTTGCTTCAAGTTTTTATTCATGAATTATGTAGTGAAAATACTTATGTCTTTGATTTCCTTTTTATGTCAATTTATGTCTGGAGTAGCATAGTTTATGTCTTTTGAAATACAGAAAAAAACATAACGAATGGTTTGTATGTTGTTGTTAGTTAGTGGTTTGTGTGCTTTGTATTTTCGGTAGCTCAAACACATCTATTATGATTTATACAACCTTCCTTCAACTAAAATCAGCACCAAGTGTGCGTTGGAAAGCATTTTTGATTATGCTTTCGTTATTGGTAATCCTTTCTCACAAGGCTTCATTGCCTCCGGATCCGAGATGGTACTTATTTTCAATATTATTAATAATCACAAAAACATATAAATTTTTAACTTCATTAACATGAAAACTATAAATAAATTAACAGAATACACAGTAAGAATAGAACTATTCCTCAGTCAACATAATTATTCCTTTACAGCACGAAAACTAGTATCTTGGCTACATATGAGCACTTTGGTCTTTAATGAAAAGATGAAACTTCTCAAAACGAGACCAGAAAGCGAAGCTGAGATAAATCTTATCTTAGAAATTTTGCAATCTAACTATCAAATTGATCAGGTAGATCGAAGAAATAAGGAATGGCAATTACTTCTCATTGATGACCATCCTGATGCAAAATGTGCAATTCACAAAAAACAACAGTTAGAATTGATACAGTAGCTATTTAATTCTTGAAATTATATTGTACACTCCGTATCATAATTAGTGATACGGAGTGTTTTTTTATTCATATTTAACAAACATTCCATGTTGCATTTGAAGCGTAAGCAAACGTAGAATATCATTAAAATAACTGTCATTAAATGTATTAATGTTTTCTGTATATGCTGCATTTATGAATTCTTGATCGTTTGAAGTTATTGTTGCCGCAGCAAAGCAACCTACAAAAGCACTTGTTTTTTCAGTTCTAAACGTTTCTCCATTCAAAGTATAACCATCAGTTACGTTAGAAATTCCTAATTTTTGGATAAATCCGTTGACTGCTTTGCAATATTTTTTGGCGCGTTCATCTCCATACCAAACATAGTCTTTAGCAATACGCCAAGGTGTTCTTGCAGCATCATAGTAATAGTTTTTTCCTCCATATTTTGCCCAACTTACATTGTCGGCAGGTGTTGATCCGTCTGCTTTACACCAATCGGGAACCAAACCAGTTTCAGGATTCCAGCTTTTAAATAGAATTTCATAGCATTTATCACTGACTTTATTCCAAAAATCATCATTAGTCACTTCTGCAAATACTTTAAAATATGCAGGCGCAAAGTAAGAAGGGTTTGTAGTCATACTTCCGCCCCAAGCGTCACCAGCCTTTAACACATGCGTTTCTGCTTCAACCATGTGTATTTTGATTAATCCTATGATTTTTTTGGCTTCCGCCAGATACGACTCATCTCCAATTAATTTGTGTGCTAGTAATAGGGCATAGGCAACATCAACATCGGCATCGGTTGCAGCATTTTCTCCAGCCATTTTCCCAGTAGCATCAATTTTCCAATTCATTAAACCATTTGAATCTAAATGTGTATTGTAGTACTTGTAAAAGGCATCAAAAGTTGATTTGTCTTTCATCATGGCAGAAATTAGCAATCCGTACCCAATTCCTTCACTAACTGTATGTGACATATCGTCAAATAGAATACGTTTTGCATCTGTTGGACAACCATCTGAAGTCACATATTTATTTTTCCAAATCGTATATGTTTTTTCAATTTGTTGTTCTTTTAGATTACTGGGCAATTTTCCATAAGTATAGGAGTTTTCAGAATTTTTAGTGCAACTAATGCATAGTAACAAGATGCTAAGGATGGTTGGTATTATTATTTTCATGAACTAAAAATAGTATATTTTTTTTGAGAAATCTTTTTTTGAAAAAATAGGATCATAAATGTACAATTTTGAATCACTTACAAATCTTTTTTGCGCGATTTAATTAAATTTTTACAAAAACTGTAACAGAGTCTAGTTTTTAGATTCTTTAAAGAAAGTTATTACGTATGAGAAATTTTATCTTCTTTTTTACACTATTTTATGCTTCAATGGTATTGGGTCAAAGCAAACAAGAATATCTTCAAAAAAATCGTTTTGATTTACATAAGGAAACATTTCAGTTTCCACAAAAAGGTTTTAAAATTATTGGCTTTGGAGCATATCACGGAAGTGTAAAAACAGAAGATACAGCATTGAATCTTTTAAAATCATTGTTGCGAACACAAACTATTTCATATTATCTACCTGAAACAGATTTTAGCGTAGCACATTATTTTGATTAATTTTTACAAACAGGAGATACCATTTTGTTGAAAGATTTGATTGTTCATTACGGAACCAATGTTCCACAAGAGCGAAGTATTGCAGTCTATGAGAAATGGAAACAGTTGAAAATAATAAATGATGAATTGCCAGAGAATAAAAAGATGAAAGTTGTTGGTATTGATTTGTTAGCGACGTATAAGTATACTTCAAAACACTTGATAGAATTATTAGATACAAAGCAGATCGATTCTAAGGCATTGAAAACATTACAACAAATGGTTATGCTTGATACAACTGACTACTCTACACGTTATGATAGTTATGCGAAAGGTGTTTTAAAGCGTTTTGTTGCAGATACAGAAGTACATTCAGAAATGTATAAAAAAGCAATTAAAGATGAGGTTAGTTGGCATCATATTATAAAGAATATTAAAGTAACGTTTACTGAGTTTAGTCGTTTGCGTGAACCTACGATATATCAAAATTATCTGGATTTGAGTGCGCGTTATGATTTTAAAAATAAAGCACAATTTTTACGTATGGGCTTTTCGCATTTGGAGAAATCAAGAGAAGGAAAAAAAGGATATCCATACTTTTTTACGCGATTGATAGAAAACAAAGTGTATACAAAAGAAGACGTAATTGCGGTGATTGGCTATTTGACCAATAGCGAAGTACTTTGGGACGAATTGTATGATGAACAGGGAAAATATAAAGGGTTTACAACAGAAGCCGGTTTTGGTATTGGAGATTATGAAAAGGAATATTTTAGAGGTATTGAAAATTTGAAAAAGACTAAAATTTCAGACCAAACACTATTCCGCTTGAATGCTAAAAATACGCCATATTCAGACGGAATGCCCGATTTAATTGATGTGATTATGACAGATTCAACATCAAATAGTGAAGCCGTAAAAGGTATGTCAACAACAGATTTTCTCGATTATGCTATTTTGATTTCAGATTCTCGTGCTAGTACGCCAATTTTTGAATTGAAAGATTAGGCTTTTAAATCAATTTCTTTGATATTTTTAATACGATTTCTTTCTAAGAAAGCATCAATAGTTTCAAAGTGTTCAATAACACGTTTATCTTTAAATTCGAATACTTTTTGAGATAATCCTTGCAAGAAGTCACGATCGTGAGAGACTAAGATTAGTGTTCCGTCATAGGCTTTTAGTGCATCTTTTAAGACATCTTTTGAACGTAAATCTAGGTGATTTGTCGGTTCATCTAATATTAACAAGTTTACAGGCTCTAACAGAAGTTTAACCATAGCTAAACGTGTTTTTTCTCCACCAGATAAAACACTTACTTTTTTGTCAATATCATCACCTTTAAACATGAATTGACCTAGTATATTTTTGATTTGTGTACGAATGTCTCCTTTGGCAACTTCGTCTACGGTTTGAAAAATAGTTAGGTTAGGATCGAGTAGGGAAGCTTGATTTTGTGCAAAATATCCAACCTTTACATTGTGACCTAATGCGCAATTTCCTTCATGTTCTATTTCTCCTAATATTGATTTGATCATGGTAGATTTTCCTTCTCCATTTCGTCCAACAAAAGATACTTTTTCTCCACGAGCAATAGAAAAACTAGCATTTTTAAAAACGATATGATCGTCATAACTTTTTGATAGTTCTTCTACAATTACGGGATAATCTCCAGAACGCGGCGCTGGAGGAAACTTTAGTTTTAAAGATGAATTATCAACTTCATCAATTTCTATGATTTCTAGTTTTTCAAGCATTCTCACACGTGAAGCTACCTGATTTGTTTTGGAATATGTTCCTTTGAAACGCTCAATAAATGCCTGATTGTCTGCAATAAATTTTTGTTGTTCTTGATAGGCTTTTATTTGATGTGATCTACGATCGGCACGTAATTCTAGGTAGTGAGAATAGTTGGCTTTGTAGTCGTAAATACGTCCCATAGTAACTTCTATAGTACGATTGGTGATATTGTCAATAAAAGCTCTATCATGTGAAATTACCATCACAGCATTGGCTTTATTGACTAAGAAATCTTCTAACCAAATAACAGATTCGATATCAATGTGATTCGTTGGCTCATCTAACAGAATTAAATCGGGTTTTTGTAATAAAATTTTAGCGAGTTCAATTCGCATGCGCCATCCACCACTAAATTCACTGGTCATGCGTTGAAAATCATCTTGTTTGAAACCAAGTCCTTTCAGTGCTTTTTCAACTTCTGCATCATAATTTATTTCTTCTAACGCATAATAACGCTCACCCAATTCAGAGACTTCTTCAATAATTTTCATGTACGCTTCACTTTCGTAATCGGTACGGGTTTCTAGTTGTTTATTGAGTTCGTCCATACGATCGCGCATGGTAAAAATATGTTGAAATGCTTTTGAAGCTTCTTCAAATACAGTGCAATGATCTTCCGTTAATAAATGTTGAGGTAAATAGGCGATTACCGTTTCTTTGGGACAACCAATTTTTCCGCGTGTTGCATTTTGTACGCCCGCAATAATCTTCATCATGGTAGATTTTCCAGCACCATTTTTTCCCATTAAGGCGATTTTATCATTTTCATTAATGACAAAATTTACATCACTAAATAAAGTCGTTCCGCTAAATTCTACAGCAATATTATCAACAGTAATCATGTATTGTATTTTTGAGATTGCGAAATTAAGAAAAAGCACCTTGCCATACACATAACTTTTTCGCTTTTTAAAACATTTAGTCTGATGGATTTATTTATTTTTATGATTTAACAGAGATACCTAACAAGAATGGAAGCATTGCGAGAACAATTATCGTTTTTAGAACCTGAATTAGTTTCAGAAATTATAGCGCTTTCAACGATTCAAGAATTTTCAAAAGGAACTCAGATTCTACGAGAGTCACAATATGTAAAGGTGTTACCAATTGTTTTAAAAGGTTCTCTGAAAGTTTTTTCTCGTTTTGACGAAAAAGAATTGTTACTCTACTATATTCAACCTGTACAAAGTTGTATAATGTCTTTTTCTTCTTGTTTGAATCAACAACCAAGTAGAGTGTTTGCAATCACAGAAGAGGATTCAGAAATTTTATTAATTCCTGTTCAAAAAATTCCGTTATGGCTGCAAATGTATCCAAAATTTAATACACTATTCTACCAACAATACGATTTGAGATATCTGGAATTACTTGATACCATTCAACATGTACTGATTGATAAAATGGACAAGCGTTTGTATGATTATTTGCTTCAAAAAACAGAGGTAACGCGACAGGAGTTTTTAAAGTTAACACATGGAGAAATTGCACTCGAATTAGGAACTGCCAGAGAAGTAATTAGTAGAGTATTAAAGAAGTTAGAAGTAGAAAACAAGATTTCCCAAACTTCAAATGGCATTAAAATTCTTTCTGTGTGACTTGAGTCACTGCATAGTTTTGTACAAGTATAGACCTTTGTGATATATCATTTTAAATATCTCAAAGATGAAAAAAAATATGGCAAATGCAGATCGCATTATTAGAGTTTTGATTACTATAACCGTTACAATACTATATTTTACAAATGTTATTTCTGGTACTTTAGGAATTGTCTTAGTTGGTATTGCAGCAGTTTTATTACTTACAAGTTTTATCAATTTTTGCCCACTGTATAGTATTTTTGGAATTAGCACACGAAAAGAATCATAACCTACTCAATGTTTCATGTAAGCTAGCAGGTAATCATTTTTTTGATTGCCTGTTTTTTATTTTTGAAATTTACTGATTAGGTTTTTTGAATTTAATAATTATATTTGCATACTAAATATAAAGAATATATAGTTTGAGTTATCCACTATCATTTTCAAAAGCTGTTTTGGTTGTTATTTTTATCTCTGATAAAATACGACAAGGGCAATATGAATTTCTCTCAACAAAATCAATTTCAGAAATACTGAATATTCCAAGACCTACCTTAGTTAAAATATTACAAGGTCTTTCTATGCATGGAATTATTGAAACTAAGGAAGGAAAACAAGGAGGGATTCGATTGCTTAAAAAGCCTTCTCAGATTACAATTTTGGATATCTTAAATGCATTGGAAACCGGTAAACCATTGTTTCAAACTACATTCAATATTTTAGCAGAAGGAAAAAGACCAGATAATGCGCAAAAGTCTATTTCTAAATTATTAAACGATGCAGAACAACAAATGAAGGCGGTACTGCATCAAAAAACAATTGAAGAAATATTGATTGAAATGAACGATTGATATTTTTTTATTTTTAACTATATATTCAGAATATATAGTATAACTATTTAAAATAAAAATAATGAAAAAAACAAGAATTAGTATGATACTATTTTTGCTTGGGTTTAGCTTTTATGCTAGCGCTCAAAATGATGTATCGGAAATTAAAAATGAAACAACAAAATTTAGTCTAGAAGTAGATCCTGCAACCTTTGCCTTTAATGGCTACAGTTTTCATATACGAGTTCAGCCTAAGGGTTGCGACCACTTGTTAGTAGGTTTTGGTACTTATGCTTTGGATATGCCTGATTTATTAGTTGATTTTAACTCAAAGAATAAAAATAAAGGCTGGAATGTGCGTATTAATCAAGGATATAGTGCATTTGCAGAACACCATTTTTTAGAGGTGAATCGTAAATGGTTTGTTGGTACTCAAATTGGAATTCAGGAATTTAAACTTGAAAATGATGCTACTGTCGGAAGTGAAAAATTCACGAACTTCTTAGGAATGATGTATGCAGGTTATACTTGGAAACCTTTTAAAAATAATATGTATATAAAACCTTGGGCAGGATTCGGTTATACTTCAAAAATATCTGGAACGAATACTTTAGGAACTTTAACATATGACATTTCTCCCATTACGATGTTTGTTACAGTGCATATTGGCTATACTTTTTAATTTTTTATCTTGAAATGTAATGAATACTATAAAGTATAAAAAGCACATTAGCGCTGTAATTCAATATATTATGGTTGCTATGTTTATCGTAAGCGGCATATTAAAAATGGTGAAAGTTTCATTTTATCAAGATCTTTTACAAGATTTACATCCTGTATATCAGGAGTATATGGTATTATTAGGCGTCATAACTTTTCTTATAGGCGTTCTTCTTAGCTTTCGTAGAACCTTTATTTATGGTTTTATAATAGGTTTGGTATTTTTTGGAGGAACAATCGCAGCTCATTTACAACATGGAGATATTTTTGTGATACAAGTTATATTTGTTATACTACTTTCTGTTGTAAGTTATCTAAAATACCCAAGCTTGTTTAAAAATTAAATTGAAGAAAATTTTATTGCCAATGTAGTTTTTTTAACTACATTGGTTTTTTCTATTTTTACTCGATAATCGAGATTTAAATGCTCCAGCGCTTGTGTCGAAATGTTTTTAATTGTTTCCGTTCAATGTTTCGTGGACTGACTCCGAATTAGTTGCCCAAGGAATGTATTAATAATATTATAATGAAAAGCAAGAGTATTTTTATTACTTTTAGAATTATAGATTACTTCAAAACGACTTTTTAGTTTCATACTTCATAATTATCATGTTACAACCTAATTCAATCATACATACAATTTATCAAGATAAAGCTCCTCTTTTTTCGAATGAAGAAATCGAGTTTATTGAAGCTAGATATGAAAAAGTTACGTTCGTAAAAGGAGATATTATATTACAAGCCAACGAAAAAGTAGATTATCAGTTTTTTGTAGCTGACGGATGCTTACGTACTTATTTAATTGCACCTTCAGGAAAAGAACATACAATTCAATTTGCTATTAAAGATTGGTGGATTAGTGATTATATAGGATATTTTACAAATACAAAAGCTACTTTGTATATTGAATGTATAGCAGCAGCTACATTGTATAAAATTTCTAGAGATTCTGTAGAAGAAATTTTTGATAAAATTCCAAAAACAGAACGATTTATTCGTAGAAAATTAGAACGCTCTTTTGTGAGTTTTCAAAAGCGAATTCTTGCTAATTTATCACAAACGGCTAAAGAACGGTATTTGAGTTTTACACACGATTATCCAAATATTGAACAGTATGTAAAAAACTACCATATTGCTTCATATTTAGGAATTACTACTGAAAGTTTGAGTCGTATTCGCAAAGAAATTGCTCAAGAGCTTTCTTAACATACATCAATTTTTTTCTGATTGCTTGATTGTACTTTCGTGGTTTAAAATTTACTTTATGAAATATATAATGAGTGTTTTGGCTGTAATTATTCTCGTTACGGCATGTACAATGAAACAAGAGAAATCGAACAAGAGTAAATCTCAAATAGAAGAAAATAGTACGAAAAAAGTATTATTTGTGCTTACGAGTCATGATCAATTAGGAAATACAGGGAAAAAAACTGGATTTTGGATTGAAGAATTTGCAGCACCTTTTTACGCTTTAAAGGATAAAAACGTAGAAATTACATTAGCTTCTCCAAAAGGTGGTCAACCACCAATTGATCCAAAGAGTGAAGGAGAAAATTTTCAAACACCAGCTACAAAACGCTTTAAAGGAGATGCAGCTACTCAAAAACTTTTGGCAAATACCTTAAAACTTTCTGATGTTAAGGAAGCTGATTATGATGCAGTATTTTACCCTGGCGGACATGGTCCTTTATGGGATTTGTCTGAAGATAAAAATTCTATTAAACTTATTGAATCGTTTTATAACAATAACAAACCTGTAGCGGCTGTTTGTCATGCACCTGCAGTTTTGAAAAATGTAAAAAGTATTGATGGAACTCCTTTGGTACAAGGAAAAAAAGTAACAGGATTTACAAATTCTGAAGAGGAAGCTGTACAGTTGACAACTGTAGTTCCTTTTTTAGTTGAGACCATGTTGAAAGATAATGGAGGTATATTTTCGAGAGCAGATGACTGGAATGTGCATGCAGTGAAAGATGGATTGTTGATTACAGGACAAAATCCTGCATCTTCTGAAAAAGTAGCTGAGTTATTATTAGAATCGCTAGCTGATTAAACTTCAATATGTTATATTAAAAAAGGGAACTCTTTTGAGTTCCCTTTTTGTTTTTGTCCTTTTATTATTTAGGAGTCTTTTTTTGCTGCTCTCCATTCGTCAAAACGCTCTTTTAACGCACCAGTTACCCAATAAGGAACGATGAAAGTTAATAAGAGAATCATTAACCAAAATCCAATGGTTAAGATTGTAAGGAAAGCTAAAAAGCCTAAATATTGATCAAATTCAAACATATTTTCCGGAATTTATCGAATTCGAAGCAAAGATATTGTAATAAATTCAATATTCATATAGAAACATTGAGAATTATTAACAATTTATAGTTAGTTTTTGTGAACATTAACGGCGGTAGGATATATGAGTTTTACATCTTTGTTACTCATGGCTCCTAGAGTTGTATTTACATGTTGCACGATTTCTGGATCAGTCTCGTTAGCTAAACTTTTAAAAATAGGTTCATTAGCATTTTTAATTCCATATATATTTTTGAAAGTATACATAGAATCTTTCATAAATTGAAAATCTCCATCATGGTTTGCATTTGTCGGCGAGGCAAAATAGGTTTTAAAATCTAATAAGTCATACGAGATAGTATTGTATGTAAATATTTTAAATGCTGGATTGTTATCATGATTTACAGCAATTCCTGGTGTTGAAATTGAATAAGATATCATATCATTTGCCACATTTGATTTGTGAGACTTATAAATACGTCGTAATCCGTCAGTATGTGTATGCCCGTTTAGTAAGCCTGTAATATTCAGTTTGTATGTATCCAATAAATCTATGAAACCGTTGTGTAGATTATGTTCTTCGCCTGAAAGAGTTGTAAATGTAAGAGCAGGATTCCACATTTGACTTCCGCCATATCCATCTTGTCCAATTGGAATGTGCATCATAATCATAACACGATCATTGCTGCTTAAACTTTTCAACTTTTTTTCAAACCAGTGCATTTGTTTTTGTGTAGCTTGTTGTTGTGAAACTCCATCATCTCCAGTAACATACAAGTGTTGTGCATTTTGTTTGCTGTTATATACTGGATGTTTATCAGGCTTATTATCTACAATATCTGTTTCTATTTTGTTTGAAAAAATTACAGTATTTAAAGCGATTATTTTTAGAGTATTTCCGTTATCTGTTAAGTCTACCGAATAGTAACCGAACTCTTTATTAAAGTCTAAATTTGAAACTTTTATAGAGGTTGATTTGTTGTTTAAAACTGGCCATGGATTTATAGAGTCTTTATCTTTAGTTAACACCGTATTTCCGTTACCATTAGTAAACGAATGATAGTCTCCTTCTAGCGAATCGTTGTTACCAGGTAAGTATAAAATAGGAATTCCAATTTGTAGATTTCTAAGGTTTTCTAGCATTAAATGTGAATTTTGAGCACGTTCACTATCAATATATGCGGGCAAATCTCCTAAATATACCATGAATTTAGGCTGTTCTTGTTTTACCGTATTTTCAATTTTAGTTTTTGTCCTGCTCCATAATTGTGTTCCCGAAACATTTCCAAATTCAGTTTCTGTCATGTTTCCGTTAATGTGTACATCAGATAGTGATAAAAATTTAGCAGTATTTGTATTTTCTATGGCTTCAACAGTAGCTTCTGTAGTAATGTTTGAATCTGTTGTTTTTTTATTGTCTGTCTTATTTTTACAAGCGATAAAGAATAAGCTTAACAGCAATATGTATACTTGGTTGGTTTTCATTGTAGGATGTTTTTTTGGATTAAAATCTCATCATACAATATAGTAAAAGGTGTATATATTTATATGAGGGTTTTCACCTAATTTATCTATTCTAATGTAAAATTGTACATGAAAAACTTATATAAGATATATGTGTGTTGGTTTTTTATACTGCTGATATATAGGTTTTTGTCTTGTTTTGTAGAGTGAGTAACATTTATGGTTGCCTTCTTTTTAATTGTAGTGATATTTTATAAAGTGTCACTAATGTCTTTATATTTTCTCGGTTTTTAGTTCTTACTTAGGAGTATTATTAATTATTTAAAATCAATTATTATGAAAAAAAGAAATGTAAAACAGAAGTTAAGTATTTACAAAATGAACATTGCAGATTTAAACTTGAAACAAATGCAAGAAGTTGTAGCTGGTGGACCAAGACGTTCTATAAAAAATGATGGAGAATGTTGGTACTCTAGACATCATTATACACAATGTACATCAGGAGACAAGTACTCTCTTCCTTCTGTTTGTGTAGAATGTTCATAGTGTTTATGATCAATAAGCCTATAGTAAGGAAAAAGAAATGGCAATAAACGCTCTCAACATAGCGATTGAAATTATTATCAAGAGCGAAGACGTTGAGAGCGTTCTAAGTTTTGATCAGTTACGAGAATAGGTTTTTAAAAAGCCTAATCATTTTGACTGTTGATACGAAGCAGGATTTTTCAAGCCAGTTTTTCAAATCATATACCTTATAAGCTTTCTTTTGACCTAAATGGTAATCGAATAAAAAGAAGAATACAAAAATTATAATCTAAACAAATAGATTTAATAAATAGGCAAATTGAAGATTTAAATCATAAGAGATCGCATAGAAGTCAATCTTTTATTTTGAGCTGTATAGTAATAGTAGGAGCATTTTTTTCATTTTGGATAATTACATATCCAAATTTTAAAACTTCTCAAAAAACAGCTAATGTAGAGTTAGGTCATAAAGTATTAAGACTTTGGACAGCAACAGACACTGGTTCTAATAAGAAATTAAGAAAACTAATTCAAACAAGTTTAGCATCAGAAATTGATTTTGCAGAAATGTTAGCTAATAACGATTCTTTAAATCAAAAGATCAAGAATATAGATGTTTTAGTGAATTCACCTGTTAATATGGGATGGTCTATAAATAATGAAAAGGATGTTCTTAATTTTAAGAATAGTAATTATAGCAAAGAAATTTATGATAAATTAAAGAAAGAACATGGAGGAATTTTATGGATTGAAACTAAAAACCTTCCAGATTTCGTATTTTATAATTTAAACTCTTTTACTACTAAACAAAGGCACTATAGAGAATTTAATAATTAAAATTTCATCATAGTTCAAAGCGATTTAAGTTAATACTCACTATCCATAGCTAAAAATAGCCTTTAGATACTATGTCTTTATAAAAATAATTTGTTTTAGGAAAGCAAAAAAGCTAAGATTCAAAATCTTAGCTTTTCCTTTGTTTACCGTAGTAGCGAGATCGAGAATTGAACTCGAGACCTCCGGGTTATGAACACACAATGTCTGAGGGTTATTTATTTGATTATCAGTTAATTGAGTTTTTAAGAATATTCCAAAACTATCCTTTTTCATCCTTTTCGACCCTTTTTGATACTCGAAAGTGGTGCTCCTTGTAGTTTGAATTGATTAAGCTATTTGATATATAAATTTTGATATATAGTATTGTTAACCATTAGAGAAGCATTTAAATAAATGAGTTCACTTTTTGATATGCAATATTATAACACACCACTAGCTACTCGCTTAAAAAGATTTACTAGACCTATTTTCTCTGCTCGTCTCAAACGTCAAATGCCAAGTACTTCTAAAACAGATAACCATAAGAACTCCTATTCTATGCCCAAAGTTTTCACGGCGTCAAATGCCAAGTACTTCTAAAACCAGCGAACATAATCACGTCTCAAGGTGTGTATAAGTTTTCACGGCGTCAAATGCCAAGTACTTCTAAAACTTACAGGTAACAACACTAGCGAAACAAACGTAAAGTTTTCACGGCGTCAAATGCCAAGTACTTCTAAAACTAGACAGTACAATCTATGAGCTAACAAGATCAGAGTTTTCACGGCGTCAAATGCCAAGTACTTCTAAAACGAGCCACCATTACTAACAATGAGAATATTACAAGTTTTCACGGCGTCAAATGCCAATATTTCCAAAGAAACTTTTCTACTCCAAAATCCTAAGCGCCAGCTGGTTACTTCGCTAAATAGGTCTACTAGACCTATCTTTAACGCTCGTCCCCAACGTCAAATGCCAAGTACTTCTAAAACAAAGAAAAACAGTGCTGTTTATAAGTGGATTATTGGTTTTCACGGCGTCAAATGCCAAGTACTTCTAAAACATTATTTTACGGCAGCATAGATGTTAATTTTTTAAGTTTTCACGGCGTCAAATGCCAAGTACTTCTAAAACTTTATTTTGGAAACGCTTACAAGTCGTGTTTAGGTTTTCACGGCGTCAAATGCCAAGTACTTCTAAAACCTGTACTTTTTGTAAACTCAGTAAAATCAATACTTCCCAAAGGTTTTAACATTTCAGTTTTGACCATATTATGCATTGGGTTCAAATTATCATAGATCGTTTCTCGTTACAACTTTCAACTCAAATTCAAATTCAATTTCATAACGGCAATAAATGTTATTTTAAGAATGCATACCATACCGTGGACAAGGTATATTTAAGAATAACAGTGTATTATTTTTCAAAAACTACCTTAGTCAAGGTATGTTTTGGCTTACCGTTTCCATCTAGTTTTGAAACATCCTAAAACGAATTGTTTAATTAAAATTAAAAAAATGGGAACAGAGCACAAACAAACATTTTACACAAGAGGAACGTATTGCACAAAAAACAATGAACTCAAAATTAACACAGAACTTCCAGAAATCCCTTTTCAAGAAGAAAGTGAAACATACGAATGGAAGTTGAAAAACTGCTATGATATTTCAAACACCAAATTTCCTTGCATGTTGATCGTGTATGGTCATGGACATCCCACAGATCGTTCACGATTAGAAGCTGTCAATATGGATTGGGATCGAAAAACACTAGAGTTAAATTCAGTTTTTAAAAATACAACTACTTTACAACAAAAAAAGATTTTTGTTATCACCTTACATGACGAAGATTTTAAAGAATGGCATAC
This sequence comes from Kordia sp., assembly GCF_965224175.1. GTDB lineage: Bacteria > Bacteroidota > Bacteroidia > Flavobacteriales > Flavobacteriaceae > Kordia. The sequence goes on from NZ_OZ245041.1 coordinate 5,251,616, forward strand.
AGCCGTTTACCGTTTTTATGCAGCACATTACGTGTTATTTGATACTGATACAAATGAATATGTTTACGATATAGATATTCTTCAGGATTTTGTTGCAGGTAAAAATATTCAAGAACAAGTAAACGAAGAACCAAAAACTACCAAAGGCGGTGTAATTGATCCCATTATAATGTCGTAAATTACTACACTAAAACTAAAACCATGAAATACCTACTTACGCTTTGTTGTTTGTATTTTACTACCAACTCATTTTCACAAGTAACACGATTAGATTCTTTACTCTCAAATCAACAATACAATCATGTTGAACGTGAACTAAGCGAATTAATGACATTTAATAAGGACAGCAATGCGTATTGGTATTATGCTGGAAAATTACAAATGCATCAGCGTAATTTGCAACAAGCATTAAATGCTTTAAAAAAAGTAGATACTACGACATTCAAAAAACAATATAAAGCTTGGTATTATTATGTACTTGGTGATGTATATCGATATAGTAATCAAGAAGAAAAAGCATACAAACTGAAACTAAAGGCTCAAAAGTTATTCCATGCTTCGGGAAATGAAAAAATGGCGAATGAAGTAAACTATGATTTATATTATACGTTAAGTTCACAAGATCATTTACAATATAATGGAACCTATTATGCCAAAGAATATTACAAGAAAGCATCAACACTTCAAGATACCTTACAATTATCAAAAGCACATTTAATACTAAGCAGATTAGAGAATAGTGAATTAACAGAAGAAGAAATAAAAAATCATTTAAAGAAAGCTACTGAATATGTGAATGCGATCGGGATGATTTCAGCTAGATACAGATTGTTCAATTACAAAGCGATTTATCATCGAGATAGAGAAGATTTTATAACAGCTGAAGTTTATTTGGATAGTATGTTGTATTGTGCAAAACAAATGAACTCACCAGATCGTATGCAATCCACTTTACGAACAAAAGCGTCTAACTACTACATTCAAGAAAAATATAGAGAAGCTATTGGAGTATTAAAAGAGGCTGAAAAATTACCGATTAGAGAAAATGTTTTTAACAGAAAAAAAGAACTGTACAGGTACTTGGCTTTAAACCATAAAAACTTAGGAAATATGGATTCCGCTTTTTCCTATTATGAAAAAATGATCGCACATGGGGATAGTATCAATCTTTCCAAACAAAATACCATGTTAACCTTATTGGAAACCGTAGAATTGTCTCAAAAAAATTTGCTATTAGATGCAGAACGAATCAAGCAACGAGAGAATTTTATAATTGTATTGATCGTACTTATTGCGGTAATTATCATAAGTATCATTTGGATATTGTATTATCGAAGTAAAAAATTATTGGCAGAAAAAGAAAAACAACTTGCTGAGAAAGAAAAAGAGATCAAAGCCATCGACGCCCGAAATGATGAAAAAGACAAGCAACGACAGCGCATTGCAGGAGAATTACATGATAATTTAGGGCATTTAATTATTGCCATTCAACAATGTTTTGACAATCTAAAAGTAAGTAAAGATCGTTTTCAACAAGAAGAAGACAAACTCATGTCTAAAACACAAAAATTAATAAATGAAGCCTATCTAAAAGTCAGAAACATGTCACATTTAGAAGATTCAGCTTCTCAAAATTCTGGGTATTGGGTAGATGTTATAAAAGAATATGCCGCTATTATGAATGAAAGTAATCAATTATCAGTCGAAGTTCAAAGTCATGGAACGGCTAATATTGTCAACATATCCATTGAAAATGACTTGCGTCGTATGACTACAGAACTCATTACAAATGCCGTGAAGCATTCAGAAGCTTCTGAAGTTTCGGTAGATATTACCGCAGGCGAAAAATCCATCACAATTATTGTGGAAGATGATGGTGTTGGATTGGATAAAGACAAACTAAAAAGACAAAAAGGACTAGGATTAAACAGTATACAGAAAAAAGCGGAAGAATTAAAGGGCAAACTGACCATTGATTCTGTTGCGAACAAAGGAACTACATTTATAATTGAAATACCACTATGATTAACATTGTAATTGCAGAAGATCATAACAGTCTCATTGATGGAATCGACCTCTTTTTTAGCTTTGAAAAAGACGTAAAAATCATTGGTAGTGTTAATGATGGAAAAGCACTTTTAGCACTTTTAGCACAAAAAAACAGACATGTTCATATTGTCATTGTAGACATTCGTATGCCTATTTTAGATGGAATAGAAGCTACCAAGCAAATCACTGAAAAATATCCACACATCAAAGTCATTGCATTTACTATGTTCAGAAAGCGTGAACTATATAACAAAATGATTGCTGCTGGAGCAAAAGGGTATTTACTAAAAAACACAAAGCTACCTGTATTGCTACAAGCTATACGCGCTGTGCATGATGGAAAAACCTATTACGATTCAGATTTACCAATTGAAGATGATTGCTCTACCGCAGGTATAAAAAAGGAAGACAAACTCACTAAAAAGCAAAATCAAATAGTAGAACTCATAGGGAAAAGCTTGAACAACAAGGAAATTGGAGAAAAACTATTTATCAGCGAACATACAGTAGCCACACACCGAAGAAACATTATAGAAAAATTAGGTCTCAAAGGACGCGATGCCTTACTAAAATACGCACTCAGTAGAGGTTATGATTTTGATTAGATGTAAGAGAAAATATGAAATATAATTATACTTAAAATACACTTTTGTAAAACCGCAAAAATTTAACCCAACGCATAATATGGCTAAAATGGAAATGTTAAAATCTTTGGAAAGTGTTGATTTTATTGAGTTTATAAAAAGTGCGGGTTTTAGAAGTACTTGGCATTTGACGCCGTGAAAACGAAAGTATTCATTCAAACAAAGCGCAAGGTTTAGTTTTAGAAGTACTTGGCATTTGACGCCGTGAAAACATGTTGCTTTTGCGGCAGATAAATTACTTACGATTGTTTTAGAAGTACTTGGCATTTGACGCCGTGAAAACAATAGATATACAGGTAATCCAAGAATATTCTTATTGTTTTAGAAGTACTTGGCATTTGACGTTGGGGACGAGCGTTAAAGATAGGTCTAGTAGACCTATTTAGCGAAGTAGCCAGCTGGCGCTTAGGATTTTGGAGTAGAAAAGTTTCTTTGGAAATATTGGCATTTGACGCCGTGAAAACCTAATGTTTAAAAGTTTTGTTAAAATTTTGATTTGTTTTAGAAGTACTTGGCATTTGACGTTGGGAACGAAGCGTAAAGAAAAGGTTTAGTAAACCTTTTTAGCGAAGTAGCCAGCTGGCACTTAGGGTTTTGGAGTAGAAAAGTTTCTTGAAACCTACAGGCATTTGACGCCGTGAAAACACATCGCCACTTTCTTTAACTGAAATTCTCGCTAGTTTAGAAGTACTTGGCATTTGACGTTGGGGACGAGCGGAAGAAATAGGTCTAGTAGACCTATTTAGCGAAGTAGCCAGCTGGCGGGTAGGAGTTTGAATTTGAAGCTGAACTTGAAATTGACAATTTTAGAAAGTACTTGGCATTTGAGGTTGGGGACGAGCGGAAAGAAAAGGTATAGTATACCTTTTTAACGAAGTAACCAGCTCGCGTGTAAGCATTTTTTAAATTGAAGTTGAACTTAAAACTCAAACACAGAAGAGAAAATATAGAGTATAATAACACTCAAAATGTACTTTTGTGAAACAATGAAAAATTTAACCCTATGCATTATATGGGCAAAATAGAAATGAAAAAACGCTTTGAAACCCTTGCTATTGTTGAGATTGAAAATTTACGGGTTTTAGAAGTACTTGGCATTTGACGCCGTGAAAACGATTAGATCAACAGAGTTTTCCACTTGCTCTTCTGTTTTAGAAGTACTTGGCATTTGACGCCGTGAAAACAAATAGCCAGTTATTTCCCATCCTTCCATTAAAAGTTTTAGAAGTACTTGGCATTTGACGCCGTGAAAACAAAGATTTTCCTTGGTGCCTTGACCCGTCCAGTTTTAGAAGTACTTGGCATTTGACGTTGGGGACGAGCGTAAAAAAAAGGTTTAGTAAACCTTTTTAGCGAAGTAGCCAGCTGGCGCGTTGGAGTTTTGAGTAAAAAAGTTTCTTGTGAATTATTGGCATTTGACGCCGTGAAAACTTAAACTTATAACGAACGGACTTACCATTATTAGTTTTAGAAGTACTTGGCATTTGACGTTGGGGACGAGTGTCAAGAAAAGGTCTGGTAGACCTTTTTAGCGAAGTAGCCAGCTGGTGCGTAGGCATTTTTTAAATTGAAGTCGAAATTGAACTTGAATTTTAAAAAGTCAATTAAGATAAATAATCTAATAGTGAAGTGTTTAATAGATTCCTACCTTCGCAGAAATGTCTCCGACTCAATATACCCTCATCAAGGTATTGTCATTTTTTTGATTTCAAACGTACTTGTATTCAAAATAAAAACAAGTATTTATGGAATCAACACAACACACTTCTGAGAATGAGAGCTCTCCAAAATCTCCAAAAGAAGTTTTAGCTAATCTAAAAGCACATTACAACAATGACGAAATCATTAGTAATATAAGAGTTCATATAAACTTTGAGACTGAAGAAGCATTTTTTGAAAGTTTACAAACATTTCTAAGCGATAAAGAAAGCGTACATATCATTAATATGCTTTTCAATTCTTCTATTGACGGAGTAGCAAAGGAAATGGAGTTGTATAAAAAAGCAGAACAGAGTATCATTAGAGAAGTTGATCGTCCTGTTTTTTTAATCAATAACGATCAAATTGAGTTTGGAAAAACTACCGATTGGAAAAAACATGTCGATGAAAATATAGAAACCATTTCAAAAGTAATTCCAGCCGTCGGACGAATTGAGTTGGTTGGACATCATGAAATGGAATGGGCAGGTACGGGATGGTTGTTAAAAGATACTGATATCATAGTTACAAATAGACATGTTGCACAGCATTTTGCTTCCAAAAAGGAAGAAGGTGTCTTTAAAATAAACCCGAGCTATCGCAGACGTCCGTTAGGTGTAAAAATTGATTTTAAAAAAGAGCAAGACTCAGGGGAAACTTTTGAGTTTGATATCAAAGAAGTAATTCATATAACTAAGGGTTCAGAACTAGACATCGCTTTATTACGCGTACAAACACAAAATCACAATGGACATAAATTACCAGAGGGATTAGAACTTTCGTATGATCCACCAACGTTGAAAGAAGATATTTATGTAGTTGGGTATCCAGCATGTGATAATGATGAATCTAGGAATAAACACTTCAATAGTGTTTCAGAAGTAAAACAATTTGCTCCAGGTGCTTTTTTTAGAACTTGTATTTCAAATTACATATATCATCATGATTGTACCACTTGGGGAGGGAATTCAGGTTCTCCTCTACTAGATTTTAGGACAGGAAAAGTATTAGGGATTCACTATGCAGGAACTTTAGAAGAGCGTAAAGAATTCAGAACTAATTATGCCGTTAGTGGTTTATTTCTTATCGAATTATTAGAAGAATTGGGCGAAAAATACAACTACAAGGTGCATCCTGACAAAAAATAATTTCAATTAAAAAATACAAACACAATGAAAAAAATAACATTTATTATAGCAATAACTTTTGTGATGTTATTAGCAGCGCAACAAGACACAAAGCAAACTCAAGAAGTTTCAACACAAAGCAATACTTCAGAAATTTTATTACAACAAAAAATAGATAAAGAGGTAAACTCTTTAAATAAAGATATTTTAGAAAATACAAAACGTACTATTGGTAATGAGAACAAAATTGATGATTTATTCATTACTAAAATAGGAGTACAAGGATTTTTGTTAACATTACTTTTGACCTTTTTAAGCATTTTCGGAATCGATCAAATCATAAAGCGAAAAACGGATAAAAAAGCTAAAGCTTTGAAAAAGAAATTTCAAGATTCAATTGAAAACGTTAGAGAAGCAGAAATTAGAACGATTCAACACATTAAAAATTCAGAAAAAGATAACAAAGAATTGCGAGGGAAATCACAAATATTATTAGTACATGAAGTTACCACACCAATAAATGAAGACTTGGAACGAATATTTAAGAAAGGATCTTCAAAAGTAGAATTCAATTGTACAGAAGTAAACGTTAGAGAACTAACATATGAGCAAATAAAAAACGAATTGGTAAATAAAGACGGATTGCATCCAACTAAATTTCAGCTTGTCATTTTTGATAACTCAAGCGCAGATGGTAGAAAATGGGATCAGCCATATTTGGACGATTATATGATACCTCTCACTAAAAAGTTCATAAGTCAAGGAATAGGAGTGTTATATTATTCAAATGACCAATTTTATCCGTCACGCCATTCAGAATTCAAGACCATTCCAAACAAGCATTTATTAACCTATGCTAATGTAGTTCCACATTTATATAATAATGCAATGACGCTTTTAAAACTTCAAAATTTATATAAGGATGTAACGTCCTTAAAACCTATGGATGAATAAGGTTGATTAAACTTTTAATGGCATTGAAAAAATACACGGAATTATATAAACAATTAAATAGTCTAGGCAAAATATTTTATCTAAAAAAAAGCGGTCTAAAAATCTAAATACACTCAATATACCTTCATCAAGGTATTGAAAACCCTTCCAAATGTGCCGTTCTTGTCCTCATAAAAATAACACATTAAAATTATGGGAAGAGAACACGTTTCACATAGAAACATAGCAAATTGGGCGGTAAATACAATTAATTTACCAAGTGATAAAGCCAAAGAATATCGAGCACAAGCAAATCGACTAAGAGATAAACTGACAAACTACTTAAATGAGCATCCAGACTTTGTATTAAAAAGAATGCTAATTTCTGGAAGTCTTGCAAAAGGTACTGCTCTAAAATCAACTAGTGATATTGATGTTGGTTGTTATATCAAGGCAGACGATGCTCCACCTAGTATAGAAGAATTGTTAAATTATTTAGCAGAAAAGCTGAGAAAAGCATTTCCAAACTTTAGTCCAGATCAAGTAGTTCCTCAAACATATTCTGTTCAAGTTTCTTTTAGAGGAACTGGATTAGATGTAGATATAGTTCCAATTCTCTATTATGATGATCCTGATTGGTACGGAAATCTAGTTAGTCAAGATGATGGTTCGTTTTTAAAAACGAATATACCATTACATATAGAGTTTATAAGAGCGCGGAAATCAAAAAACAATACTCATTTTGCTCAGGTGATAAGACTTGCAAAATACTGGGCGAAAAATATAAAAAGTGAAAATCCTGATTTCAAGTTCAAGTCATTTATGATTGAACTCATTTTTGCAAAACTTGCAGATAAAGGTCAAGACTTTTCGGATTATCCTGAAGCCCTTCAAAGCTTTTTTACCTATATAGCAACCACAGATGTAAGAGAACAGATTTCATTTGATGACTATTATCCTTACAGTAATATAGGTTCATTTTCGGAACCTGTTCAGATGATTGACCCAGTAAATGAAGAAAACAATGCAGCAAAATTGTATACAGACGCTCAGGCAGATTTGGTCGTTGATGCTGCAATAGATGCAGGCGATGCTATCGATGCTGCATTAGCAGCTACCACAAAAGAAAATACTATTTACTACTGGAAAAAAGTATTTGGTCCATCATTTCACATTTAAAAAAAATAGTTTATGAGTTTTAGTAATTCGTTTAGTAATAATTTCACAATTACCCATGCTAAAAAATTAGCAGCTAAAGTAGCAACAGATTTAAAAAGAATGCAAAGATTTTATAATGAACCACTTGATAGTCATATATCTAATTTAGAAGCAGAGATTATAGAACTTCTGAAAGATGGTTACTTGGATAATGTTACATACGGATTTCAAAAAAATGGAAAATGGATTGAACCCACAATAAAATATACAGCCAAAGACCTTGCGAATACATCAGGTGTTGATGATGATCCTGGAAGAATAAAACCTGGAGCTGATGTTAAAGGAGCGTTCTTTAATAGTTATCTCATATATACTTCATCGTGGTTTAATTTAAGTTCAGAAGAAAGAAATAATTATAAAAGTAATTTACCTATTAAAAGAACAGGAGCCGCTGAACCTGGCGTAGATGGCTATATGTCACAAGATAAAACATATACTTCTGGAAGTAAATCATTAAATCGTTTCACAATTAAAAAATAGTAAATATGAGTACAAGACCATCAACAGAAAACTTGTTTGAACAAGCAATTATATATCCTAATATAGATTATCAAGAACGACTCAACGCATTAGTTGGATTAGATAATCATAAGAGTCGTATGACTAAAATCCTAAGCCTTTTAATAAATCCTGAAGGTATTAAGTCTTGGATAAAAAAATATCATCCTGATGCAAAACATATATCCAATATTGTTTTAAGAAGACCACCATTGGTTATTTTAGAAGGAGATGTTGGATCAGGTAAATCAGAATTGGCAACTTGTATTGGTGACGCTGTTGCCAGACAAGAAAAAATAGATGTCACTTTACTACCTTTAAGTTTATCTGTCAGAGGACAAGGTCATGTTGGCGAAATGACAAAACTAATATCTACAGCATTTGATTATGCCATTGAAAAAGCTAAAAAACTTAACAACCCATCAGGGAAATCTAGAGGAGCAGTAATTTTTCTAGTGGACGAAGCTGATGCTTTGACTCAATCGCGCGAAAGCAATCAAATGCATCATGAAGATAAAGCTGGAGTAAATGCTTTTATACGTGGAATTGATAGAATAGCTAATGGAAAACTTCCAGCAGCTGTTATCATGTGTACGAATCGCTTAAACTCATTAGATCCTGCCATAAAAAGAAGAGCCGCTGATATCTTAAAATTTAGCAGACCAAATGATGAGCAAAGATTAGCTGTTTTAAAAGCACCGCTAACCGAACTTGGTTTTACAGATGATGATATCAACGATTTGGTAACGATCACAGGCAAAACAGATATTAGAGAGTATGGTTTTACATTTTCTGATTTAACACGAAGACTATTACCTTCTTTAGTTTTAGATGCCTATCCAAATGAAAGTGTAAATCCTAAAAAAGCAATAGAAATTGCTGAAACAATAATTCCGACACCTCCATTTCAGGATAATAAAATCTAGTTCAAGAGTAATCGGGCAATCGAAGCCGTTAAAACGCAAACATTATAACCGCAAGTGTTACCTCGCTTGTGGTTTAAAGTACTTGGTGCTTGACAGAGCCCGTCTTGAGCGAAGTCGAAAGGTGAAATCGAGTCTCCGATATCTCCATGCCCTTTTGCTTTAAGAAATAATTTCTTCGGTAGTAAAGAGGAAAAGGAATTGATTTAATTTAATAAAAAAGTAGAATGCAACAGTTTAAAAAACAAGACGAAAGTCCACAACAAAGAATTGATATTAAAGCACTACTTATATTTTTATTTGTAGTAGCTATTATTGGCGCTGTTCTTTATAAGTTTATAAAATATCTCTATTATACTTTTACTGGAAAAAGAGTATTGAATGAGGAAGATTTGATTAAATATTTGGAATCTGTATTAGATTATTATGAACCTGATGATGTATTTGATAAAGTATTAGAAAAAGGAAAACTAATAAAGGAAGCCTTAAGTAAAAAGTTTTGGTATGCTATATTAGGAAAAGTAAGATATCAAGGTTCTTTTGATCATGGAACTTCTTTAAATGGATATTCGGATTTAGATATTCTAATTCAATTTAAAACAGATAGTTATAAAAATGAAAAAGATATGTACTATACTGTGTATAACTATTTGAAAGATAAATATTCTAACTCGAATGTGATTGTAAGAAAACAAAGAGTATCTATTGGTTTGATGTATAATATTAACGGTAAAAAAGAAAAGATTGATATAGTTCCAGCTAGACGAACTGATTATGTAAAAGGAAAAAATGAATATTATTTACATGAAAACTATAAACTTTCAAAAAACAATGAAAAATTAAAAATATACCCTCACATACAAAGAGATTTCGGAGAGTATCCTTATGAAATAATAAAGATAATTACACTACTAAAATTATTAGTAAAGACTCAGAAACAAGAATTACCATTAAAATCTATTTTGATAAATGAATTTGTCAAAAAAGCATTTCAAGAATTGAAAATGCCAAACAAGCTAAACCTTCAAATAATTAAAGTGATAGAATTTATACAGAGTAACATTATAAAGGCTAAAATTTATGCACCAGATAATAGGAATAATTGTTTAACAGATATGCTTACATATCCACAAAAAAAGCAAGTAAAGGTTGTTTTAAATGATATACTAAATGACTTAAAAGAAGATAAAAATAATTGGATTGAATATTTTCCTAAGGAGTAAATAATTATTGGCACTTGACGCCGTGAAAACCTTCCATCTTTATTTAAGTTAACTAAACCATTAAGTTTTAGAAGTACTTGGCATTTGACGTCGTGAAAACCTTTCTCCACTTGTTCTTGTGCAGTTGTTACTTGGTTTTAGAAGTACTTGGCATTTGACGTTGGGGACAAGCGTAAAGAAAAGGTCTAGTAGACCTTTTTAGCGAAGTAGCCAGCTGGCGCGTTGGAGTTTGGAGTTAATTTTTTTTTTTGATGAAATTAAAATCGAAACTGAACTTGAAATTGAGTGAGATTTATATGTGTGAAATTTTCTTGAAAAATTGAACCAATGCATAATACGGGCAAAGTAGAAATGTTAAAATGCTTTGAAAGCCTTGTTATTGTTGAGATTGAAAATTTACGGGTTTTGAAAGTGACTGGCATACAACGCCGTGAAAACACTTCGTCTGGGTCAACTGTGAATTCAATTTGTGTTTTGAAAGTACTTGGCATTTAACGTTGGGGACGAGCGAAATAAATAGGTCTAGTAGACCTATTTAGCGAAGTAGCCAGCTGGCGCGTTGGAATTTGGGGTAAATAAGGTTATTGGAAATATTGGCATTTGACGCCGTGAAAACTCTTGAATGATGTGTAACTCAATACACCACGTGTTGTTTTAGAAGTACTTGGCATTTGACGTTGGGGACGAGCGTAAAGAAAAGGTTTAGTAAACCTTTTTAGCGAAGTAGCCAGTTGGCGCGCGGGAATTTGAAATTGAAGCTGAACTTGAATTTGAAAAGGACAGTTACACAAAAACAGTCTAATAGCAAAGCGATCTAACATCTAAAAGCGCAGCGGTCTAACAGTCTAACAAACAATATACCTTCCTCAAGGTATGGAGCACCATTGATAATAGCACTTTCTTGTAGCTATCTATAAAAATCAAACATCATGCATACATATTATTATGGTTTTGCGGTGTACAGTATTCAATCGTACATTTTTGAAACCAACAAACTCAAAGAAATTATTGGTGCAAGTGAAATTGTGGAAAAAGTCTGTAAATCGAAGTTTCAATACCATTTTAAGGACTTTCTACAAAACGCAACCATTCTGCTACAAGCCGCAGGAAATATTCGTTGTGTCTTTTCTATTTCAGACGCGGAGTTGGACAGGTTTAAAGAAATCTATGCCAAATTCTCCATGTACATCACGCTCGAATATCCTGAATTAAAATTTTGTCAAGCGATTCTTGATTTGGAAGAAAAAAGCGATCCTACCGCAGAAAGTATTCAAAAGCTAAACCAGGCACTAGCAACCAAAAAACAACGACCTGTGTATTATCCGCGATTGGCATGCATGGGAGTTGCTCGAAATCAGCGAACACGAAAGATTCAATCGTATCCAATTGAAAGTAAACTCGATAAAGAACTCGATCTCGCAACAAAAATAAAACACAAGCATAAAGATGGTAAGTTATTGCTAGACAAGCTCAAAAATATTCACGCTGAATTCCCAATTGAACTTGAAGAGATAGCATCGGAACAAAGTTTTATTGCTTTGGTTCATATTGATACCAATGGATTGGGAAATTTTATTGAGAAACTCATCGATAACTCAGATAGTAAAGCACTTCAAAAATTTTCAAATGAAGTGGAAGCGGCTACGATAAATGCATTGGAAACTGCTATTAAAGAAACATTTCCTATCGTGAAAGATGCAATATGTGAAAAACAGAAAATTCCGTTTCGTCCAGTGTTGATAGGTGGTGATGATGTTACGGTAATTATCAAAGCAGAACATGCATTTGATTTTACACGAGTCTATATGTCTACTTTTGAAGATCATTCCAAGCAAATCAAAGAAACAAAAGGAAAAGGGTTGACAGTTGCTTCGGGCATTGCATTTACCAAACAAAAATTTCCACTACACTATACGGCAGATTTGGTAGAAGATTTGTGTAAAAACGCCAAAACAGGAAGCAATCGAGAATATAGTGCTATTCGCGTTCACAGAGTCCGAAATACGTATGCGAGTGATTTTGAACGTATCAAAGACTCAGAATTAACACCAAATGATAAAGACAGCTTCTACAATGCAAAACCATTTAGTATTGTGGAATTAGCACAGTTTCAGGCTGATGCATTGTCAATCAAAAAAGATGATTTCCCAAAAGCAGATTTGGAAGAACATCTATCACAAATTATTCTTGATAATCCACAGCGAACATTTCTCAAAGATCGCATGTTGGAAAAATTACCTAAGTCAAAAGCTGAATTCATTAAGGATATGCATAAGGAAGAACTTGACTTACCGTACTTATACAATCTAATCAATCTTCAAAAACTTGTAAAAGCATGAATACATTTTCCTATTCCGTAACCTTTCATTCGTATTGGTTACATCAAGACAAAGCAGGACAAAGTGTCGGCGTTGATAACAGTCCGATATTGGAAGACGATCATCCTATTTTTGGTGGTAAAGCCTTAAAAGGACTGTTTAGAGAGCAAATAACTGTGTTGCAAAAATGTAATGCACTCGCTACAGAATCAGAAAACTTAATAAAGTTGTTTGGAGAGCCCTATATACTTCAAGGTGATATCAAATTCAATACACTGAGATTGAAAGAAATTATTCCAAAAGCGCATCATCATTTGTTCTATAATAATTTAACAACAACAGCTATTGAAACGGATACTAAGGTAGCCAAAGAACATTCACTGCGCACCACTAAAGTTGTCATTCCAATGAAACTTCACGGAACGATTACCGTTGAAAACATGACGAATGAAACTAAGCTTGAAAATTTAAAACAAGACCTTCACTTGATGGCAGGATTAATCAAAGAAATTGGAAAAGATAGATACAAAGGCTTGGGCAGTTGTGTCGTAAAAATTGAAGAACCATGCAACAGTATACAGTAACTATTACCGCAAAAGAACCGTTGGTATTGCGCACGCAGTCAGGTTCAGAAGTACAATCGGATGTTATCGATTATGTACAAGGAGCGAAGCTCTTAGGATTGGTCGCAAAGCAATCGTATGCAGATTTGAAAATAGAGAATAAAGAAGCTCTTCACGAATTATTTCATTCTGGAAATGTGAGCTTTGGGAATGCCTATCCGATGTATCAGGAGCAAATCGGTCTGCCAGTTCCATTCTCTTTACACAAAAAGAAAGATGGAAGTAGATTTACTTTTTTTTCTTCTGATGATGATAAGAAGCAACAAAAAGAAGGTTTTATTATTTCCAAAGATTCAGAAACATTGCTTTTTACCGTGCCACAAGGCGAACGTTTAAAATCTGCTAGAGAGTTAAAGAGTAGACGTTCCAAAGATGAAAGCATGTATCTATACAGCTATATAGAAAGAAGAGTGCGTTTCCAAGGAAGTATTTCTGTAAAAGAATCATCCGATGAAATTGAAGAAGCAATTCAACAACTAAATGGCGAACACTACATAGGTACTTCCAAAGGAGAATTTGGACATGTAGAAATTAATGTCTCAAAAGCAACGCAAAAACCATTAGCAATAGCTGTCAAAGAAGAACAAATCACGATATATGCGCTTAGTGATTTAATCTTTTTAAATGAATTTGGTCAATATGCTACTGAAATAAAAGCTGAACTATTCGGTATTAAGAACGCGAAGCTGAACAAGAAAAAAACGTTTATTCAATTCAAATCGTTTCGCACGTACAATTCCAAAAGAAGAAATGAAGATGCTGATCGTATTGCGATTAAAAAGGGAAGTGTGTTGGTGTTTGAAAGTTGTGAGAAAGATCAAGATATTGAAATTAGTGCCGAAGTCATTAATAATGGAGTAGGCGTTCATAAATCGGAAGGTTTTGGACACATCTTAGTCAATCCTGAATTTTTACAAAGCAAGACTGTTCAAAAATTCAACGAAGATATTCGAGTGAATCTTACAAATAAAGAGGAAACTACTGAAAGTGAGTTCCTAAAACAACTTTCAGAACGTAATGAAATCATTCAAAAAGATCATGCAACCTATAAAGAAGCTGAAGAATTCATAAAAAATGAAGAGAATAAAAAGCTTTTTGCAAATACATCTAAAAGTCAATGGGGTGCAATTCGTAATTATATTTTAGAAGCAATCGGTTCTGATAATCAGAAAGAAACTTTACGAGAAAAATTAACGGATAAGAAAAAAGGATATTTACGTGAAAAAGCAAATGCAAACTGGAACGAGGAGCAAGCTGACGTAATTGATAAACTTATAAACCAAACAAATGCGGTTGAACTCTTACTAAAAATATGTGTTGAACTTCCTAAAACCTTAAAAAATGATTAAATATCTCGCAAATATGACCATCGAATTGGAAAGCCCGCTTTGTATTGCCAGTGGTTTGGAAAACAGTTACAGCGATACGCAAGTCCGAAGAGATTGGAACAATTTACCTGTCATTCCTGGCACTTCACTAAAAGGAGTGATCAAATCGTTGGCTTCTGATAAAGCTTTGGAACTTTTAGGAAAAGATACAGAACCGAATTCAAAAAAGAATACTGGAAAAGGCTCGTCATTAATTGTAAACGATGCGTTGTTGCAAAATAGTGAAGGAGAAATTTTCACTCAGCTAAACAATGAAGTCTTTCAAGATACATTGCTAAAGCATTATAAAATATTACCCAATCGCGAACATGTGCGTATCAATCATTTGGGTGTGGCGGAAGATCAAGGGAAATTTACCAATGCAATTGTACATAAAGGCAGTCGTTTTCAATTACAACTCAAACTTGAAGTTTCTGAAGCAAAAGATGAAGTTTGGGAAGAATTGTTAAACCTATTTTTCAGTCCAGATTTCTTATTGGGAAGTCAGGCGACCAATGGTTTAGGACGTATCAAACCGACTTCAATAAAGCATCGGAAATATGATTTACGTAACACAGAAGATTTAAACGATTTCTGTGTATTTACGCCATATTCAGAAATTTCTAATAGTAAAGAATTTACACAAAAAGCAACGCAATCTTCTTTCAAATCATATAGATCATTCAAATTTACAACTGACGCCATTCACATCGGAATCGGTTATGGAAATGATGAGGTAAATGCTTCCAATTTACAAGAAAAAATCATGTTGTGGAATGTTAGTGGAAACTTCACAGAAGCAAGAATCAATTATGTCATTCCTGGTTCTTCGATTAAAGGTGTATTAAGACATCGAACCTTTTATTACTTATGTCCAGCATTCGATTGGCGATCAGGTACAACTTTAGAAGCGTATACAAAACTTCAAGAAAATGCTAAAGCTGATTTGGAAAGCTTATTTGGAAGTGCTGCTGAAAATGAAAATGGTCATATTGGAAATGTCATTGTGGAAGATGTTACTCTTGAAAAAGATGATATCGTAGAAACTGCTTTTCAGCACAACAGTATTGATCGTTTTACAAGTGGAACGATAGACAAAGCTTTGTATTCAGAGAAAGTATATGCTATCAAACAACCAACACAACTTAATATATGGTTGTCGAATAAAGAGAAATTAACAGAAAATGTATTGGAAGCATTTAATAAAGCCATTGATGATCTAAAAAGTGGTCGATTGGCTTTAGGAGGAAACACTACCAACGGAAACGGATTTTTAAAAGTAGCGAATTAGATTATGGAAGATACAATCACACAACAAATAACAACAGACCAGCTATGGGATGTTTTTGATAAAGAATATTCTTGGAGTGGCTATCTATGGCAGGATGATACACATAAACCTTTTGTGTTTATAGATCAACTTGTGAATTACAGAGAATATTTTATGACCAAGATTCCTTTTATAGTGGAAGGATTTTTAGTCAACGAAACAGCAACAATTAGTCTAACCATCAAAAACATAGATGGTGTGTATTACTGTTATAAAAGTGAAAACTTTGCTACGTTGAAAAATGTACAAACTTTTCCAGCGCACAAAACATTTGAAAATACTGGAATCAAAGCATTGCAATTTATTCCAATTTTCAAAAAACAAAAAGATCCGTTTTCTGGAAAATTCCAAAAAAAAGAATGTGAAAAAAGTAATAATTCAGCATGCTTTAAAGAATACGTATATAGTCATCAAATTTTTAAAGGAATCCTATCATGAGTACCATAACATCAGCCTATAATTTTGTCCCAATTAATGAAAAAGTATGTCTTCCAGAATGGGCAAACGCTGTAAGTCAAGACATTCCCTTGCAAGGTTCGTTATCTGGAGTAATTGATCTCACAATAACCGCCAAAACGCCCATTTTTGTGAGAGGAGAAGTTTCTGCAACACATGCCAATGGACATCAAGAATTTACCTTTATGCAACACGACAATGGGTATTGTATTCCAGGAAGTAGCATTAAAGGAACGATTGCCAATGTGTTGGAAATTCTAACGTTTGGAAAACTAAAAAGAATCAATGATTATCGTTTCAGTCATCGTGATTGGTACAATGAAAATATATATGACAAGCAAAGTTTTGGTAGAAGAAACAAAGGTGGTTGGTTGTATTATGATCAAGTTGACGAATGTTATAAAATTGATTACAGTATCAAAAGAATTGGTCGAATAACGCACGGAGCTATTGACGCTCATTTTGAATCCAAATTTCAAGAGATCTTTGGGAAAGATTTTGATGCTTCCACTAGAGAAAAGAAAGATGAGCAAAAAGACAATGTACAATTCTTAAAATCAGCTCGAAAAAAATATGAACTATTAAAAATTGATACGTTTGAATTTGAGCAAAAGTTTTGTAAGATTCCGAATAGAGATGATTTGTATTCCATTCATAAAAACGATCCGCAAGCCAGAAAAGGAACTTTAGTTTTTACAGGACAATCTTCCAAACGAGAACAAGGAAGAAATGGGAGATGGCAAGGAAAGAACAAGGAATTTATCTTTTGGGAACCTGATGTTACAGGAATTAAGGTAACTGAAGAATTAATGGAAGATTTTCTATTTGCCTATTATGATCATGATCCTAAAGAACGAACGACTGACTGGGAACATTGGCGTGAAATATTAAAAAACAAAGGAAGAGTTCCTATATTTCTTCAATTGGACGGAAATAATAAGATCAAGCATTTTGGACTGTCAATGCTATATAAATTACCATTTAAAAACAGAATAAAAGATTTATTACCAACATCACATAATAACCAAACCTGCTATGACTTTGTAGAAACGCTATTTGGCTATTCTGTCGATAAAAAAAGCAACAAAGGAAGAGTAAGTTTTCAACATGCTTTTGCCGTTGATGAAATAAAGGAAGCTGCTACTAAAACTTTGATATTAGGCGGACCAAAAGCAAGTTTTTACCCGTTCTATGTAGCGCAATCATTTCACAATGGCAATACAACATACATAAATGGAAATTACAAAACATATAATAACAATGGGAATTTAGCTGGACGAAAACGCTATCCGATCAAAAAAATAAATCCATCTTTAGAAAACGAAGATAAAGCTGCTTTTTCAACCACATTTACACCGTTAGCGGCTAATACAAAATTCCAAAGTAAAATAGTCTATCACAATCTATTACCTGTAGAATTAGGAGCTTTGTTATGTACGTTGACATTTAACGGTGTAGAAAACTGTCATCACGGTATTGGAATGGCAAAACCGTATGGATATGGTGCTGTTAAGTTGGACATACTTATGGATGAAGCAACACGAAACAAAGCAATGTTAGCTTTTAGAGCCTATATGGAATCGTGGTGGTTACAAGAAAAGTTGGAAGGAACTTGGTCAGAAAGTGAACCATTACAAGAACTTATTGCGATGGCTCGATTTTCACATCAAACTGAAAAGCTTACCTATATGGAATTGAAAGATTTTCCAAAAATCATACAAGAAAAGAAAGCCTTACCACGATTTACCAAGTTTTTAGGAATTGAACCGTTTAGCTACCCTGAATCTTATCAAAAGGAAATCAAAGCGTTTGTAGAAACGGAAAAGGAGCGTTTAGAAGCTATTGAAGAAGCAAAACGTGTAAAAAAAGAAGCGGATGCAAAAGCAAAAGCAGAAGAAGAACGAAAAGAGATATTAGCTAACGGACTTCTTGCATGGCTTCCAAAAACAGAAGATTACGGTGTACTCGCAGGTAAAATGAATGAGTGGATTGATATGCGAAATGGAGAATGTGTAAATGATGAAACGGAAATGAATTATTTACTAGCTATCGTAACTAAATTAAGAAACAAAAAAGCGCCAAGGTTTCGGGAAAAATTCTTGAATGAAAAGAAAAAGAATGATCTAATTAAATGGATATGTTTAGATACTGCAGAAAATTTTATAAAAAGCTTTAAATAAAAAGAAATCATGACACCACAAACCATCACACAAATCACTTTTTATGATCGGAAATTAAAAACTTCTGAAAAGTCATCTCAATCTTTAGGAACAGCAAAATGGCAAGGTGACGTCTTGGATATCGTCAAACAAACCGAACATCCAGAATTGTATCATTTATTTCACAACAAAAAATCAGACTATCCGTTGATACAATTTCGTAACGATCAAGGATTTGCAGCCTTGGCGGGTATTGGCAACAAAGCGTCGTGGGCAGTAGGATATTTTGCTGAAGCCTATATGAAACAAGAGCCTGAAAAAAGCAAAAACATCCATCAGCAAACTGCGTATTACACACCTGTACAACTTGCCGAACCGCAAACCTATCATATAGAACGCTATCTATTTCCACGTAGCAAACGGAACAGCTATCAAAACTTGAAATCCGTTTGGAAAGATGTGGACGACATTACGAAGCGACTCAAAAAAAATATTGACGAATTGGTACACAAACAATTGGGTTTCTCATTACCTGATTACACATTGGAAATAAAAAACATAAGCGAACCCAAAAGCTTCCGAACCTACAAACCTTTCGGAACTTTCTTTGAACGTGGCATACAACTCAGATTTTCCACCAACATTTTATTGCCACCACTCACTGCCATTGCCACAGGAAAAAGCAAAGGTTATGGTTGTATCAAAAAAGTGTAACATAAAATAAAACGTTCTTTGACATCCTGTTCCCGCGCAGGCGGGAATCTTTTAAATCGAAACTGAAAGTTGATTTTGGCATTTGATGCCGTGAAAACTATTCTGCTGAAAGGTCTATCCAAATCCCAATGCGTTTTAGAAGTACTTGGCATTTGACGCCGTGAAAACTCTTGTGCGTGCTTGAAAACGATGGTTTCACTACTGTTTTAGAAGTACTTGGCATTTGACGTTGGGGACGAGCGTAAAGAAAAGGTTTAGTAAACCTTTTTAGCGAAGTAGCCAGCTGGCGCGTTGGAGTTTGGAGCAGAAAAATTTCTTGAAAACTATTGGCATTTGACGCCGTGAAAACCCTTTGGATTCGATCCATGTTTTTCCAGCAAAATAAGGTTTCGAAAGTACTTGGTATTTAGCGTTGGGGATGAAGCGTAAAGAAAAGGTCTGGTAGACCTTTTCAACGAAGTAGCGAGCTGACGCGCAGGAGTTTTGAAATTGAAGTAGAAACAGAACTCGAAATTGAAAAATTATAGAGAAAACATGAAGCATAATTATACTCAAAATGTACTTTTAAAAAACTATGAAAAATGAACCCTTTGCATAATATGGGCAAAATGTAAATATTAAAACCCTTGGGAAGTACTGTTATTGTTGAGATTAAGAAAAGTACGGGTTTGTAAAGTACTTGGCATTTAACGCTGTGAAAACTGTTGATCTGCTACCAATAATTCTAAATTGTCTTCGTTTAGAAAGTACTTGGCACTTGACGCCGTGAAAACTGTTGTAGAAGTATTTCTAGCATTACGTGTTGTAGGTATAGAAAGTACTTTGCATTTAACGTTGGGGACGAGCGTAAAAAATAGGTCTAGTAGACCTATTTAGCGAAGTAGCCAGCTGCCGCGTTGGAATTTGGAGGAGAAAAGTTTCTTGTGAACTATTGGCATTTAACGCTGTGAAAACTGGAAAGATCAATGTTTTCTTTCATACTTCTAATGTTTTGAAAGTACTTAGCATTTGACGTTGGGAACAAGCGTAAAGAAAAGATCTGTTAGACCTATTGAGCAAAGTAGCCAGCTGGCGGGTAGGAAATTGAAGTAAAAATGTTTCTTTTAAGTTATTGGCATTTGACGCCGTGAAAACTAGATTTTTTGAAGGTAAGGCAAAATTGGTTTATGTTTTAGAAGTACTTGGCACTTGACGTTGGGAACGAGCGTGAAGAAAAGGTCTGGTAGACCTTTTTAGTGAAGTAGCCAGCTGGCGCGTTGGAGTTTGGAGCAGAAGTTTCTTGTAAACTACTGGCATTTAACGCCGTGAAAACCTAATTCAGGATAGTTTGAACTGCAAATAATGTTTTGAAAGTACTTGACATTTAACGTTGGGGACTAGCGTAAAGAAAAGGTCTGGTAGATCTATTGAGCAAAGTAGCCAGCTGGCGGGTAGGAATTTGAAGTAGAAAAGTTTTTTGTGAAATATTGGCATTTAACGCCGTGAAAACCCTGGAGATCCAACGTTTCCTTTGTCGGTTGCTATTTAATAAAAGAGAGATAATTTAACGCCGTGAAAACTGTAAGAATAATAACTAAGGCAACCCATCATAATGTTTATAAAGTACTTGGTATTTTACGTTGGGGACGAGCGTAAAAAATAGGTCTTGTATACCTTTTTAGTGAAGTAGCCAGCTTGCGTGTGGGCACTTTTAAATTGAAGCTGAAATTGAAGTTGAAGTTGAAATTGTAATAAAAAGAAAAAACGTTCTATGATAATTTGAACCTTTGCATAATATGGACAAAATGGAAATGCTAAAACGCTTGGGAAGTACTGTTGTTGTTGAGATTAAGAAAAGTACGGGTTTGTAAAGCACTTAGTATTTAACGCCGTGAAAACTTTTCAGCAATACTCATCTAAGTATAAAAGGTCGTTTTAGAAGTACTTGGCATTTGACGCCGTGAAAACTCTTTGTATGCTTGTACTAGTTCTTCTCCAGAAAGAGTTTTAGAAGTACTTGGCATTTGACGCCGTGAAAACACATGTTAGATTATTAAAGCTTTCATTGCAATAGTGTTTTAGAAGTACTTGGCATTTGACGTTGGGGACGAGCATAAAGAAAAGGCCTGGTAGACCTTTTTAGCGAAGTAGCCAGCTGGCGGGCAGGAATTTGAAGTACAAAAGTTCTTCAGAAACATTGGCATTTGACGCCGTTAAAACCTTACTAAGCTTACGCAATTTGTTACAAAATCTGTTTTAGAAGTACTTGGCATTTGATGCTGTTAAAACTTTAAAACAAAAGTGAAAGTCAACGATAGAATACATATTGAACAGCATTAGACATATTTCTCATCCACACAAACTTATTACTCAACGATACATTAAAGATTTCCGTCTATCGTAACTAATCACAAACACATTCTTTACATAACTTCTAGGAAATAATATTAAATCCCCTAGAAGATGAAACGAATAAAATTGCCTAACAAACGACGACACAAAGGACTATTTATACATTGTACCCATTGTAAGAAAAATTTTTTTTGGACGAATGAAGTGAAAAAGTCTTCAGGAAGAGAAAATGAGAGAGAAGAGCCTTTGTGTGGCAAAGAAGAAGTTAAATTTTCTTCCTGTAAATTATTTAAAATGCATCGTTTTAAAGTCAAAGTATTTATTCCTGGAAGCGGAGGAAGGTTTAGAACAAAAAACTTAAAGGAAACGACTTTTAACGCTGCTGTTATAGCCGCTGTATCTTTTGAAAAAGAAGTAAAACTAAGTTATCATAATTTGAATTCTAATTCAAAGATTTATGGAACAGAAATACTTTTATTAGATGCACAAATCGCATACAAAAATTACCTTCTAAATGTAAATGTGCCAGCGCATCAAAAAAGAGAACGTACAAAGAAACATACTAAAGAAATTAAATATTGTCTGGATTTATTTAATAAAGCATTAATTAAAAATCGAGTTAATATTACGATTCTAAAAGTTGACGCAATTGAAGATAGGCATGTTGGAGTTTTTCATACCTATTTATTGGAGGATATGTCATATTCTGCGGTGTCTTACAATAATAAAATGCAATACTTAAAAAGTTTCTTTACTTGGACAATTCAAGAATTTGAAATTGATTTGTACAATCCATTTGATAAGGTAAGAAGAAGAAAAAGTGTATTAAAAAAAGAGATCATTACTCTTGAAGAATATGAAGCGTTACTAGATGTTATTTCTCCAAAAATAGGATTTCAAACGATACATGGAAAAAATAGAACGTATCGGAAGCAGCGTTATAAACCGTATTTAAAAAATGGAATTGAATTAGGCTTATACACAGGAGCTAGGAGAGAAGAAATAGTACGATTAAAATGGAATATGATTCATGTTGAAAATAACATCCCCGTTTTTATAGAAATAAGAAATTTTAAAGTAGAACGTCAAAAGGGAGATGGTTATAATGCTGATGTAGCACCTAAAATTATTCCAGTAATAAGAGGTTTACTTAATTTACTCAATAGAATGGGATATAAAGATAAAATAGAAAGCGATGAGTATATTCTATTTCCAGAAAGAAATATTACAATCGACGTTTTAAAAGATAACTTGTCTAGAGGTTTTAGTCATTTTTATAAACAATTAAACACAGGAAAAGAATTACAATTCAAGCATTTGCGAAAAACATATCTAACTTATCTAGCAATGACGATGAAAGAAGATACAGGTTTTTTATCTTCTCATACTTCAAAAGAGGTGTTAAGAAGGCATTATATTAATGAAAATGTGGTATTAAAAGCTGTTAAAAATGTAGAAATCTTCAATAAAAGCTCTAACCCACCGCTCTAGCCTAAAGGTATGTAGTGTAAAAGTCTGATTAAGTGATTGATAGGATATGAGAGGAAAAGAGAAAAAATGGTACTCCAAACAAAAAAAATGGTACTCCATACAAAAAATGGTACTCCAAACAGTACTCCACTGTAGAAAATGGAGCTATTAAAAATGAAATAACCCACTCAATATGAGTGGGTTATGTAGTAGCGAGATCGGGAATTGAACCCGAGACCTCCGGGTTATGAATCCGACGCTCTAACCAACTGAGCTACCTCGCCTTGTTTGCGGGTGCAAATATATAAACTATTTTTTTTTGAGCAAATAATACACAAAATTTATTTTTTTTGTTCTTTTCTTTTAAACTTATCAATTAATGTATATATTGTCAGAACATAATCAAGAAATACAGTATGTCAGATAAAATTAAATACGAAATTGAGTTCCCTATCCAATCTTCACCACAGCTTTTATTCCAATATTTGTCTACACCTTCAGGATTGTCTGAGTGGTATGCAGATAATGTAAATTCCAGAGGAGAAGTTTTTACCTTTATTTGGGATGGTAGTGAAGAAACAGCAAAATTGCTAGGGAAAAAAAATAATGAACGCATTCGCTTTCAATGGGAGGAAGATGAAGATACATCGTATTATTTTGAAATGAAGATCGTAGTTGATGAAATTACGAAAGATGTCTCCCTAATTGTCATCGATCATGCAGATGATGAAGATGAAGTTGAAGAAGGTAAAATGTTGTGGGAAAACCAAATAGGAAGCTTAAAACAAGTTTTGGGTTCACGCTAAGAAAAACCATTTTTAAAAAGTATATTTGCCTTGAGAAAATCAAGGCTTTTTTTATGGTAAATTTTAACGGAAATATCAACGAAGAAAAAACATTGCTAAGTGTCGAAAACAGAGGACTTAAGTATGGAGATGCTCTTTTTGAAACATTGAGAGTTGTCGCAAATAAAATTCTTTTTTGGGAAGATCATTATTTCAGATTAATGGAATCTATGCGAATTCTTCGTATGGAGATTCCGATGAATTTTACTATGGAATTCCTAGAAGAAGAAATTCTAAACACAATGAAAGCCAACGAATTGAAAAATGCTCGCATACGTTGCACGGTTTTCAGAGGAAACGGCGGATTATACGCACCAAATTCGAATGATATTGAATACATAATTACTGCCAATGAGTTAAATTCTCCATTTTATTTGCTTTCAGAAGAATCATATACAGTTGATTTATACAAAGATTTTTACATAAACAAAGGATTACTTTCTACTTTAAAGACCAATAATAAAATTATAAATGTATTAGGGAGCGTTTACGCGAAAGAAAATGACTTAGACAACTGTTTGCTTGTCAATGAAGATAAAAGCGTTGTAGAAGCTCTAAATGGAAATATTTTCTTGGTGAAAGGAAATGTTATCAAAACACCTCCAATTACTGATGGTTGTTTGAAAGGAATCCTGAGAAAACAATTGCTTGAAATTATTGAAAAAACGTCTGATTATGAGCTAAAAGAAGAAAGCATTTCACCTTTTGAAATTCAAAAAGCAGATGAGTTTTTTATTACGAATGTAATTCGAGGAATTGTACCTATCACAAAATACCGTAAAAAGAATTTTGAATCTAAAGTAGCAAAGGATTTACTTGCTAAACTTAATATGCGAATTCGCTTAGGATAGTTTTTTAGTTATGAGTTGAAATTGACTGATAACACATTCACATTACTGGCAATGAAAAATTAACCGCAAATAAAGAAATAAAAAAATACTTTTGCTAAGAGCTAAGAGCTAAGAGCTAAGAGCTAAGAGCTAAGAGCTAAGAGCTAAGAACGATAAACACTCCACAAATTAGCGAAAAAAACAAAAATCGAAGTGACCGAAAACCTAATTATGACTAGGATCTTCGGGAGCATTTGACCAAATCAAATATTCGCCACCAAATTCCATCATTTTATTTCGCCAAATAGATTTACAAGATTTAGAAATGATTTCTTTTTTAAATTCATTTTCTACAATAATCCATGAATTCGAATTCAATTCTTCACTCAATTGATTGGCATGCCAGCCAGAATAACCCAAGAAAAACTTAATATCATCTTGTTGTAATTTATCTTCTTCAAGCAATTTTACAATCGATGAAAAATCGCCGCCCCAATAAATTCCTAAGGAAATTTCAATACTGTTAGGGACTAAATGCGGAATTTTATGAATAAAATATAAATTATCTTGCTCTACTGGTCCACCATTATAGACTTTAAATGTTGTTTTTGCATCTGAAAACTGAGGAATTAAATCAGAGAGATTAACATTTAAAGGTTTATTTAAAATAAAGCCAATCGATCCTTCTTCGGTATGATCTGCAAGCAAAACTACTGATCTATTGAAAGATACATCTCCAATAATGGAAGGTTCGGCAATTAAAAGATGTCCTTTATTGGGTTTTAAGGCTATCATTTACGATTTTTTAGGTTACTTAAATCTATTAAAAAAAAACGGAATAATCAAATTCGCACTGCCTTTGCAACCTACCAAAACTAAAAAAGCACTCAAATTTGAGTGCTTTTTGTCTAATTTATATAGTAAACTATAATTAGTTAACTGCTTTTCCTAAATCAGATCCTGCTTTAAACTTTACTACTTTTTTAGCAGCAATTTGGATAGTTTTTCCAGTTTGTGGATTTCTTCCTTCTCTTGCAGCTCTTTCTGAAACTGACCAAGATCCGAAACCTACTAGAGAAACTCTGTTTCCATTCTTTAAAGCTCCTTCTACATTTCCTAAAAATGATTCTAATGACTTCTTTGCTGCAGCTTTAGAAATTCCTGCGTCAGCAGCCATTGCGTCAATTAATTCTGTTTTGTTCATAATCGTTGAATTATTAATTGTTTGGTTAAACATTATTTTTTAAAAGCAGTACAAATTTATACGGATTTCCTTCTCATGCAAGTAATAGCGCGGGAAAACACCGTTTTTGTTAATAACTTCATGCGATTGTTAATAAACACGCCCCTTTTTTATTGTTTTTCTCTCATATCAGTAGATATAAGGGTTACGAGACTTTTGCATCTTTTTCGAAAGAAAAACCATTCAGTAAGGATTTAATCTCCATCGAACGCTTTCCTGGAAGTTGAAGAATCTTGACTATAATATAGCCTTCTTTTACAGCAATTTTTACTTCTTTTTTAGAAGAAATCACAGTTCCAGTGAGATACGAATGCGGTTCTACTAGTTTTTCTACTTCATATATTTTTATAGCATAAGTGTCATCACCATTATATAATGTTGTCCAAGAAGCAGGATACGGACTCAATCCGCGAATTTTATTATATATATTGTCAATACTGTCTGTCCAATCAATCTTGCAAGTATCTTTATGAATTTTATAAGCAGTTCTGACATCTTCTAAATTTGGCTGAATCGTAGTTGTAACTTCATCTTTTTCTATGTGATGAACAGTTTTTACAACCAATGTGCTTCCAATGTCCATTAACTTGTCGTGTAATGAACCTGCATTTTCTGAAGGATCAATTTCAATTTCCTCCTGAAAAATCATGGCGCCAGTATCAATCTTTTCATCAATAAAGAAAGTCGTCACACCAGTTTTTGTTTCTCCATTAATAATAGCCCAGTTAATTGGTGCTGCGCCTCTGTAATTAGGAAGTAAAGAAGCATGTAAGTTAAATGTTCCGTATGCTGGCATTTGCCAAACAACTTTAGGCAACATTCTAAAAGCTACTACAATTTGTAAATTAGCATTGAGCGCTTTTAATTCTGCTACAAATGACTTTCGTTTTAAGTTAGTAGGCTGCAATACATTCAAATCATTTGCCAAAGCAAATTTCTTTACAGCTGATTGATGCATCTTTCTTCCACGTCCAGCAGGTTTGTCGGGAGCAGTAATAACTCCAACCACATTATAGTTAGCGTCCAAAAGAGCTTTTAATGTAGCCACCGCAAAATCTGGCGTACCCATAAAAACGATTCTCAAATCTCTCATATATTATATGGTATAAGTGTTTGTTTCTGTTAATCTAATTTTTTCTGCCTCCAAAAGTAATTGAATAATTGTTAATATCAGGTTTTCCCGATAAGGTAAAAGCGCACAAATTTCGGTTGAAGTCATCGGTTTGGTTTGCAATACTTTTAAAATGTCGTCGCGAATCAATAGTTGTAATTCGGTATCTGGCGTTTTCGTTTTTTGTGCTTTACACACGGAACAAATTCCACATGGAGTTTTTGAGTCTTCACCAAAATAGGAGAGCAGTTGTATGTTTTTGCATGTTTCTGTATTCTTTACATAATTTAGAACAGCTTCAACACGCTTCTTTTTCAATTCATTTTGTTGACGAACTTCTTTTGCAATTGGATGAATCGTTTTATCATCTTCACGAGCCACTAAAAAAGTAACTTCAGCATCAGTTTGTATTTCTTCTAATAATATGATTTCATCTTTTGCTAATTGCTGAATCGTCTCCGTAATTTTATCCTTTGGCAAGCCTAGTTTTTGAGATAAAAACGTAATGTTGATATTTATTTTCTGTTCAAAAACACCGCCATACGTTCGCAAGATCGCCTGCGTGATTAAACTTAAATGCGGATGGTTGTCCAAATAGTTTAATAAATTAAATTGATCAACCACAAACTTAAGCGTCGTTTTTTGACGAAAATTCTGTGATAGTTGAATCACGCTATGTCTGTCTAATAATTGTAAAGCCGTATATGTTTTTTGGGTGGGAAATTGATATGCTTTACAGAATTCGTAAAAAGCCAAAGCATGTTTAGTATCATAACCTTCACCGTAGGCAATTTGGAAGAAACTACATAGTTTCCTGAAAACGAGTTTTAAAAAATCGACACTTGGTAAGTTGTGAATGAATTGTTTTTTTAAAATTTCAATATCATTTACATCTGTAAGAATGATAGCGTTTGCATATTCGCCATTTCGTCCGGCACGTCCAGCTTCCTGGTAATAATTCTCTAAACTATCAGGCAATTGTACATGAATCACATTTTTAACATCAGGTTTGTCAATACCCATTCCAAAAGCATTTGTGCCTACAATCGTTTGTACTTTGCCGTTCAACCACTTTTGAAGGTTGTTTTTTTTCTCTTCCGACGAAAGTCCACCGTGAAAAAATACACTGGTAAATCCTTTTCGAGTTAGCGATTCATGAATACTGACCGTACTTTTTCGATTCCGCGTATACACAATACATGATTGCGGATATTTACGAAGTGTTTTCTCGATGGTCAATAGTTTGTTTTCAGTTTCTAAAACGGTATATGCTAAATTTTCACGTGTAAATGACTGCTGAAAGGTTTGTACATCTTTTAAATGTAAACTTTCTTCAATATCTTTTACGACAGTTGGAGTAGCCGTTGCCGTAAGCGCAATACAAGGTACATTTGGTAAAATTTCACGAAGTGTGTTGATGTTTTTATACGCAGGACGAAAATCATTTCCCCATTGCGAAATACAATGCGCTTCATCAACGGCAATCAAATTTACAGGCATTTGCTTGATGCGTTCCTGAATCATTTCTTGCTGCAAACGTTCTGGAGATAAATACAGAAACTTATAATCTCCGTACACACAATTATCTAATAACGCACTAATTTCTTCATTCCGCAATCCGCCTGTTAAGGCAATTGCTTTAATTCCGTTGACTTTTAAGTTGGCGACTTGATCTTGAATTAAAGCAACTAAAGGCGAAATTACAATACAAATTCCATCTGCCATGAGAGCAGGAATCTGAAAGCAAATAGATTTTCCGCCACCAGTTGGTAGTAATGCTAAAGTATCTTTTTGTTGAACGACCGCTTGAATAATTTCTTCTTGCAAAGGACGAAACGAAGTATGTCCCCAATATTTTTCTAAAAGTGCAAGCGGTTTGGTCATTCGTGATTTTTAAGTGTATTAAGGATGAACGAAACACGTTCTGAAACGGTTCCAAACGGAACATCTATCAAATTGTAGCCATAGTTTTCATAAGCTATTGTCAGATACTTTTGAATGGTTTCTGCTTGTTCAAAACTTTCATAACGTTCATTGTCTTGTTCGTAGATTTCTTTCCAAGGTGCTAACATAAAAGCAACATCATATTCATAATCTTTGCAGGCATTACGAAACATATCAGGATATTCGTCACCAGTGTAATCCATATAGGCTGCTACATCTGGAATTCCACGATCATAAAAAGCGTACTCTTTATCAAGTGCTTTTGCATCATTAAATTGCTGAATTCTGCCTTTTAATAACAATTCACTAAATAATAAAGGTTGTGTTAGAAATAATTGTTCAATGCCTTTTTTTTGTGCTGCTGCTGTAACTTCTCTTGAAATTTCATGAAAACAAGTATGTCCATTTTCTTCTAATGCAGTAATCAACGTAGACTTTCCTGTACCAGGTCCGCCAATAATAAGTACTCTTTTTGTGTTCAATCTGAATAATTTATGGTGTAAAATTAAGCAAAATGATAAGAATATGAAAGCGTTGCTAGTTGTTGGTTTTTTGCGAATTTGTTGTTTGAGTATATGTTCTTTAAAATTTTACACAATACTCAGAATTTTATGAATACCTAATATCAGATTTAATTTTTTAAATCCATAAGATAAGAAGACAGATCGCAATCTTCTTTTAGTTCATCTTTTATAAGCGTATTTAAGAGTTTAAAAGCACAAATATACCTTTCTTTGTTTTTGCTAATACAAATTCCGCCGTTCCATCTTCCATTTTGGATAGCATCTTCAATATCTTTTTCATCTGTATATGCATCACCATTTTGTTGTAACAATTTCATAGTATGTCTTTGCATGCATTGCATGTTTGATAATGTAAAATAACCGTTATCATGATTAATTTTATGAACGATTGTATCAATGAGCTGAATAATGATTGATTTTTCCACGATATCTTCCAAACACATAGACATTCCGCCATATACAAGCGGAATGGATTGTATTGCGATTTGATTTTTGTATTCGTGAATCCAAGAATCTTCAGAGAAATCATGAAGTTCAATTTCATAGATAAGGCAATATTGAATTGCTTCTATAAAACCATCACTAGCCCAAAAACCAACATTATTAAGTTCAATAAAACTACTAGCCATTTTATCTGTACAGATTTAAGATGAAGTTAAAACTACTTCTTTTTCAAAGACTATTCATTTAATAGTTTATAAAAATGAGATTCTTTGATTCTTTTAAAAACAATCGCTTTTATTTTTTCTGAATCATCTTCAAAAATTCCCCAACTTGGTACTTCAATTTCGGTGTCAAAAAGATGGATATAATAATTTGTCCATTCATCATTATTGAGGTTCACTTTTTTTGAATAGAAGTTATTCATTGCATTTTCAAGAGAAGACTTTAGCGTTTTTGAATCGCTATTCTTTTTTAGAATATCTATAGTGGTTTGTACTAATTTGTCGTTGCTTGCAAATCCATTTCCAAAAACATGTGGAAGCAAATAGTGTAAGGCTTTATCAGAATTCCCCAAACCGTTATATATTTCTCCATAAATTTGAGCATTATGAATTTCTTCTGCTGCAAACGCATTTCCGCAAAAGTGTTGTAATGGATATTTTTCGCTTACTTTTTTGTATTTTAGAGCGTTTTTAAAATCCCCTTTTTTAATAAAGATTTCGGTGAGTCTATTGCTTGCATCATGTTTGTAATTTGCATACGGATTTGCCATAAGTCCATTTCGTCCGCTATGATCTCTATCGTCTGCATTACTTTCTAATAATTTTTTTAAATAAGATATTTCATCTTCGTCATATTGTAGTAATGAACTAATATGAGCCAAGTTATATAATGCTTTTGGGTATAAATTTGATTTTGGAAATGAGTCAATAAATTTATTAAAACCTTCTAACGCAATTTCAAGTAAATCTTCTTTTTCAGTTAATAAGATATCATGTTTAATTTTACCTTTAGTGGAAGTAGTATCAATATATTTTAAAGTCGTATCAATATATGTTTTTTCAATTACTTCAAAGTATGCTACAGCTTTTGAAAACATCATAATTTCTTTATTCTCTCTTTGATTGGAAGCACTGTTTTGTAGCGATTTACAAGATGTAAAACATAAAACGACAAGTATAATACCGAAAAATGATTTCATATATAAGAAGTATTTGTTCCTTCAAAACTAGCTATAAAAGCTAAATTAGAAAACGTATATTGAGTTAAGTAGTTCTTTCAATTAGGGAATTGACTTTAATGTTATTTTTGCCTTGATGCAAATCAAGTTTGCCATGATACAAATTAATTGATATTAGATTTTTCTCTGTCAAATTTTCACTCTTCTTTATTTCTCGGTAATTCTATCTGTTTTATACAAACAGGCAATTTCTACTTATAAAAAAACTAGAAATTATAACACATTTGTAATATCATAAAAGTCAAATAATGAAATTGTTAGTTAGTTTTTTTTTGATTTTTACAGGCGGAATCCGAAAAGCCAATTTAAATAGAGTAGGACATTATAAAATTTAAAATTATGAACAATTTTGTCATAGCAACGAATTCAGATGGACGCGTAGAAGCTTTTTATATTGACGAGGCAAAAAATGTAGCGCATACTTGGCAGGTAGAAGCAGGAAATAAATTAGTTTGGTCTCAAGCCGAGGCACTTTTTGGCATTAGAGGAGAATCCACGGGACCTTTGAATGGAGCAGTTAAAGTAGCTGCAACAACTGATTTAAAAGGGCAAATTCAGGTTGTAGCTGTTACTGAAGCTGGAGAATATTTTATATGCTATCAAGTAGAAGGAGTATGGGAAGGTTGGTTAAAAATTGAGCAACAATAATTTATAGTAAAAAGCAGACTATATAATATTTTGATATTGTATTGTCTGCTTTTTATTTACGTGTATAACTTTTGCGCAATCGTATACGTCGCTTCGAATGGGAAATACGGTTAGCGTCAATAAAACTCCGTTTGGAGAATCTTGCTTAATGGGCGTTGTATTTGAATCAGATGATGCCATGCGATGATTTTTGTAACGTGCCAATGGTGGCGATATTTTTGTTTCATGCGCGAGCGATTCTAATTGGATATAATAATTACATGTATTCCGATTTAGGAATCACGATTAACCTAGTAGAAACCATCATTTTTAGCAATGAAGATGCAAGCAGTTTTGTATATGTTCAGCAGAGAATTGAAGAAGCAGAAGCTATTTGGTTTGTAGGTGGTGATAAGTGGAATTGTTTGATAGTTTAGGTAGATTGATCATTCAGCAAGATGTTTCAAATCAATTAGAAACAACTATAAACGTTCAACAATTACATACAGGAACTTATTTCTTAAAAGTGAAAACCCAGCAGAAAACATTCCTCAAAAAAGTTATCAAATAGTTAAACTGTTAAAAGTTTTCCAAGAAGCTGTATCTTTGCCATTCATTAGAAAAAAATATAGCATGAGTTCAAAAAACGATTCACAAGCGTTTTATGCAAAACTAAAAACACAATTAGAAGATACTACACAATTTCCAACATTATACATGTACAAATTTATTGTTCCTTCTGATGAAAGTAAAATAAAACAAGTACATCAAATATTTGACAATTTAGGAGCTGTAATAGACACAAAACAATCTTCAAAAGGTACGTATACTAGTGTTACCATCACGGTAAATATGAAAAGTGCCGACGCTGTAATTGAAAAATACAAAGAAGTAAGTGTTGTAGAAGGTATAATTTCTTTATAACTAGCGGAGTTATCTAGATTTTTTTTACTACTTTGCAATCACAAAATAATCTTCACAAGAACTTTATTTTACTTCAATATTTACCTTACAAACAAATTTTATTTTGATTGACCAGTTAGAGTATAACACAGAGCGTAAACGATTGATTATTCCTGAATATGGAAGACATATTCAAAAAATGATCAATATCGCAGTAGCAACAGAAGATGCAGAAGAACGCAATAAACAAGCAAAAGCTATTATTGGTGTAATGGGAAATTTACAGCCACACTTACGCGACGTTCCAGATTTTCAGCATAAATTATGGGATCAACTATTCATTATGTCAGATTTTAGACTTGATGTTGATTCTCCGTTTCCAAAACCTTCTAAAGAAGTATTACAAGAACGTCCTGAACCATTAGGATATCCGCAAAACTTCCCTAAATATCGTTTCTATGGAAATAATATCAAGCGCATGATTGATGTGGCAAATAGTTGGGAAGAAGGCGAAATGAAAGTAGCTCTTGAGTATGCAATTGCGAACCATATGAAAAAATGTTATCTCAATTGGAACAAGGATACAGTAGAAGATTATGTGATTTTTAAACACTTACTCGAATTGAGTAATGGGAAAATTGACTTAGCAGCCAAAGATGAAGATTTATCTGATGCTTCTAATCTTTTAAAACAAAAGAAGAAATTTTCGCATAACAACAAAAATCAACAACGAAACAATAAAAATCGTAACAACAGAAAACGTTACTAACAAAATACATTATTATATTTTATGGGGACTTTTAAGATTGAAGGTGGTCATCAGTTAAAAGGAAGTATTCAACCACAAGGAGCAAAAAACGAAGCTTTACAAATTTTATGTGCAGTTTTGTTAACTCCAGAAAAGGTGACAATCAATAACATTCCTGATATCGTTGATGTCAATAAATTAATCATGCTTTTAGGAAACTTAGGTGTGAAAATTCAAAAAAACGGACCTGGATCTTATACGTTTCAATCTGATGATATTAATCTTAAATATCTAGAATCAGAACAATTTAAAGAAGAAGGACGAGGACTGCGTGGATCTATTATGATTGTAGGACCATTATTAGCGCGTTTTGGTAAAGGATATATTCCTAAACCTGGAGGTGATAAAATTGGACGCAGACGTTTAGATACACACTTTGAAGGTTTTATAAAATTAGGCGCTAAGTTTAGATACAATAGAGAAGATTATTTCTATGGTGTAGAAGCAGACAAACTTCAAGGAACATATATGTTATTGGATGAAGCTTCTGTAACTGGAACTGCAAATATTGTAATGGCTGCTGTTTTGGCAGAAGGAACTACTACAATTTATAATGCCGCTTGTGAACCATATTTACAACAATTGTGTAAAATGCTAAACAGAATGGGCGCCAAAATTAGTGGTGTTGGTTCTAATTTATTAAGTATTGAAGGTGTAGAAGAGTTAGGCGGAACACAACACAGAATGCTTCCAGATATGATTGAAATTGGAAGTTGGATTGGTTTGGCAGCTATGACACGTAGCGAGTTGACGATAAAAAATGTAAGTTGGGATGATTTAGGTCAAATTCCTGATGTATTTAGAAAATTAGGAATTACTGTTGAACGTAAAGGAGATGATATTTACGTGCCAGAACATAAAGATGGTTACGAAATTCAAAACTATATTGATGGTTCTATCTTAACTATAGCTGATGCACCATGGCCAGGATTTACACCTGATTTACTAAGTATTATTTTGGTAGTTGCCACACAAGCGCGCGGAAGTGTTTTAGTGCATCAAAAAATGTTTGAAAGTCGTTTATTCTTCGTAGATAAATTGATTGATATGGGCGCAAAAATTATTTTGTGTGATCCGCATAGAGCAAGCGTGATTGGTCATGATTTTAAATCACAGTTAAAAGCGACTACGATGGTTTCTCCAGATATTAGAGCTGGAATTTCATTATTGATTGCTGCATTATCTGCAAAAGGAACTTCTACAATTCACAATATTGAACAAATCGATAGAGGTTACGAAAATATTGACGAACGTTTACGTGCCATAGGAGCAAAAATTGTGCGTTTGTAACTGAATTTACATAAAAACATATACAAATGAATCATTTTAGTTTACTAAGGTGATTCATTTTTTTATTTCTAAAAGTTGATTGCTTTTTTTAGAGGAGAATTAGTTATTTGTAATCTTAATTTCAACACGTCTGTTTGCACGACGATCGCGACTTCCTTTTTCAGGGAAACGCAAAGGAGCTTTAAAAGCATAACCTTTATAACTCAAACGATCTCTAGAAATTCCTCTACTAATAAGATATCTATATATAAATCTTGCTCTGTCTACAGAAAGTGTCTGTGTTCCAGTATCGCTATTCAGCGCATCAGAGTCATCATCGCCGCCACAACATACATGCCCTTGAATTTCGATATGAATACTACGATTCTTTTTAAGGAAACGCACTAATTTTTCTAACTCTTTTTTGGAAGACTTTATAAGTGTGACTCTTCCTGTTTTAAAATTAATTTTACCTAGAGCATACGTACGTCCCACACGAATTTCTTCAATAGGAACAATATATATGTTCTCTTTTCGCTTGGCGACTTTTGGTTTATGATCATTTTTTAAAACTACTACAGAAACTTTTCGATGCTTTTTTACACCAATACGTTCATTTTGTTTTTGTTCTTCTGTAGGTAACTCACCTTTTGCTTCTTTTTCAATAGAGTTGATTAATAATTTATAGTTTTCTTCCAAGAACTCATACACAGAAGTAGCTCTATTCTTAGATAACTCAAGATTAAAATTTTCTGTATCCACAAAATCAGTATACCCTTTAATCATAAAATTATACGTAGTAGTGCTATCTAAGCTAGCCAAATGATTATTTATCTTTTTCTCATGTTTTGAAGATAATGCAAACTTTCCCAAGTCAAAATAAATATCAAATTCTAGTTCTTGTGCTTGACAAAAACTGAGACTGCATAAAAATAGAAGTAGTACTTGTTTCATGTATTGACTTTTGGGAATCAAAAGGTACAAAATTCTACCAAAAGATAAAGGCAACTATTGGGATAGTTGCCTTTATCAATCTTAAAAATGGTATTTGTGAATCTAATACACCTAATTTAGATTCGGCAAAATAACCTTATTAACAACATGAATTACACCATTCACTGCCTGAACATCGGTAACAATAATGTCACCGGTTCTATTGTTAAGGTCGGTAAAAGTAGCTCCACCGGCCGTATTTATTGTAAAATTATCTCCTAATGTATTTACCATCATTCCATCAGTTAATGTTGATGCTAATACGTTAGCTCCTGCTACAACATGTGTATTTAATGTAGCTTCTAATGTAGCTGTTGGGATATCTGCTAAAGAATTTACTCCGTCTAACTCACCAATTAAATCTGTAAATGCAGCATCTGTTGGTGCAAAAACTGTAAATGGAGCAGGAGTTCCTGTAGTACTCAACGTACCTACATAGGTAAATGTATTTTCTCTTGTTAATGCATCAACTAATACTCCAAAGGTTGCATCAGCTGTTGCGAATGTAACTACAGTTGGCAAACCTATTACATTATTTACTGCATGAATTACTCCGTTATCTACGTCTACATTTGCTGTAGTTACTGTAGAAGCACCGTTTAATACAACTCCTGAACTCGTATTTACATACATGTTCAGTTTATTTCCAGTTGTAGTTTCTTCGGCTAAAGTTTCAATGTATCCAGTACTTAAATCTGAAGAAGTATTAATACCGCTTACTACATGATTTAATAATATTTGAGTTAATACATCTACTGGCACTGCTTCTAGATTAGCAAAACCATTTGCAGCCAAGAATGCATCAAATGCGGCATTATCAGGAGCAAATACCGTATAATCAGTTGTTCCTGCTAAGACTCCAGTTAAATCTGCTCTGTCTAAAGCAGCTCCTAAAGAACTGAAAGAAGAGTTAGCAGCAACAAAGTCTGCGATTGTGTTGCTGGCAGGTGGCGCTACATTGTTATCATCATCACTACAAGAAGTGAGTGCGAATACTGCGATAACGAAAGCCATAAGGATTGATGTTGTTTTCTTTTTCATAACAATTTATTGCTTTTTGTGATTAATTGTTTTTAACGATCTCTACAAAGATAAATATTTTGTTTAATTAAAATTAAAAATGATTAAACAAAAATTGTTAATTGTTTGTTAAAACGGTAAAAAGGTTAAACAAAACAAGACTTAAGCATTGATACCAGCTTTATATACCTCTAAACAACGTTCGCGAGCAAACTTGTGGTCAATAATAGGTTTTGGGTATGTAAATTCTTGATAATCAGACGCCCATTTTTTGATGTATCCGTGATCTTTGTCAAATTTTTGAATTTGAGATGTTGGATTAAATATTCTGAAGTACGGAGAGGAATCACAACCAGTTCCTGCAACCCATTGCCAATTTCCAACATTTTGCGCTAAGTCGAAGTCTAATAGTTTTTTAGCAAAATATGCTTCTCCCCATTTCCAGTCAATCAATAAATGTTTGCAAAGAAAGCTTGCGGTAATCATACGAACTCTATTATGCATGTATCCAGATTTATTGAGTTCGCGCATGCCAGCGTCAACCAATGGATATCCTGTTTTTCCTTCACACCAAGCTTTGTAATCTTCTTCGTTGTTACGCCATTTAACGCCATCATATTTTGATTTAAAATTATGCGTCACAGATGTTGGAAAATGCCATAATATTTGCATGAAAAATTCTCTCCAAATCAATTCTTTCAAAAAGATGTTATTTTCAGATCGCAATCCATGTTGTATACATTTTCGAACACTGATAGTTCCAAAACGTAAATGTGGACTTAATCTTGACGTTCCTTCTATAGCGGGGAAATTGCGAGTATCTTCATAATTATCAATGATATTTTCTGTTATTGCGTATGGAAGTACTTTAATTTTGGAAGGTGTAAACCCTATGTCTTCTAGTGTAGGCAAGTTAGTGCTAACTTTTGCAAAATTACTATAATGTATTTGTGAGTCAACACTTTGGTAATCAGTGTCTTTTAAGTTTGCTAACCATTTTTTTGAAAATGGAGTATACACAGTGTATGGTTTACCATCAGCTTTTACAATTTCATTACGTTCAAAAATTACCTGATCTTTGAATGTTTTAAACTCAATATTTTGTGTTTCTAAGAATTCTTTTACTTCTGTATCTCTAGCAATTGCATATGGTTCGTAATCATGATTGGTATAAACTGCAGAAATATTGAATGTTGAAATAATTTCTTGTAGAACAACAAGTGGTTTTCCATGTTTTACAATTAGACTACTACCATGATCTTGCAATGTTGAATGAATTTTTGAAAGTTCATCATGTATGAAATTAACGCGAGCATCATTTTTAGGTAATTTATCTAAAATATCATTATCAAATATAAATATAGGAATGACTTTCTTTCCGGATGTTAGCGCATGATGTAAACCAATATTATCTTCTAGACGTAAATCTCTACGATGCCAAAAAAGTATATAGTTATCCTTCATAAGTTCCAAATAGTTCAGTTAGTTTTTTAGTTCTGTATTCAAAAATTTCAGTTAGTTTAGGCTTTACCAAAATAGGATGAAACATACGTCCTAAGAATCCCAAGGGAATTTTATAATCAATAATGTCTTCCATTTCTACACCGCCTGGAATTTCTTTAATAAAATGTTTATGATGCCACATTGTGTATGGACCGAAACGTTGTTCGTCAACAAAATAATGTTTGTCTTCTACATGTGTAATTTCAGTAACCCAATGCGTTTTTATATTAAAAATAGGTGTTACTATATATTGTATAATTTGACCAGGATACATTTTACCTAGATTTTCTGTGAGTATATCAAAACTCATATAATCTGGCGTAATTGTTTTTAAGTTTTTTGGATCTGATAAAAAATCCCATGCCTCTTCAAGAGATATGGGAATATTTTGTTTGCTGTGTAGTCGATACACAATTCCTTTAGTGCTAAATTTGTGCATATGTATTAGTTGTTAAATAGAATATAGCCATTTAAAGTATTGGCGACTATAAGCCATAATAAGTAGGGTAGTATGAATATTGTATATGTTTTTAGTTCAGCTTTATAAGTTATGGTCATGTAAGCAATCAACATGAATAATAAAATCAAGTTGATCATTCCAAATGAGACCATATGTTGATTAAAAAACACATAATTCCAACTTACATTCAAGATAAATTGTATTCCAAATAGTATTAATATGGTTGAAGTATTTTTTGCTTCAAGGAGTTTTGCCATATATATTGAGAAACAAATCATAACAATTGTCCATGCAAAACCGAAAACCCAACCTGGTGGCGTCCACGGTGCTTTATCTAAATTAAGATACCAAGCTTCTGTTGGTCCGTTATTCATAAGAATTGTTCCTATCCCAAGCGCTCCAAAATTAATAATGAGGAATAATATTAATCGAATGTAAAATTTCATAGACTTATAATTTTACACTTACAATCCCACAATCAATAGTAAAAATTTGCCCAGATGTTGAGCGTGCTTTGTCAGAAATTAAAAAATCTGCCATGTCTGCAACTTCTTGCGGTTCTAAGAATTTCTTTAATGGATGACGTTCTGCAATGCTTTCAATCATTTTGTCATTACGGAGTAATTTACTCGCTAAATCTGTATTTGTAATTGTAGGTGCAATGGCATTTACACGAATTGTAGGAGCAAATTCAGCAGCGAGTGTTTTTACCAAACCTTCTACTGCAGACTTAGCCGCAGAGATACTAGCATGAAATGGCATTCCTAGTTTTGTTGCAACAGTACTAAATAGTAATATATTCGGATTGTTACCTTGCTTTAATTTTGGTGAATACTTTTGAATGGCTTTTACGGCACCAAGTACGTTAATCTCGTAATCATTTTTAAAATCATCAATTTTTAAGCGAGATATTGGCTTTAAATTGATACTTCCCGGACAATAGATTAAAGTATCTATTGCCTCTATTTCGGGAAGCTCGTCTTCTAGGATATTACAACTAAAATGCGTTAAGTTATTGGATGTAATTTCAGGAGCTGTACGACTTATGTTAGTTACGTTGTGATGTGCTGTTTGTGCTTCCACAATGGCAGCTCCGATTCCTCTGCTACCTCCAATTACTAAGATATTTTTCATCTAAAGTGGGTTGATTTGTTGATGTTATATAATGTATTACAATGCTAATAATACTCTTGACTACTAGCATTGCTTTACATTTTCTTTGGGTTAAGAATTATTTTAAGCGTTTCTCGTACTTACGCTTTAATGTGGTTAACCTTTTCATGATTTCCATGATCGCTGGATCTTTCTTTTGCTTATAAATTTCATTCAAGCTTAAGATTAAGCGTTTTGCTTCACGAGAAGCTGTGATTTTGTCACTTCTTGATATGAACTTTGTTCTTTCAAAGTCGGTTACTTCTGAAAAAATAGTTGCCATAATGTTAATTGTTTAAAAAGTTTTGTAATTCTAGAATTTTTTCGGGTGTATTAAACACACCACCATAATAAGAGGTAATTGTTGTTGAAGAGTCATCTTTTACTCCTCTAGACGAAACACACAAATGTTTCGCATCAATAATTACAGCTACATCATCAGTTTGTAATATTTCGCGTAATTCTGCAGCGATCTGATTCGTAAGGCGTTCCTGTACTTGAGGTCGCTTTGCGTAATATTGAACAATTCTGTTAAGCTTCGATAGTCCAATGACTTTACCAGAAGAAATATAAGCTACATGTGCTTTTCCCATGATTGGAACAAAATGATGTTCACAATTAGAGTAAAATTGTATGTTTTTTTCAATAAGCATCTGATTGTATTGATACTTATTATCAAACAAAGCCACTTTTGGCTTATTCTTTGGGTCTAAACCTGAAAATATTTCTTCTATGTACATTTTTGCAACTCGTTTGGGAGTTCCTTTCAATGAGTCGTCATTTAGATCAAGTCCTAACGTTTCCATGATTTCCGAGAAGTGATAAGAAATTTTTTGTTTCTTTTCTTCATCGGATATTTTGAAAGCATCTGCACGCATAGGAGTCTCCATACCTGTTAATAGGTGATCGTCTCCAATCTCATCATGATCAAATCCATTTAGAGAAATAGCAGTACCATTTAAGTGATTTAAAACGTCAGCAGTTTTCATATTTTTAAAAATGTTTAAGTATTTAATGTTAAAGTTAAACAAAATAAAGTTGAAACAAAAAGAAAAGTGTCTTTTTTATTGATGCTTCTATAAGTAAAAACTATACTAGCATCAACGCTTAGAGACTTTGTTATTATTTATGCTTCGTTGACGCGAGCATTTAAAGCGTCCACTCATAAAATCACGCTTTTTTTGATGTTTTGTTTTGCGTCCAGAAACACGTTTTCTCCATAGTTTGAAGCTAGAACGTTTCATATTATTTCGCATCAAATTGATTACTTCTTGTTCTTTGAGTCCAAATTGGAATTTAATCGCGTCAAAAGTGGTACGATCTTCCCAAGCCATTTCAATAATGCGATCAATTTGTCGTGGATTTAAGTTATAATTCATCCTTGGTAATAATCTGTAATGTTTAATATTGTATTTTTTTGCATGTGCATTTTTTCAATGAATGCTTTATTCTCTTTGTAGAGTTTATTTTTTTTGAATTGAATAAAATTTCCGTCTGCATGAATGCTAAAATAAGATGAGGTATAAATGTGCAATTTGTAATATGGAACAATCCAAGAGAAACTATTTAGTTTTTTGTGAATGTGAATTAAAATTCCTTTTGGGCGTAATTCGATACTTCCATAATTTAAATCATCAACCGCATTTAGATATTGTTTCATTTTTGGACTCACATCATGAATAATCATTCGTTTAGAACCTATACCTTTAAGTTTGATACGTTGCAATAAAGAAAATGATACTCCTAAGTGCGAATCAATAAGTTTTGCAGCTTCTTTATCTGTATATGTAGTATTGACAATCATTAAGAACTCTTTTTTCTGTTAGATAAAGTATGTTTTTGTAAGATTCTGAAGTTTTCTTCAATCACTGTATTCTCATCTTTCATGTTCCATAAAATATCACTGGCATATTTTCGAGTCTCCTGAAGATTAACAATAGGTTTTGGATAGTTTTTTCCCAAAATAAAATTAGCCATTTGTTGTTCCATTGGTGTCATTCTAGACGGCTCATGTACAAAAGCAATGTCTAAGTCAGCCAGTTCAGGAACCCATTTTTTAATAAAAGTACCTTCAGGATCATGTGCAATTCCATTTTTTGTCGGATTGTACATGCGTAACATATTAATTCCAGTTTCACCAGCTTGCATTTGAATTTGAGGAAAGTGAATTCCTGGTTCAAAATCTAAAAAATATTGAGAAAGAATAACAGTAGCCTTTTGCCAAGGTTGCCATAAATTGTGAGTAAAAAAAGATACCACTAAAGCACGCATTCTAAAATTTAGATATCCAGTTTCTTTCAAACAACGCATGCAAGCATCTACCAGTGGATATCCTGTCATTCCGTTTTTCCATGCTTCAATATATTGTTTAGAAACATGCTTTTTTAATTTTCTATATCCTTTGTTAATACTCACAAATTCCATTTCATCTTCCATTTCAAATTTTTGAATGAAATGTGCTTGCCAACGCAAACGAGAACCAAATGATTCCATCTGTTTCTTATGAATATTTTGTTCTATGCAGCGTGTGGTTTCTTGTAAAACCTCACGAACTGACAAATTTCCCCAAGCTAAATACGGAGACAAACGACTACAACTACGACGCGCTAATAATGGTTTGGAAATATGATGATTGTAATTTTTACTACGGTCTTTAAAAAACGTATTCATATATTTCATGGCAATCGAAGTACCGCCTTTCTGGAAAAGTGTATCTGGATTTGTTTCCAAACTCGGTACGTGGAAAAATGTTGCTAAATGTGCTACTTCTTCTTTCGTGAATAATTGTTCTTTTTTAGGAAGAAAAGAAAGCAACGATTGATTCATAAAATCTTCCCATTTCTCAATCCAATTGGTACGATCTTGTAAACCTCTAAATACACCATTATTTACGTTTTCAGTCCAAGAAATCATATTATTTGCTAAAAAACGTTTTAGCATTTTATCACGATCATACGTAACTTTTATACCAGTTTCTTGATGCGAATATAGATGTGAAATTTTATAAGTTTCCTGAATGATTTGCAAGGTTCTATGTATGTTTGATCGTACAATTAATATCTCACTATTATAGGCAATCAAAGAATTATTTAAGTCGATTAATGATTCTTTTATAAAATTCCAGTGGCGTTCACTGTAATGCGGATCATTCAGGAGAATATCTTCAAAAACAAATAAAAGCAACGTCTTTCTTTCTGTAGACAGCGCATTGTGTATAGCTTCATTATCATGAAGACGTAAATCACGCTTAAACAGTACAACGTTAATTTCTATTTTATTTTGAGTACTCATATATTTTAATCGTTTTTAACGAGTTTATTAATCATTCCGTTGAAAATAAAACCATGAAATGGTAAAACGGCATACCAATACATTCTTCCCCAAATTCCTTTAGGTCTAAAAATAGCACGTTGAAGCAATTGATCTTTTTCTATTTTGAATTCTAGCCAAGCTTCACCAGGTAAACGCATTTCTGCAAAAAGTAGCAAGCGTTTTTCTTCTTTGTTTGCGTACAAAACTCTCCAAAAATCAAGCGGATCTCCAGCATTAAGTTTTGTTTGGTGTGTACGTCCACGACGTAATCCGATGCCTCCAAAAATTTTATCCAAATACCCGCGAATTTTCCATAAGAAGGTTGCATAATACCAACCATTTTTTCCACCAATCGCCCAAATTTTTTCTAAAGTTTCAGATTCGTCAATGACTGTACGTTTCTTTATGTCTTTAAAACAGCCATACTCAGGAACTTTAACATAGCGTGATATTTTTTCGCGAAAGCGTCCACTAATCAAAGAATCCTTCCAACTCGAAATCACACTATTTTGCTCAATCTTAATAAAAGCTTTTTGTACGGCTTCTTTGTAAGACATTGGCTGAATGTCTAAAATTTCATTAATATCACTTTGTTTTCCAATCACTTCAACCTTCATACTATCTACTAAATTCTTAGCGAGTTTGTATGAAGTTGTTGTGATAAAATACAGCCAATAGGAGGAGAGTTTTGGTGTCATTACAGGTACAGAAATAATGGTTCTTTTCAACTTTCGTACTTCTGCAAACTGCAACATCATATCTTTATACGTCAACGTATCTGGTCCAAAAATGTCATATGATTTGTCATAAACGTTTTCATTTCCGATTGCTTTAGATAAATATTCTAGGACATTGCGAATAGCAACAGGTTGCGATTTGGTTTTAATCCATTTTGGCGCGACCATTATAGGCAGTTTTTCAGTTAAGTCACGAATAATTTCAAATGAAGCACTTCCACTGCCTACAATAATTCCTGCTCTAAATGTTGTTAAGGAATAAATGCTAGATTGTAATGTGTTTTCTACGTTTTTGCGAGATTGTAAATGTTTCGATAATTGTTGATCATTTACAATTCCACTCAAATAAATAACTTGTTTTACTTTCGTGTTTTGCAGATATGTTTTAAAATGAACTGCGCAATCACGTTCCATTTTTTCAAACTTAGTAGAAGAAGACATGGAATGAATTAAATAATAAGCAACATCGATATCAGATGGTATTCTATATAAACTTCCTAGATTTAAAAAATCGACTTCAATAAGTTCAATATGTTCATGATTTGCGATTTCTTCTGCAACACGTTGCTTGTCTCTTACACAGCAAACTAAAGAATGTCCCATTTC
The DNA here is from genome assembly GCF_965224175.1 of Kordia sp. Taxonomy (GTDB): domain Bacteria; phylum Bacteroidota; class Bacteroidia; order Flavobacteriales; family Flavobacteriaceae; genus Kordia. The sequence continues at coordinate 5,296,268 of NZ_OZ245041.1, forward strand.
CAATAAAATTGGAATGAGTCGTTTTCCGATGTATCCTGTAGCGCCTGTAAGTAAAATTCGCATAGTCTTTTTTATTTGGGACGTTGATACGGATACCTAGTATGTTGCTTTGGTATCGCATATCCGTCAAGTCCATTAATAGTGGCGGTTTCTGCTTTTGCAAGATTGATAAAACCGTCTGTTTCTAATATTTGGTCTTCAATGTGTATGTGTTCTATTTTTCCAATAACAAGTATGGTGTCGTTTTCTTCAATTATATATTCATTTACGTAGCGCATTCCAATTTGTACATGACAGTTTTTTACAAAAGGAGCTGCAAAATCATTGATATACTCAGTTTCTAGATCTGTTTGATCAAATTCTGAGATTTCTTTTGGATATTTCGCAGATGTGTGATGCGCATCTTGTGTTATTTTTTGATGAATATGATTGATGGTATAAATACCTGTTTCACGTATGTTTTGATATGTATTTCTTGGAACAACCGCTGGTCTTGTAATGAAACCCAATAATGGCGGATTTGATCCTAAGTGCGTAACTGAACTAAATACAGCTACATTGGCCAAGCCATCTTTTGATTGTGTGCCAATTAAATTAGCCGATTTGTAACCAGAACAGCTATTAATTAAGTTGATTCTGTACAACTTTTCCATGGAATCAATATCTGTACGTGTAATTGTTGCCATTAAAAGTTTTTAAAATTGTTAATCTTTACATCTTTCGCTTTCAAATCATGTAATAAATTATATAGTCCGAAAAAAGTTCTATTCATGTAAATAAAATGTTTAGAACCGCGGTTTCCGTTCATGCTACGCAGTTGCGTATTTTTTGCATATCGCTCACCGATATCAGCTATTTTTCCGAAGAACACTTCATCAGAAAAATCGAATACTTCTTGATTAAAAGGAGTTGTAAACAATCCCAATAATTCATGAAACATCTCAGAGAAAAATTCTAGTTCTTCCTTAGAATCATCCTCACGAAGAATTTCTAATTCGTACAATTTCTCAGTAAATAACTTCGGATCATTCAATGTTTTTTTATCTGCCAATTCAAAATAAGGCACATAAAAATCTTCTGGAATTGCTTTCATACAACCAAAGTCAAGCGCAATCAATTTGTCATCTTCCGAGACCAAGAAATTCCCTGGATGCGGATCTGCATGTACTTTACGATATTTATGAATCTGAAACATATAAAAATCCCAAAGTGTTTGCCCAAGTAAATTAGCTTTTTCTTGATCGGTATTTCTATTTGTAAACTCAGAAAGATGTTCACCTTTCATCCAATCCATAGTTATGATTCGCTCTGATGAAAGCGAATCATAATACTCTGGAAATAAAATATTTGGTAAATGCTTACAAGCTTCGGAAACATCTTTACTCTGCTTTATTTCAAGTAAGTAATTAGTTTCCTCAGTGAGTTTTTCTTCAACTTCTCTGAAATATTTATCAGAGCCTTTTCCTGTAATGTTAAACATTCGCATTGCAATAGGTTTTACAATTGCTAAATCTGTAGAGATGCTCTCAGCAACTCCAGGATATTGGATTTTCACAGCAAGTTTTTTCCCGTCTTTTTCAGCAACATGTACTTGTCCTATACTCGCGGCGTTTAACGAAGTGGAATTGAATGTATCAAAAATTTCACTTGGAGGTTTACCAAAATATTTTTTAAAGGTTTTTATAACTAATGGAGGCGATAATGGTGGTACAGAAAATTGTGATAAAGAAAATTTTTCCACATAAGCACGTGGTAAAATATTCTTTTCCATACTCAACATTTGTGCGACTTTAAGTGCACTTCCTTTCAAACTTTTTAAGCCATCATAAATATCTTCAGCATTTGATTCATTCAATCGTTCTTTTGCTTTTTCTTCAGAATTTATGAGTTTATCACCGTAATACTTCAGATAGTTTACACCAACCTTTGCACCTGTAGTTACAAGTTTACTGGCGCGTTGTATTTTGGTAATAGGAATTTTATCAATTGTTTTCATTAAGATCTAATATCTAGTTTTTCTTTAAATATGAATTTTCCGAAATCAACAATACTTTTCAATGGTGTATTATCGATCAAATCAAAGCTAGCGTTCACAGATTTTTCGATGTATTGATCTGTTTTATCAAAACTAGCGGAAGTGTCATCTAACCAAAATTTTATAGTCAACATAAATTGTATCCAAGCAGTTTCATTGATAGCTCTGTTTTGAATTTTCTCCAAACGTTCTTGATTCAAATCAAGTGTTTTTAAGTCCAGATGTTCTACAAAATCAGTGAATACATGTTTTAGTCCTTTCAATAGGTGTAATGATTGTAAAGGCTTTTTGTCTGCAGTTAAACTATGTACTACATAACTTCTATTTGCGGTAAATTGCTCAAAAAATGTGTAGTAAAAACTCAGTAGCTTGTTGCGAGCATCAAAAGTTTCAAATTCTTCACTTTTAGACAATAATTCAATTGTATTGTTTCCAAAAGTTGTGAATATATTTTCTTCTAAAGCTTTAAAAGAACTAAAAAACTCGTAAAACTTCGCTTCATCAAAGTTGTTTTCTTTTGCAAAAGCGTATACGTTTTTTGGTTGTTCTCCATGTTCCAACACATAGTCCATATATGCTGAAATGATGAATAGTGCAGTGATGTTTTTTTTCTTTGCCATGGTGTAATATTTAAAACAATATAAAATTACAAAATAATGTTTAACTTATTTTGTGATTAGTTGAACAAAAAAAATGAAAGCATTGTTAAAGTTTTCTTAAAGAAATTTTAAAAAGGCTTAAACTTTAAACAAAGAAGAAGAATTTTGAGTGTTAACAGTCTGCATCACAGCAGTTTTCGTCTTTTACGAGTTTACAGCTCACCACAGCTACAATGGCTCCTAAAATTGGAGCAATGAGATATAACCACAAATCTGTTAATTGTCCAGAAATTAAAGCTGGACCTAATGATCGTGCTGGATTCATAGAAGCTTTTGTCATAGGGCCAGCAAACATGGCTTCTAACAAAACAATTCCGCCAATAGCAATTCCTGCCATAGTACCAGTTTCTTTACTACCTGTAGATACATTTATAATGACAAGCATTAAGAAGAAAGTAAGTAAGAATTCTAAAATAAAAGCTTTCCAAGCCACAATTGTTGGTATTGTAGCACCAAGTGTTTCGCTTTCTGGCCAAAACATGTATACAAGTAAACTTGCACAAATAGCACCTAAACATTGTGCTAAGATATATTTTGGAACTTCTTTTAGAGGGAATTTTTTAGCATAAGAAAAGGCAATCGTTACAGCTGGATTAAAATGCGCTCCAGAAATTTCCGCAAAAGCATAAATCATTCCCATAACAATTAATCCCCAAGTAATTGCAACTCCAGGATGTGTGATAACACCTGTAATATCATTGACAACCATGGCGGCTGTGCCGCAAAAAACCATAGCAAAAGTCCCTAAAAATTCAGCAATATAATTCTTCATGTTTGATATTTTTTGCAATATTCAAAGGTACTGTTTCTTATTTTAAGTATTTGTTAACATTTACAAGTAAGGTTTCTGCGTAAATTCGTCAAATTAAAAAACTTTTAAAAATAACAATAGGATGAAAAAACTACTTTTGGCATGTTTCTTAGCAGCAGGAATCAGTGTTCAAGCGCAAATTGAAACGCCTCAACCGAGCCCAATATCAAAATTAGAACAAAAAGTTGGTTTAACAGACGTAACTGTAGAGTACTCTAGACCAGCAATGAAAGGAAGAAAAATATTTGGTGATTTAGTTCCTTACGGACAAATGTGGAGAACTGGAGCTAATGCAAATACAAAAATTACTTTTAGTGACGATGTTACTATTGGTGGAACAGCTGTAAAAGCAGGAACGTATGCTATTTTTACAAAACCAACAGCAACAACTTGGGAAGTTATTATTTATAACGATGCTTCAAACTGGGGAACTCCAAGAAAATGGGATGATGCTAAAGTAGTAGCAAAAGCTGTTGCTCCTGTAAACACAATGCCTTACAAAACAGAATCATTTACAATTGATATCGCAAATTTAAAGAACAATGGAGCTGATATTGAATTTAAGTGGGAAAAAACGTTAGTAGTGGTTCCTTTTGTAGTACCAACAGATAACAAAGCGACTGCAAGTATTGAAAAAATGATGGCAGGACCACAAGCAGGTGATTATTTTTCTGCTGCTAGATATTACTTAGAAGAAGGAAAAGATATGTCGAAAGCTAAAATGTGGATCGATAAGGCAATTGAAATGACTAAAGATCAACCAAGATTCTGGTACTTAAGACAACAGTCTTTAGTGTATGCTAAAATGGGGAAAAAGGCAGAAGCTGTAAAGATTGCTAAAGAATCATTAGCATTAGCTGAAAAAGCTGGAAATAAGGACTATGTAAAAATGAACAAAGATTCTATTAAAGAATGGTCTAAGTAATTCAGTTCTTAAAATATATATAAGAAGCCTTTCCAATACGGAAAGGCTTTTTTTGTATTTGATCGTTTTTAAGCGAATTATAGTGAGTTTTTGTGTGTAGTTTTTAAAAATAAAGTAACTTCACGCTTACGAAACAACAACCTAACAAAAATGAATTTTTCTTTACGTGCACTATTATTAGTGCTGATTACTGCTGTTCTATTTTCAGCATGTTCTGACGAACAACTCGATGTAGCAATTGAGCCACCAACTACAGTTGTTACAAATGAAATTACACAAGTCATTCTCGATTGGAACCAACTTTGGTGCCAACTAGATCGGTATGCAACTGGCATGCGACCAAATGCTACAACACGTGCACTAGCATATATACATTTGGCGGCTTTTGAAGTTTGTGTAGAAGATATGGTAAGTTATACATCTAATAAGGATAGATATGCTGAATTAGATATTGATTTTACGCAAAGACAACCTAACGTAAATGTTGCCATTGCCTTAAATGCTTGTTATGCAACTGCAATTGACCATTTTATGTACAATGTACGACCAGATATAGATAGCAATATCAACATATTACGTTTGCAGAAAGAAGCAGAGTTAACACAAGGAGTAAGTCAAGACATTGTATCAAATTCTCAAGATTGGGGAAATTATGTGGCACAACAAATTATTGCGTATAGTCAAACAGATACTGAAGCAGAAACTCAAATTTTAAGTCCGCAACCTACATCGTATGAACCGCCAGTAGGTGTTGGATATTGGACATATAGTGATGAAGCTGAGCGAGGATTATTTCCATATTGGTCTTCTGTGAGAACATTTGTTATTTCTTCTGCAGAAACATCAACGGTTCCACCAACATTAACCTATAGTGAAGATGCTACGAGTGATTATTACGCAGCTATGGAAGAAGTATATACTGCAAGTGAAGCTGCTAGAACTACAGATACTGAAGGTTTGTGGATTGCAGAGTTTTGGTCAAATGACGTGGAAGGTTTGATGATGAGTCCTCCGGGAAGACAAATTTCTATAGCGAATCAATTGATCACTCAATACAATGTAGATCATGAAGAAGCATTAGTTATATTATTGAAACTTGGCTTTTCAATGAATGATGCGGCAGTTTCTACATGGGCAGACAAGTATGAATATATGGTAATGCGTCCAAGTGTGTACATTCAGGATTTTATTGATCCAAATTTTCAAACAAACTTATATCCGTTTATTTCGTGGCCGAATCCTACGTTTCCTAGTTATCCATCTGGGCATTCTACATTTGCTTCTGCTGCAGCGGGAATATTCATCCATCATTTTGGAAATAATACAGATTTTACAGATCGATCTCATGAAGGAAGAACCGAATTTAGAGGCGATCCAAGAGCGTATAATACCTTTACAGATATGGCAGCTGAAAATGGTTTTTCACGTTTGCCTTTAGGCGTACATTTACGAATGGATTGCACTGAAGGTTTGCGTTTAGGATATGAAATTTCAGATGCGGTTAATAATTTTGATCTTTCACAGTAAAGTTTTTAGATCTAATAAAAAATATAAAAGCCTTTCTATATGTTTAGAAAGGCTTTTGAGATTTTATAATAATTTATAAAGTTAAGCTATCTTTTTTTGTGTAGACTGTATTAGAATTGCAAGTGTCATGACAACTACACAACCAAACAAATTCAGCCATAAATACGGCATTAAATCGATCCACCAAACAATTACAACCAATATTTGAGTAATAAGAGCAGCTGTAAAAACAGCGTTTCCTCTCACATGCTTAAAGAAGAATGCCAATAAGAAAATACCTAATACATTCCCGTAGAAAATTGAACCAATAATGTTGACCAATTGTATTAAGTTTTCAGCCAAACTTGCAAAACAAGCAATGATAATGGCCAGAATTCCCCAACCTAAAGTGAACATTTTTGTTGCTTTTACATAATGAGCATCATCTTTTTCTTCTTTTAAATTTCTTTTGTATAAATCAATGGAAGTAATTGTTGCCAATGCATTGATTTCAGAAGCTGTAGACGACATTGCTGCAGATAGAATTACAGCTAATAGCAATCCAATTAAACCACTTGGCAGATGTTCTAAGATAAACGAAATAAACATGTAATCACGATCGTTTGTTTCGCTGTCTTTTGCTGCATCTTTATACATTTTAGTTAATGCTGCGCTTTTTTCTTTGTAAACTTCACTTTCAGGATTTGCTGCCAATGCTGTTAATTCTTTGGAAAGCTTATCGTATTCAACGCCATAATCAGCATCAATAGCACGCTTGATTAAGTATTTTGCTTCAGCTCTATATGTTTTTTCAATACTGTCTAAACGTAATAATTTCTTTTTGTCAGTTTCATTGAAAGATTTAGCGAGATTTAGACTTAAGGTTTTTTTCTCGTCAAATAACAATTGTTGTTTTTTGTCTAAAGCAGCGTATTCGTCTTTGTATTCAGAAGCTTTTACTTTTTTCGTAGAAGCATCAATAAAGTTTAATGGTGAAGCATTAAATTGATAAAACACAAATACCATGATTCCTACCAAGAGAATGAAAAACTGCATTGGTACTTTTAGTAATCCGTTGAACATCATTCCCCAACGCATTTCTTTTACAGATTTCCCTGAAAGATAGCGTTGTACCTGACTTTGATCAGTTCCGAAGTAGGAGAGAGCTAAGAAACTTCCTCCAATAATTCCTGTCCAAATGGTATATCTATTTTCTAAATCGAATGAAAAATCTAATACTTCCATTCTTCCTGAAGCACCTGCAATATCAAGTGCATTGGTAAAGCTTACATTTTCAGGAATTAAATCTAAAGTAATGAAAAAGGCTGCAAACATTCCTGCAAAAATGACAAACATTTGCTGCTTTTGTGTGACACTTACGGCTTTTGTTCCGCCGGAAACGGTATAAATAATTACCAAAACACCAATAATGATGTTGAGTGTCACTAAATTCCATCCTAAAACAATAGATAATATAATTGCAGGTGCAAAAATGGTGATTCCTGCTGCCAATCCACGCTGAATTAAGAATAGAATTGCAGTTAGACTTCTGGTTTTTAGATCAAAACGATTTTCTAAGAATTCGTACGCAGTGTATACTTTGAGTTTGTGATACAACGGAATAAAAACCATACATATAATTACCATTGCAATTGGCACTCCAAAATAGAATTGTACAAATCCCATTCCATCACTGAATGCTTGTCCTGTAGTTGATAAAAATGTAATAGCACTTGCTTGTGTTGCCATTACTGACAGACCGATGGTCCACCATTTTGAAGAGTTTCCTCCTTTAATATAATCTTCAGCGCTTTTACTTCCGCGCGTTTTCCAGGTTCCATAACCAACAATTGCGGCCAATGTTCCAATTAATACAATCCAGTCTAATTCAACCATGTTATGTGGGTTATGAGAATAAATTCATGATGAGGTAAAAGAATAAAATATATGCCAAGTTGGCTACCAAGATTATGGTATACATTTTTTTCCAAACAAATTTTTCGGTTTCCATGTGTTAGTTTTTTAGTTGCGGTTTTGTGACAATTTCAGATTTTCCAATAGAAATCATGTTTGTAAATAATTTGTATGCACCAGGAACACCTGCAGGCAATTCACGGAAGAAACTTAAACCTGTGTAGATATAGTTTCCTTTTCCATATTTTGCAACTAATAAACTTCCTTTTTTGTCTGTCTCACCTTTGTCATGCATAGAAAGAATTGGTGTAAATTCTGGTGCCCAACTATTTGGGAAATACAATCCACGTTCTTGTACCCAACCATCAAAATCTTTAGCTTCTATTTTGTTTGGAAAGTTTACTATTGAATGTTCTTTAGCAATGACTTCCACTTTTGCATTTTCATCTGTTACACGATCTCTGGAAAGTTGTAAACTATATGGAGCTAGTTCGCTTGGATCTACTTTTACACGACGATTAGTATTGTATTGTACAATTACATTTCCTCCATTTTTAACATAGTCTAAAATGAATTTTTGTTTAAATTTTAATTGATCTACAGTGTTGTATGCTCTAATTCCAACAACTACGGCATCGTATTTTGAAAGCGACTCAGCATCAATCGTTGCAGGATCAATAGTTTCTACTTCATAACCAATTTGGCGTAAACTTTCTGGAATTGCATCTCCAGCACCTTGAATATATCCAATGTATTGTCCGCCTTTTTGAATGTTCAATCGTACTACTTTCGTTTCTGATGGTAATAAAACTGATTGTTTCGGAATATGGTCGTATTCAATTTCGCTTAAGGCTTGCGTATATTTTTTATCACCAATAAATACTTCTGGTGTTAAAATTCCTTCGCTTTGCGTTGCTGGTGGAACTACTGTAAACATCAACGTTACTTCGTCTCCTTTTTGTTGAATATTTACTTTTTGCTTTGCAGGATATACTTTCCAACTATATGGATGCTTGATAGAAACATATCCATCAATATTATCTTTTCCTGCTTTCACGGTTACAGGAATTTCTTTGGCATCTTTTGTTGAAAAGATCAGCACTTTGTCTTTAAAGTTTGCTGTTACTTCAGGTAATATTTCAAATGGTTGATACAATTCACCTTTGTCTGGTTTTGAATAACGATATACAACCGGTTTTGTAATTGTGATTGGTTTTCCTTCTATTTCAAGATTGAATAGTAACATTGCCGGTCTTGGTGTTTCTGGCAATCCACGCAATTGTTGATCAGCAACATTATACATTCCCAAAGTACCTTTTTCAAACAACCAATAAGGCGCAGAGTACTCATCTGTAGCTAAATTTGCGTCTAAAGAAAGATTCTCTCTTTTGTTTGGTAGCAATGTAAGATTCTTAACTTCTGTATTATTATTGCTAGTTGAAGTAATAGAAGTTAATTTGATTGTTGCTGTACTTCTATTTAAGGCTTCAATGTTAATTTTAACAGTACTTCTAGGAGTTGCACTTGGTGAAGCGGCAGAAGCTTCTAAGTATAATCCGGCGCAAGCCTGAATAATTGCTTCAATTTCAACTAATTTAATCGCTTTCCAATGTTCATCTTCTAATTTTTGAATGAGTTCGTAAGCTTCAACCAATTTAGGTAAGTGTGAAGCAGGATTTACAAAGTCGAAGTTCTTTTCGATAGCATTTAAGATATTTCCAATAGCTTTTCCGCCTTTTACACGATTCCAAGAAGTATCTATTCCTGAAAATATATTGCTTTTATCTTTTGGGAAATCACCTTTTAAAAATTCTACGTATTCTTGTTGCGTTCCACGTGTAGTAACGCGTCCAAAACCTTGGCATAAGTGTTGACTACTCGCAATAGAAGCTAATTCGTTGTTAGACAGTCCTTTGAGTGGGTAGTATACACCAATATCGAAGTTTAGCATTTTACTTTTATCTGCTTCTTCAAATTTTTTGCGACTTCCATAAAACCACCAAGAGGTATTGAAAAATAAACGTGTTGGTTGCCAAGCATCATATGTTTTTAATTGTGATGCGTATGCAGACTTATCACCAGCCAAATCAAAGGCCTCCATGCTTAACATAGCAGAAGTTGTATGATGTCCATGTGTTCTTCCTGGCGTTCTATGGTCAAAACGATTGATGATCACATCTGGTTTGAATTTACGAATTGCCCAAACAACATCACTTAAAACTTCATCTTTATTCCAAATATCAAGCGTTTCGTCTGGATGTTTTGAATAACCAAAGTCGTTGGCACGTGTAAACATTTGTTGTCCGCCATCTACACGACGTGCAGCAAGCAATTCTTGTGTGCGAATGACACCTAATTGTTCACGAATTTCAGGACCAATTAAATTTTGTCCACCATCGCCGCGTGTTAATGATAAATACGCAGTTCTTGCTTTTACATTGTTTGCTAAATAGGCGATGAGTCGTGTGTTTTCGTCATCAGGATGTGCTGCAATATATAGTGCAGAGCCTAAGAAGTTGAGTTTTTGTACTTTCTCGTAGATTTGGTTGGAGGAAAGTTTATCAGGTTTTTGTGCTGAGCTTGTTGTAATAAAAGCACAAGTCACTAAAATAAACAATAATAGTTTTCTCATTAGGAAATATTTGGTTCAGTAAAATCAAAAATAGGAAAGTTCAACTAGTGAAATCTAGTTTTTAACGTTCTTTAACTTTTGTCGAAATTGATTTGAGAAACCAACAGTTTATTTGTGTTTTTTTGAAAGACTATTTTGATCACTTTTTGATATAAAAAAAGCGAACCGAAGTTCGCTTTAAGTTTGAATTTGCTCTATTAACAAAGAACACATCGAGAGTTACAAGAACGTGTTACACATATTTCACGATTGTCCGTATGTTTAATTGGGTCTGGTAATGGATTTGCAGGACAATACTGAGATTGATTTGTTGTTGGTGCACCACCAAATACATTACTTTTTAATGTGGAAATTGTTTTTTTTCCTAATGATAAGTGTTTGATACTTCTTTTTTTCATTTTAAATCTATTTTTAGTTTCAGAGTTCAAAGAACGTCGCATTTACTAAAAAGAAGTACAGGAAAAACACTGAAAACAATACGGAGAAGCACTAAAAAAAATAGGGACAAAAAAAGCGAACCGAAGTCCGCTCTTTTATATAAGTTATTATTTTATTCGCAACATAATGTGCGATAGCGTGTCTGTGGAAACGGACAGTCGAGCCAATAGCAAGTTCCTACATTTTCTGAGTAACATTGTCTATTGTTGGAATCGCGTCCTCCTATAGGTAAGTTTACTTCCATATTAGAAATAGACTCTTTATTGAGTTGTAAACTTTTGATGTTTCTTTTTTTCATGACTTTTAAGTTATATGATAATTGTTCATGCTTACATTTGTTCGCAAATTGTCACTATTGGATCAGAGAATGGACATACCAACCAATAGCAAGAAGTAATGTCAGTGTCACAATTGTCCAAACTAGAGCCAAACCCACCTTTTGTAGCAGAAGTTTGCATGTTGGAAATTGATTTTTTGTTAAGCTGTAAATTTTTGATATTCCTTTTTTTCATGGCTTATACTTCACAGATTTATTTTAACAACCACCACCATTTGGCATTGATGCTTCGCAATCTTCCCAAGCACAAGAGTTGTTAGAACCACAATTTGCTTGCGTTTGACCGTTTCCTGTGTTATTTCCACCGCCACCACCATACGGACAATAGCAATCACTCATAAAATCAGGTTCATTAGATGGACAATCTTGCCAAAAACAAGAACCTCTTTGCGATTCATAACCACCATTTACACTCGATTTTTCTAAGTTAGAAATTGATTTTTTGTTAAGTCGTAATACTTTTAATTGTTTTTTCTTCATGATTTTAAATTTTTTATATCATTCAAAAAGTATGAAAAACAAGCGGGAACTTATTACGGAAATACCGTAGTTAACATTTGTATATATGGAGTTTAACAAAATTTCTAATAATTTCCGTAGTTTTGAGAAACTCGATTCAACGTATAATTCTAAAGATATTCATGAATACATTAAAAATTAGTGCTTTTTTACTGCTTGCTTGTTTAATTGTAAGCTGTTCTTCTACAGAAAAAGAAATGAAAGAAACCAATATATATGCAACAGATACACATTCATACGCTATGCCAAATGAAGCTGTTGCTAAACATTTAATGTTAGCTATTGATGTTAACTTTGATAAAAAAATCATCACAGGAACGGCTACATATACAATTGAAAGTACCAATGCTACTGAGATTGTTTTTGATGCCAAAAATTTAAAGATCCATAAAACGACTGTTGATGGAAAAGAAGTAGAATTCACGCTTGGAACAAATGATGTAGTTTTAGGACAACCATTGTCAATTCCTATCAAAGGCAATTCAAAAAAAGTAGCAATTCACTATGAAACAACCGATAAAACGGAAGCATTACAGTTTCTAAATCCGCAGCAAACAGCCGATAAAACACATCCGTTTTTATTAACACAAGGACAAGCTATATTAACACGAACTTGGATTCCTATTCAAGACAGTCCGCAACTTCGTCTAACGTATTCTGCAAAAGTAAAGGTGCCAAAAGATTTACTAGCAATTATGAGTGCTGAAAATCCGAAAGCAAAAAGTGATGACGGGCATTATAATTTTGAGATGAAACAACCTATTTCTCCATATTTAATTGCCTTAGCTGTTGGTGATTTAGTTTATAAAGAAATAAGCCCGAGAACTGGTGTGTATGCAGAAAAATCTATGATTGATAAAGTGCATTATGAGTTTGGAGACATGGAAAAAATGGTAAATGCAGCCGAAAGTTTGTACGGCGCATATGCTTGGGATCAATTTGATGTTGTGGTAGTGCCTCCAAGTTTTCCGTTTGGCGGAATGGAAAATCCGCGATTAACTTTTGCAACACCAACAGTAATTGCTGGCGATCGTAGTTTAACGAGTTTAGTTGCACACGAATTGGCACATTCTTGGTCAGGAAACTTAGTAACGAATGCTACATGGGACGATTTTTGGTTGAATGAAGGTTTTACTGTGTATTTTGAAATGCGCATCATGGAAGCTTTGTATGGAAAAGAATACGCAAACATGTTAGCTTCTATTGGAAGGCAAGATTTGGCTGAAGAAATTGAAAACTTCAAAGATTCGCCAGAAGCAACACATTTAAAATTAGACTTGAAAGGTAAAAATCCTGACGACGGAATGAATAGTATAGCTTACGACAAAGGATATTTATTTTTACGCACACTGGAAGAAAAAGTAGGAAGAGAAAAAATGGATGTCTTTTTAAAAGAATATTTTAATAAGCATGCGTTTTCAACCATGACAACAGAAAAGTTTGTTACGTATTTACATACTGAATTGTTAGCCAAAAACAATGTAGAATTCAATACGGATATTTGGATTTACAAAGCAGGAATTCCTGAAAATGCTTCAAAAATAGTTTCCGATAAGTTTCAAAATGTAGAAAATGCTATCATTGAATGGCAAAATGGAACCTTAAATGAAGCCGATTTATGCAAGAAAAACTGGAACATTCAACAGAAAATTCATTTCATCAGAAATATTCCAAAAGATATATCTATAGAAAAATTTACAGCTTTAGACAATGCTTGTAATTTTTCTAATGCTACAAATTCTTATATCGCAATGGTTTGGTTTGAACAATCTATCAATCATGATTACCATGCAAATAATGTAGATGCTCAAATAGAAAATTTCTTAATGACTGTTGGTCGTCGTTGGTATGTTTCTACCTTGTACAAGGCATTTAAGCGCAATGACAAATTAGAAGAAGCAAAACGTATTTATGACAAAGCGCGTTCTAATTATCATTCTGTAACTGTAAATACAATTGATGAGATGCTAGGCGTTTCGTATTAAAAACATTAATAAACGAAGAAAGGATACAATAAGGGCATATTGTATCCTTTTCCTAATGAGATGATATCTAAGCCAGCAGGTTAAGGCGTGGAATTATGACTTAAATATGCTTAGTAAATAATTTATCAGATTATTATTCTAAATTTCGTGAATTTTTAGAACTTCTGATTACGGTTTTACCATATAACCGCTATTTGATTGCTATTGTCATATCTTTCTTTTTGTAGGATTTATAATCCTAATTCTTTTCGTAAAACACTATCTTTTACGCTATTTTTAGACCAATACGGACTTTTCAACTGTTTGATTCTCGTTGCTTTAGTCGTTAAAGTTTTTGCTGAATTTCCATAGCCACTTTTAGAAACTTCTGTCCAACTCAAAATATCGTGCGGAAAGCTAGTATTGAAATTTATGGTTAATTTTCTGTTCAATTTTGGATAGTCTAAAGTGTATGTTGTAGTTGCTCCAGAAGCTGTAATTGATGCAGTAACATCGTATGTTTTTAATGGAATATGCTTCATGCGTAATACTTCAAAAGCTGGAATGATTTGTAATTTGCCAATGGGTAATTGTGTAGGATCAACTCTTAATTTTGTCCACAATTCATCTTCTAGAATTGCTTTGTCTAAAGAAAATTTCTGATCTGATTCACTTTCAAAATACGAATATGATTGTATGTCAAACTCTGTTTTATTGTTTAGTTGCGTAAATACATGTCCGCACCATTCTTGCATGGAAGATGTTACTTTCATCGCATGCTGATTGTTTGCAACAGGATAAAAAGTGCTCGACATGACGCTGTATGGATAAATTCCCGTATGAAATTTTTTAGTAGCATTCAATTTTAAAACAGGCACATTGTTTCCTCTTTGTTGATCTGCTTTCACCTGTTTTTCTGGATTAAAATCTTCTGTTACATATACTAAAACGGCTTTTCCTTTATGGATTTCTCCGTACCGAGCTTGTTCGAGTTCAAAAGAAGTCAATTCTGCTGTTCCGGCGTACCAATACTTCTTAAATTCTTCAGAAATAGGTTGTGCAGATTCTGTAGTTTTTGCGGTTGAGGTTTTTGTCGCTTCCGCGGAAGTGTCATTCTTTACATTAGAACATGCGATAATGGTTCCAATAACGGTAAGTCCTGCTAATATAAATTGTCGGGAAATGGATTTCATCGTTTTTTTTATAAAGATATTTAAAAACAGTGATATCGCTATACGGTTTAACAATCTGTTAGAGAATTTATTATGCGCTTTTTTACGATATAAATTTTTCTTTGTTTTTATTAAGAGTAGCTTTGACATCCTTTAATACCTGTTCAATTGTCTCTATAGATGATTCTAAATTTGATATTTCTATTCTACTTTCTTTTTTAGAGAAGTCATAATTTTCTGTATCACTTTCCAATTCAGGTTCTGATAATAAATATTCAATATCTACTAAATCTGAATTTATCTCAATTAATTTTTTATTCGATATATGAAGAATAAAATCAGGTTGTTGTTTAGTCCTTTTGTTTTTATAAATTTTCTTAAAATTTTCTGGCAAGGAATATTTAGTCCAAAAATAAGAGATAAGTGATACAATGAATAGCCATAAGTTGGAAACAAAAATTATTCCTTTGTTAATCATTATTTCATCTGACTCTTGAAGTAAAATAACTACTAAGATTATTACAGAAATTACAATGAAAAAAATAGATACATTATAAAATTTAGATTCAATTAAGTAATAGTTCCGAGCAAAACTTTGATGAAAATCTAAATAGTTAGAATATGATAATGCAAATATTATAATATTAGCAAAAGCAATATTTGAAATTGTCAATACATCAATAAATGGTTGATTTAAAAAAACGGTTTTGAAAAGTATAATAATACCAATTGGAAGTATTATAAATAACAAATCCTTGAGAAATAAGTCAATTATAGAATTGATGAAAAATGAAATCTTAGTTGATAATTTGTTCATTCTATGGTTTTTTTTGTGAGTATTTTAGTGTTAAAAATAAATAAACTGGATATAAAATAAAAATTTGATTTCGAATATTTAATTTTTGAAAAACTTAATAATATTTTTGATTAAACACTAGGTTAACCTGTTTTAGAAAAAAATAAAATAAAGATTCTTTTACAAAAAGCGCCAATCCAAAGCAATAATATGAACACCAACACTTTTCCAGAAATACAGACAGAACGACTTCTCTTAAGACGATTACAAGTATCTGATTGGGAAGTGGTTTCCTATATACGTTCAGACAAAAAAATGAATGAATTTATAAAAAGACCTATAGATCCATCTAAAGAAGCTGCTTTAAAATTCATTACAAGAATTAATAATAATATTGACACAAATACGGTCTATCATTGGGTTATTACGAAGCAAAATGATCCTAAAATGATTGGAAGTATTTGTCTTTGGAATTTTTCTGAAGATAAAAAAACTGCTGAAGTCGGATACGATTTGAGCACAGCATTTCAAGGAAAAGGAATCATGAATGAAACATTAAAAACAATCTTGGAATTTGGTTTCCATACATTGCAATTAGATACGATTGAAGCCTATACAGATAGAAGAAACGAAAGTTCTAAACGATTGCTTGAAAAAAATCAGTTTTCTATTGTTTTAGGAAAAAAAGATAGTGATAATGAAGATAATATTGTGTACGAAATAAAAAACAATATGCGCTAATAACTTAGAACAACTTCAAGGTGTTTTTTCTAATTCGGAAACTCACAATAACAATAATCATTAAGCTTAAAATAGCAGCAATGATACAGATAAAATTAAATGATGCTTCTTGTTCTAGTTGAATTGGCGCAGAATCGCCATGCAATACAAATCCTGCCCAATAAAAAGGCTTTTGAAAGTTAGCGTCATCAGTATTTTTTAAATAATTCACTTTAGCATTTTGCAACGCAGTTGCTTTACTTTCTCCTTTTTTTAGATTTTTGTAAAAGTCAACCATAATTTTCTGTGTCACTTTATCTGGAACTTCCCATAAACTAGCTACAGTAGACGGAACGCCAGCCAACGTAAATGCACGATTGAGCGAAACCATTCCTTTGGAAGCATCTATTTTTCCTTTGCCCGTATTGCACGCACTTAAAACGGCTAAATCTGAATTGAGATGCAAACCGTACAATTCTTCAATATACATTTTAGAATCGTTGTCATTTTCATTGAAAACCAAATGACTCAATTCTGGCGTTTCATTATTAATATTTGCATGCATTGCCAAGTGAATGATTTTAGCTTTGCGTGAATATTTTATAAAATTATCTTTCGTTGCAAAAATAGATTCAAACAATCTACTTGGAAAAATAGAAGTCAGTAATTTAGATTCACTTTCGGCACCATACAAACGATACTCATTATCACGTAAAGCAATTGAAGTTGTGTCAAACTCATTCTCTTGATATTGTGGTGTAAATACAACAATATCATCATTTTTTAATGTCTGATTTGGATACTTAGTATGATTTACAAACACTAAATGTGTGGCATAATTAATAGCAGCGTTTTCAACTAAATATTGATTATTATCCGTGATTAAAGTCTCAAAGGGTAAATAGTGTAATACATTATCCGGAATAATGGTATATGCTGTAAAATCCTTCATGTTAAAAGGAAATAACTTTTTATACAAAGTATGTGCTATTTCTTTGTTTTCTTGTTGCTTACTTATTTGATTATAATAGGTTTCAGCATCAGCCAAAATACTAGCTGAATTGGCTAATTCATAAAAATCAATACGATCACTTGTGATCTTGAAAGCTATCAATTGATTGCCCATTTTTTTATATTTCACAATGACTTGCGAAGGTTTCATAGTTGCTTGAATCTTTTTAATATCAAAAGTTTCAAAAGCAAAAGTGGCAATGTTAGGAAATTGTTGTTTAAGTGTGGCTAATTGTTGTTTCAACTGTTGTTCATAATCAAAAATAGCAGCAGTATCTTTTCTGCGTTTTGCTAATACCAAAGCTTTGCGTATTGTTTGTTCTTTTTGCACTAACGTATCAGAAATATTGGCTTCATTCAACAGTCTACTTTGATGAAATTTTTTCCAAGCCAGTCGGTTTTCAATTATTTCCATTCGGTTTAACAGGATTTCTATATTGAAATCTTTATGACCATAACCAAGTTTTTTGAGCTTTAATATTCCGCCAACAGCACTTTGATAATAAGTTGTCAATTTATCATTAAATCGTTCTTCACGATAGCAATTTTCAAACTGAATCAAACTTAATTTGTACATTTTCGACGCAAGCGAAAGTACAGTTGCATCTTTTGGATATTTCTCTACAATTTTAGCCGCCATTTTTACCAATAAACCAGTTTCATTCAAGTCGTAACTTGGTACAAAATTCGAATATTCTTTTTTTAACGGATTTTTACCTGCATGAATTGCAGCAATTGATTTTTCTAATGAGCGAATGACTTCTTCTTTGTCATCTAAAGCAATTAAAATATTGGCTTTCTCAGCTTCAAAATAGGAGAGACGTGTATCATTTTTTGGTAACCTTGCAAGCAATGCATTCATGAACCGTAATGATTGCGCATATTTCTTTTCGAATTGAAAAGCTTTCACTTTATTGAATTGAAATTGATAATAATGTGTTTCAAAAAAAGTTGCTTCTAAATTTTGTAACGCTTTATTTAAGTTTTTGTGTGCAAGTTTACAATCGGAATTCGTTACTGTTTCTTTTCGCAAATACGCATCGCCCAACATATTTAGCGCGACGGCATACATACGTTTTTCCGCACTATTGAATCTTTTTTGACGTTTTAGAGCTTCTAAGTTTTGAACATGATTTTTAATTGTAGCAATATCTTTGTCCGTGAAAACGCTTTTATTATTAATGATTTCAACAGCTTTATATTGAAACAGCACAGGTTTAGAAGCTTCACTTTTAGCCGTTTTAATACTGTTTTTATGTGTTGCATATAATTGTTGTGCTTTATTCAAATAATTATAAGCTTCTTCTTGAAAACCAAAATCTGCTGCCGAACCTGCAATATCTGCGTAAATAGAAAGTACATAATCGTAATTAGGATGTTGCACAGTTTCCATGATAGAAGCTGCTTTTTTAGAACTTTCATAGGAATCGAGATAACTTCCCAATCCATGTTCTGAAAATGCACGTTCATAGTACAATTCTGCTTTGTAATTCAATCCTTCATCAGAAGTTGGACAATAGGAAATAGCTTTATTATAAGACGCAATAGAAACATCAAAGCGTTGCAAATAATACTCGGAAGCACCTTTGTAGAAATACAAGTTAGCTGTAGATAAACTATCTAATTGGTTTTTGTTTTTTGATACTATTTCAATGGCTTTCTCTGTAAGTGAAATACATTCAGTATAGTTTTTCGCATTATAAGAAGCGGTTACTGTTTTAAGTATATTTTGAGGTGTTTCTTGCGCATGCAAAAACTGCTGCGAAGAAAAAAGACATGAAATAATAATACAAAGTATAATTTTTTTCACTTATTGGTTGTTTTAGGGAATCTTCTTCAATTTACATAATCTTTAACAAACTCATTGTGTTTAATTTGTGAGATTGCGTTATTAATGTATGAATTGCATCAAATTTTACACGAACGGTATGCGAATCGTATGTATTTGATTCACAACCGTCCATATAAATAACAATTCGAAACGTAAAAAACCGACATTGTTAATTTTTAATAAAAGAGATTGTTTTATGCTTTTTAATTCTCGGGTAGTTGTTCTTGAATTTCATAGGTACTAAAATTTAGAAAATTTCCTGGATGTGCTAATACATTCTGAAGAATTAAAGGAGAATCTGGTTCGGTTCCTGTATATTGGGTTTTACCATCCATGTTTATATCGTGAATATTATATCCTTGAACGATATATGTTGGAAAATTTAGGAAGTTCCCAGAATTATTTAATACTTCTGATAAAATGCTCGGAACATCTGGATTAGTTCCTGAATATTGTACTATATCATCTCCATTTACATTTCCAGCCCAAAGCGCTAGTTCTGTACTTGCTAATTCTACTTGAGCATTCGATCCAAAGCTTGCAATTGAATTATCTGTAAAATTGACTGTGGTAGTGCTGTTTTTTGAAAGTGAAATTGGATTCGCAGACATCACACTCAAATGATTACGGTGTTTAATAACTACGTGATAATTACCTAGTGCCGCATTTAATACCAATGTAGAACTACCATCTAAAGCCACTACATCTCCATCGCGTTGTAATAACGCTGATTTTGCCGTAACTATTTTTGTGTTGTTATTTTCTTGTCTTAATTCTATCCAAACCCAGTCTACAATAGCATTGTTACCTGTAATAGTAAATACTGAAGTATCTACAGTAGCATTATCTGCATACGGACTTGTGGTTGGGATATAATTATTGGAACGCAAATCGTCATTCATTAAACCAGTAGTATTTTGGGAAAATAAAGGACCTTGTAAAAACACAATGGGGTCAATTTTGATTTTAAAACTTGGTGCGATAAATCCTTCAGAAACTTTAAAGCTTCCAGTGAATTCCTGAATATTACTTTCCCCAATACTATACATTAGTTGTAAATTGGAAGCTGTACTTGATGCGCCACCAGAATCTAAAGAACTTCTTTCTACGGTTTGACCAAATCCAATACTAGTACAGAGAAAAAGTACTATTTTAAAATAATTCATAATGCTACTTTTAATATGTGTAATGTATTCTCACTTGTTGAATTGCGGTATCAGAAGTTCCAGACCATGAACCGCCTGAAACTGGTTTAATACGAACATAATACGCTCTATACGTACTAGAATTAAATCCTGAAATAGGAAAATTTACATTGTTTGCAGTAGCAATTCGGTTTGCTGGACTGTAACTATTGGTGTTTAATTGAGTTCCTGCCACAAAAAAGGATTGTGTACTATTGTTAGAAGCATTAAATTGTTGAAATCCGATAGTGAATTCTAACGCACGTCCTGAAAATGTATTAGAGTCTTTGTAAATAAATTCTACAGTTCTTATAACAGCATTTTTAGGAAATTGTATAGGAGCATAAATTTCAGATACATCACCAGGTACGCTAATATAGGCGCCATCAATTCGATGTCTTGTCATTGTAATACCACTACCACCAACATCTTCTTTATTAAAATCAAAAGGAGTAATGACTAGAATATCACTATCAGGAGTTGAGTTGGCTACTAAGTTACCATTGGCGGTAACACTCACAGTACGTGTTCCTGTTCCTGCTAAATTATCAATATTGACTACTCCTGACTCCATTACTGAAAAAGCATTGTTTCTAGCTGTAACTCCAGTTCCGTTTCCAATCATAAATAAAGCATTAGTATCATCTTCATTAAATAAACCAATAGCTGTAGCAGAATCATTTGTTACTCTTGTAAATCTTCCTAAAGCAACCGATGTTTGTCCACCAGCAAAATTATTTGCTCCTGCAGAAAAAGATGTATTTCCACTTGCTGTAGAACCTCCAAAAGCCACTGAATAAGTTCCAGAAGCTGTACTACCACCAACAGCAAAAGAAGAAAATCCACTTGCAACAGAATTATTCCCAAATGCATTTGCGTACTCATCAGTTGCTTGTGAATTTTCACCAACGGCAAAACTATAATCTCCACTAGCAATGGTACCTCTTCCCAAAGCCACACTGCTTTCTCCAGAAGCAGTACTAGCGCCACCAGCAGCAAAAGCATTGTCAGCAGTTGCAGAACTTCCATTTCCTAATGCAGTAGCACCAAATCCAGAAGCAGTAGTTACGATTCCTGCTGAAAACGCATAACTGCCTGTTGCGCCATAAGTTGTACTTGGAAAAGTTGCGGTAGATAGATCAACTGCATTTAACCCAATATTTCCAAAGTTATTCGAATCTTGTCCAATCAATCGCCAACCATTTCCATTGCCTTCGTCGAGTTGTTCTAAACCTGTACTGATAGTTCCTGCGTTGGCGTCTACGTAGGCTTTTGTGGCTAAAGCATTAGGTTGTGTAATTTCTATAACATCTAAATCATTTGCGATGATATTTCCATCAGATTTTACACTCAATACATTTTTACGAGTTGCATCATCAGCACCGTTTCCAATGATGAGTAATGCATCCGTTTCTACTTCATTCCATTTACCTAATACCGTTTGCGCATTAATTTGATTACTAGATATATTTCCAAAGCCTGCCACTAAAGAGTTAGAACCATTCACTGTGTTTTGACTTCCCAAAGCTAAAGCACTTGAACCAGCGACTTGATTATTTGTACCAAAAGCAGTAGCAGCGAGGCCATTTGCTGTATTGTTTCTTCCTGCAGCGAAGGAATACAAACCACGATTGGAATTGTTCCATTGAACTCCGTCAACAGCGCCAGCTCTAAATGCTACTTTTGATTTGTCAAAAAACATACGACTGTCTAAGTTTACATTGTTTTGGTCTTCCAAACTTGGGCTTCCTACGACAAAATTTGCATTGGTATTAGTTGCTGTAATTCTATTAGGTGTAGATTCAGTAAATGGACTTACATTGCCTGATCCACCAGTGTTTTCTGCATACAATGCGTACGGAACTGTTTTGAATTCAGTAGTACCAAAGTCAATAAAACCACTTCCTGTGTCTATTTCTGTTTTTACAAAATGTGTGTCAAATCCCCAATTTATGGTTTGAAAATCTCCAGAAAGATTTGTTCCTTCACCAATATTTACAATGATGATTCCATTACTGTCAGTAGTTGTTGCATGTGTTTCTTTATAGACTTCATTAGTTGCCATGTTGCCTTCTAAAATGGTAAATTGTACAGTGACAGATTGATTGGCAAGTGGCGTACCAATATTATCAGAAATTAAGGCTTTGTAATTGATTCCACGTGTTTGTGAAAACAAATTCCCAGTATATGAAAGAATTAGAAATAGAAATAAATATCGTATTTTCATTTGTGAGTTCATGTTAATGATTGTTATTCTTTAATGATTTTTTTTGTGAAGTTTTTGTTTTCAGTCTTTATATTCAAAATGTAAACTCCTTTGGCAAGATCACTAACATCAATTATATTGTTCTGTCTGTCAATATTAAAAATCATTTTTTGACCTATTACATTGTATAGTTTTACCGATTTTATAATATCATTATTAGAAAAATTAATTTTTAATATTGAAGATGTTGGGTTTGGATAGATAGAAATTTTCTCCTCTTCTATAATATCAGTACTCAATGTGCTATCTGATATTTTCCATAATTCTGATCCTTTATCTACGTTGTTAATTTCAAAAGAAGCACTTATATATAAGCTTTCATTAAAGACAATAGGCCTAAGAAAATCAGTGCCTACATCTGTTGCTGTTGTGTTTGGTGGTGAAATTTTTATTGGGGTGTTTGTCAAGTCATATACATATAGGTTTCCTAATGTTGCATTACTAAAATCATTCGTAGTAAAGAAAAGCTTGTCATTGTAGCCAATAAAATAGTTGTATTCGTTCATAGAGTTTCCAGAAGTATTTAAATCGCTAATCATATTAGTACCAGAAGCCGTTCCATCACTTTCCCAAGGTTCTAAGTTGTCTGCAATATTTCCTCCGTTAAAACTGTCAGTAGCTTTAAAGTATAATTTGTTCTGGAATACATAAAAAGTTTGTTGTGTACCATCTCCTATGGGAATAGACCATTGGTTTCCTGTTGAATTTATATCTAAAAGCATTTCAGTACCTAGCTCAGTTCCATCTGTAAACCAGATTTCTCTACCATGAATACCATCGTCTGCTAAAAAATATAACTTATTATTAAATTCAGTGAATTTTGCATAGCTTCCAATGCCTCCTACAACTCCAGGATTGATATCTTTTACAAGTAAAGTTCCAGCTAGTGTACCATCGGTTTGCCAGAGTTCATCACCATGTGTATTATCTTCTACATGAAAATATACGATATTGTTAAAAACTGTCATTTCTCTTGGAAACGAATTGGAAGAGCCAGGATTAATATCTTTTACTAATACTGTACCAGCTTGTGTACCATCTGTTTTCCATAATTCTCTCCCTAAATTAGCTCCATTTGAGTTTCTACCTTCAAAGATTAGAAAACCATTATAGACGCAAATGTCTGATTCTATTTGAGAACTAAACCACATTTGAGCTAATGTTGAAATGGGTTTTGTCCCCGTATTGGTTCCATCAGATTCATACAGATACGTATTAGAAGTTCCAGGTTCATCTGCTATAAATACAATTTTATTGTTAAAGATTGTAAAAGGTTGGTAGCCTGAAACTACTCCGTTTCCAACACCAGTTAAAATATCTTTAACTAGTACTGTACCAGCTTCAGTACCATCTGTTTTCCATAACTCTCTACCTTCTGCACTGGTTTTGGCAGTAAAAAACAATTCACCATTTAATACAGTTAACCGCCTAGGATCTCCGCTATTTTGCTGAAAAAAACTTGTGCCAGTATATAGGTCTTTTACTAATACTGTACCAGCTTGTGTACCGTCTGTTTTCCATAATTCTCTACCAGAATTATCATTAAAGGCATTAAAGTAAATTTCTCCATTAAATTCTACAAAACTATGTGGAGAAGAATTTCCATTGGAATTAGGGTTTATTTCTAATTCTTCAAAGTTATATTGAGCATTTGCGTGCAGCCCTATAAATAAGAGAAGTCCGAGTAGTATTTTTTTCATTTTGTGTTTTTTTGATTATTTCATTTTGGATTGATTCACGGAAAAACTCACTTTCACCTTGCTTGTCATCATTTTTTTAGAACCATCATCCATGCGAATTTCCATAGTAAGTGTATCTTCAAATTCCCCAGAAACGATTCTACGTTTTTTAACGACTCCTTCTTTCCAAGCGGTAACATGTGTGATTTTTGTTGTGCTACAACCTGAAAAATCTCCATTAATACGCTTATAAGATTTAATATTGTTGAGGTCAATAAAATTCAAGCTTCCACAACCAGAAGTACTTTTCTTTGGTTGATGTGTTCCAACTGTTGGTTTGCCCATTATATTTCTGTTGATGTAGTGTACTTGAAAACCATCTTTAGTCATCAATTTGGAAGCATTTATATTGCTAGCGCCTTCAAAAAACTCAATATTTGCTTGACTTGCATAGTTTCCTTTTTCAGGATAAAAGGTATGTGTGCCTTTTAATGGTCCGTCACTAAATGTAATGGAGATAAAATGTTTTTTACTTTGCGAAAAAGCAATCGTAGTGAATAAAAATAATATATAGAATAAATGTTTCATATTACATCGATTTATAAGCGTTTACGTTAATTTTTACATTCGTATTTGTGTCAATTTTGATCACTTTTACCGAGCTACTTTCCGTATTCGTTTTATAGTTTAGTTCTAACACAAAGCCTTCAAATGGACCATCGGTTTTCATTGCTAAAATTGGAACGAATTTTCCTTTGATAGGGAAGTTATTCGTAACCCAAGCATTTACTTTTCCTCCTTCATTTTCATATACATATTCATAACAGGTATAACCAAGAATCGTTTTTGTTTTTCCTGTTTTAATCAAATCACTTTTCTGCGGAACTTTATCTGCATAATCCAATTGTCCTAGTTCGTCATTGGCTACTTTCTTTTTGATCTTCATTCCAGGCATGTCCATAAACATTGTACTAGAAGTTGGAGTAATCACTGTATAAATTTGTCCCATGGAAGCGTCACCATTATCATCTAACTTCATGCAAAGTACATTTGCGTTGTTGCTATCAAACAAAAAATCAAGTTGTGCTTTATCGCTTCCATCGGCTTGCATTTCTATAGTAATGCTTTGATTAAAAATGTATGAATTGCCCGTATTTTTGTTGGTCTTAGCTTTTTTATTCCCTAAAACTTTGTCAAGCATATTATCGGCAGCTTTTTCAGCTTCCTCCATAGCTTTTTGTTCTAACTTTTCTTCAACTTTTGTTTCTACTTTATTTTGTATTCGCTTCAAGAGTTGCGAATTTCCGTTTTGAGCTGCTAACAAGAAGCAAACACAAACACTTACTTTAAAAATTGTTTTCATGATTATTACGTTTCGTTTCCTCTTTATATATTTACAGAGAGAAAGGTTAACAAAATTCTTTTTTTTATTTTTCGAGTTAACCTTTTGTCTTGATACGACACTGAATGGAAAAGCAACAACTAGATGTACAAATACGATTGCGGAATGATGATAAAACCGCATTAGAAGAAGTATATCTATTATATAAAGATGCTTTTATAAATTATGGTTTGCGATTCAATTTGGACAGAGAAGACTTGATTGATGTGTATCAAGATAGCGTTATTGCGATGTATCAAAACTTTACGAGAAAAAAAGTTCAATTAGAAAAAAGTACCTTAAAAACGTATTTGTTCAGTATTGGAAAGCATAAAATTTATGATAGATTGAAAGAGCGAAAGCTATTAGTTGGTGGTATTTTGATTGAAGATGATTACGAAGAAATTGTCTTGGACGAAATCACATTAACCAAAGAACAAACTCAATTGCGAAAGTATTTTGGTCATTTAGGCGAAAGCTGTCAGCATATTTTAAAATTGTTTTACTATCGCAGTTTGACCGTAAAAGAAATCATAGAACAAACAAATTACAAAGACGCAAACACAGTGAAAAGTCACAAATCGAGGTGTTTGAAAAAATTAATAGCACTGATAAAATCGAATTGATGGAGAACGAAGAATTGATTCAGAAATACATACTAGGAACTTTAAACAAAACGGAACAAAAACAATTTGATTCGTTGCTTGAAACTGATCCTGAATTTGTGAAAGCTGTGGCTGAATTTGAAAATGTACATGCTGCGATTACGTCACACGAAAAAGATGTATTGAAGTCACAATTACAAACACTTGAAGCAACGCAAAATGACTCAGAAACTATTGAAAAACCATCAAGAAGTTATAAACGTTTTATTGTTGCTGCTATATTAATTTTATTTTTTGGTTTGATTGGAAATTACATCATCCAGCAAGCTAATGCCAACGAAACTTTATATGCAACTTATTTTGAACCATATCCGAACGCATTACAACCTATAACACGAGGTGAAAGTATTGAAACGACACTTTCTCCAGCATTGCGAGCGTATGAAAACGGAAACTTTGAAAGAGCTATTGCTGAGTTTGATGTAGTTTTAGCTGATCAAAAAAAGCCAAATGTAGATGTGTTGTTTTACAAAGCGATGAGCTTATTAAATCTGGGAAAAGAAAAAGAAGCAATTGCTATTCTACGAACTATCAAACAAAGCAAAACACGATTTACTCCGCAAATTTATTGGTATGGTACATTAATCCATATAAAGTTTGATGAAAATGGGAAAGCATTGAAAGCGTTGGAATATATGGACAAAATTCAAACAACCTTTAAAAGTAAAGAACGAGCGATTTTAAAAGAGAAGTTGAAATAACGTTTTATATTTCAGAGTACTTCTCGATACAGTTTTCTGGGAAAACTATTCGAAGTGACGGTTTGTGAAACTGAGTTTGAATCTAAATTTTTAAACGTTAGTTCGAGTGCAAAATCTCTGATTTGGTGTATCTAGAACAGTTTTGAATTCTAAAGATTATCATCATAATCAAACAATTTAACATTTAGCATTCAAAATTTGCTATCTCAAAACAACATTTCAATCTCAGATAAAACTTTATACACCAAATGTGTTGGTAAACCTACAACATTCGCATACGAACCTTCTATGCGTGAAACTTTAGTATAACCAATCCATTCTTGAATGCCGTATGCACCAGCTTTGTCAAAGGGTTTAAAATTGTTGACGTAATACCAAATTTCATCGTCAGTCATATCTTCAAAATAAACTTTGGTGATTTCATGAACTACTTTTTGAGAAGTTGCTGTTGTAAAGCAAACTGAAGTAATCACTTCATGACTTTTTCCACTCATTACTTTAATCATATCAAACGCTTCCTGTGCATCTTGTGGTTTTGCTAACGAAACGCCTTCATGCCAAACCACCGTATCTGAAGTGACTAAAATATCATTGTTTTTTAATTCATCTTTAAAAACTGACGCTTTCAATTGTGCGAGATAATCAGAGATTTCATGATGTTGTAAATGCTCAGGATACACTTCTTCCACAGATTTAAGACGAATTTCAAAATCCAATCCTAAATCTTTAAAAAACTGTTGTCTTCTTGGCGAGCCAGAAGCTAAAATGATATGATATTTTTTAGAAAGTGTAGCTAACATAATTTTTAAGGTAATTTAGAAGAGAAAACTTCTATTGGATCAAAATAATAAAGTACAACAGTAGATAGAATTCCAAATAACATAATTAGTTTTAACAACATGGAAAGTATTCGGTATTCTCGATTGGTATCTGCTTGCCAAATTTTGATGATAAAATAGAGTAGTGGTAATAATACTGTAATTAATACATAAACTGTTGTGATCGTTTTTTCTTGAAGAAATTCACTTATAATGTACAATATAAAAACAATCAATACACCAGCTAAAACAGCAGCAATTTTGTTCACTCTATTTCTTCCTAAAACAATAGAAAGTGTTTTTAAATTTGCGTTATAGTCACCATTTACATCTTGATTGTCTTTGACAAGTTCACGTATTAAATTAATTAAAAAAGCAAAAATGGTAAAGGTTTTTATCACAACAACAGAAACAGTCTCAAAAAGGTGAATATGTTTACTATTAATTCTATGTTCAATTTTAAACATGATTAGAATCAACAAACTACTTGCTACTAAAGCAGAAACTACAATGTTCCCAACTAATGGAATACCTTTTAAGTGTGAACTGTATAAAAATAGCATGATAGCAATTCCAATAAAAATCAACGAAATCCACCAACGTTCAATTGCAAAGCCAACATAGCTTCCCAAACCAATTCCAACGAAAGTGAACAAAAAATAAACCAAATATGCTTTTCTTTTGGAAATGAAAGTGTCAATAAACATACGTTTAGGTTTATTAATACGATCTGTTTTTACATCAAAAATGTCATTGATTATGTTTCCACCAGCCGCGATGAAAATGGTAGCTAATACAACATATAAAAAAAAAGGTTTTCTAATGAAACAAGAACTGTCAAAAGGAACAATCCAATAATAGTAAAAGAGGAATTGCGTCAAGGCAATCATGACCAAGTTTGGAAAACGAATGAGTTGTAAAAACTTTGCCATGAATTCTGGTTTAATCGTACTTTGCGTCAAAATTCTTGTCCCAAGTTCCTTGTACTTTCATAACTTGTGAAATAACGTCTCTTGCAGCACCTTTTCCGCCGTTAACATGCGAAATGTATTTACAAATTTCTAACACTTCATAGGCTGCATCTTGTGGACAACAAGATAAACCAACTTGTTTTAATACAGGAACATCAGGAATATCGTCGCCCATGTACAAAACATTTTCAAGCTTGATGTTTTTATTAGTGATGTATTCTTCTAATTGTACTACTTTTTGATGCGCACCTAAGTAAATATCTGTAATACCTAAACCTTGTAAACGCTTACGAACGCCTTCGTTAGTTCCTCCAGAAATAATACAAACATTATAGCCTTTTGTTACTGCAGTTTTAAGGGCATATCCATCTTTAATATTCATACGACGCAACATTTCGCCAGAAGAAGTGACAGTAACTGTTCCATCGGTTAGTACGCCATCAACATCAAAAATGAAGGTTGTAATGTGATTCAAATATTCTTTATAGCTTTTATCTTCCATAGGTTTTTGCAATTGATTGCGTGAGCAATGTATATATTTCTTTGTGAATGTCTTTATCTAGTTTTTCTAAATGATCGTTGATAGTTTTTTCGTCGCCGCGTTTCGCAGGTCCAGTTTGCGCCATATACGGTGTTAATGTATTAATTTTATGGGCAGTTTCTTGAATTAGTGGATTCAAAATTTCAAAAGGAACATTGTTGCCTTCACAAATTTCATGTGCAATTCGATACATATGATTACTAAAATTATTCACAAAAACAGCAGAAACATGCAATGCACGACGTTGTTCAGAACTAATTTTATACGAATCACTTCCTATTGCATCTGCAACAGCTTTTAGAATTTTAAAATCTGGCTTTTCACCAGTTTCCAAGCAGATTGGAATTGTAGAAAAATCAACTTTTATACCTTTGGTGAAAGTTTGTAGTGGATAAAATACTCCACGTCTATTTTTCTTATGTAAAACATGCATGCTCGCACTTCCGGAAGTATGTACAACCAAACGATCTGTAAACGGTAATTTGTTGGCAATAGTAGGAATTGCATCATCTGCAACAGCGATTACATATACATCAGCTTCTACTAATTGTTTTAAACTTGTAGTTGTCTGAACCGAATCGAAATAAGACAATGCTCTTTGACTTCTGTTATATACCTGAACAACTTCTAAACTTTCTGTAGCTTGAAATACAGTATATAAATGTTGCGCCAAATTTCCAGCACCTAAAATGACCATTTTTATCATGCCGCAAAAATAAGAACACTTTGTGGTTTTTAAAATTTTAAAGAACTACTTTTTAATTTTTATAGTTTTCAAACAGTGTAAGGATATTTTTATCTCGGTTCATATCAATAACCGCTTGATAGTTTGTATAATTTTTATATTCCAAATATGGATTAGCTCCATGTTGCAAGAGTAATTTTATGATTTCAATATTATCTTGGTGTATTGCTTTAAAAAGAGCGTCTGCTCCTTTTTTATGTCGCAATGTTACATCAGCATTGTATTGTAACAGTAAGTTGATCAATGTCATATTTTCTGCTTCAATAGCAGACATTAGCGGTGTTAATCCTGATTTTTGAGCGCTATTTGGATTGACTCCATTTTCTAAAAGATACTTAACAATGTCTTCTTTTTGGTAATTAACCGCGTAATTTAAGGCTGTTCCATCATCGAGATTTGTATCTAAATCAATTTCTTTTAATCTATCGATCACATCAATTAACGAACTACTTCGAGTGATGATACTAAGCTTTAACTGTTTCTTGTCAACCATTTTCTTATAAAATAAATACAAACCTAAGCCATTTTATCAAACAAAAAAGCAAATATGACCAATATCATATTTTAAGATTTTTAGAGTGTGGATATTTGTCATGAACAAAACAAAATCATAACATCATGACACTATATACACAATATTACAACGAATTTAAAGATAAATATACAATGTACATTCCGTTAACAATCATCCTACAAAGTTGTATCGGAGGAGTTGCTGCAATGTATATTTTAATGAACGGATTGGACACTATTTCAGGATTAATACAATTATTTTTGTGTGTAATATTTACATCGTTCTACAATGCAGCTATATTAGCACAGTTAAGAGAGAAATGGGTGTTTAACTTGTTGATTATAAGTTTGGTGCTTAATGTGTTTTTCATTGTATTCAATGCAGTGTAACGTATTTACTCGATAATCGAGATTTAAGTGCTTCGACGTTTGCGTAGAAATATTTTTAATTGTTTCTATTCAATGCTTCGTGAGTTTACCCTGAAGTAGTTGACTTTATTAATATAAGTAATCGTATTTATGTGGGATTTTTTAAAAACGCACAAATATATATTCACATTAATTTGGGTTGGAATGGTCTTGGCGATCAGTTTTATGGAAGCGCCACTAAAATTCCAATCCGAATTAGTTGATACACGTGTCGGCGTTAGTATTGGTAGAATTATTTTTACTGTATTAAACAGGATAGAAATTACATTTTTAGTAATCTTTACTATACTTACATTAGTTTCAAGGAATTTTAAAAGAAACTATTTGCTGCATATTTTATTGGGAATTATTCTGATTCAAACGTTTATTTTACTTCCTGTTTTAGACGATAGAGCATTAAGAATAGTACAACAACAACCTGTAGAAGATTCCATTTTACATTTCAACTATGTTTTATTAGAAATTATAAAAGTAGTTGTATTATTGTGGATCAGTGTTTACGAAATCAAAAAACAAGCAAATCGTTCATGAAAGACGATATTCAAAATAGAGCAGATGTACACTTGTTGGTCACAACATTTTATGCGAAAATTAGGAAAGATGAGGTATTAGGACCAATTTTTAATAATCGTATTCAACATTGGGACGCACATTTAGAACATTTGACAGATTTTTGGGAGAGCAGTTTGTTCTTTGTGAATAAATACAAGGGAAATCCTTTAGAAAAACATGTTGAGGTTGATGTAGCTGTTAATAATATCATCACTGAACATCACTTTGGAATTTGGTTAAACCATTGGATTCAAACGCTTGACGAACTTTTTGAAGGCGATAAAACGAGCATTGCAAAAAACAGAGCTCGAAAAATGGGCACTTTCATTTACATCAAATTATTTGAAGCCAGAACAGCAAAATAAAATTTTCTTTTTAGAATATTCCTAAATAGCATAAAATTGAATGTTAAATAGACATTAAATTATGTAAAATACCGTATTTTTGCATACTGAAATTTTGATCTAAACGATAACGCTACATAATGGGTAATATCATCAAGAATATTCTCTTTTCTACACGATTAATGGCCGTCCTTTTTTTTGTATTCGCTTTGGCCATGGGAATAGGAACTTTTGTTGAAAGCGAATATAGCACAACAACAGCTAGAATCTACGTTTATAATGCATGGTGGTTTGAAATAATTATGATTTTCTTCATGATTAATTTCTTTGGAAACATTTTTAGATACCGACTTCACCGCAAAGAAAAATGGGCAACCTTACTCATTCACTTATCATTTATTTTTATCATTCTTGGTGCATTTATCACTCGTTACATCAGTTATGAAGGAGTAATGCCCATCCGCGAAGGTGCAACAGAAAATACGTTTCTTTCCGAAAAAACGTATATCAAAGCAATGGTGGATGGCGAAATAAATGGAAAACCAAGACGTAGAACTCTAAAAGGTGATTATCTAATTTCTCCTGAAGGAATTGCAGCAGGATCTTGGCTTCAAGAAAATTTCCCTTGGCATAAAGATTTTAACGGACAACCATTCAAAATTGCATACAAAGGATACATAAAAGGAGCTGAAGAAGGTATTTTACCAGATGATAATGGTGAAGATTTTCTGAAAATTGTAGAATCTGGTGGAGGAGATCGTCACAATCACTTTCTAAAATCAGGTGCAAAAGCACAGAGTTTACATAATATACTTATTACGTTCAACAATCCTGTAGATGGAGCTATCAATATTATGTCAGACGATTATGGAAATTACACCATAAAAAGTCCGTTTGAAGGTGAATATATGGTTATGGCTGCACAGCAAAGAGGAAAAGTATATAAAGATAGCATACAACCTTTTCAACTGCGTTCGTTGTATACATTAGCTGGATTACAATTTGTAATTCCTGAACCTACTGTAAGAGGAAAAATAGGCGTTGTAGAAACTCCTGAAAAACTAAAAGATCAAGCAGATGCCATTGTTTTAGAAGTTACTAGTGAAGGACAAACAGAAGAAGTTCGAGTTATAGGTGGAAAAGGACGTACAAATCCGCCTGTAAAAGTCACTGTTGGTGGACTCGATTTTTGGCTGTCTTTTGGAGCAGAACAAATGACACTTCCTTTTAGTATAAAACTTAACGATTTTATCGCAGAACGTTATCCAGGAACACCACAAGGTGGCGGATATAAATCATTTATGAGTAGAGTTACTTTAAATGATGAACCTTCGTTTGATTATGATATTTATATGAATCACATTATGGATCACAAAGGATATCGTTTCTTCCAAGCGCAGTTTGATAGAGATGAAAAAGGAACAATTCTTTCGGTAAGTCATGATTATTGGGGAACTAATATTACGTATTTGGGCTATTTTTTACTCTATTTAGCTTTAATGGTGATTTTATTTGATAAGAATACACGTTTTGGAGATTTAAAAAAGCAATTAGAAAAAGTGAAAAAACGAAAGAAGAACTTAATAGCCGTTGTTTTAATGTTCTTAAGTTTTGGAGCATTCGCACAAGAAGCATCTCCAGAAAATACAACACAACAAAAAGATACTATTGCACAACAAGATAGTCATGCAGGACATAATCATGCACCTGGAGAAGGTCATGATCACGAAGTGGTTACACAAACGATCACAGATGCACAGATAGATTCTATCATTATAGCAAATATAGTTCCTAAAGAACACGCTGATAAGTTTGGACGTTTGGTCATTCAAGATGATGACGGACGTATGAAACCAGCAAATACGTACGCGCAAGAATTACTTCGTAAGCTAAGTAAATCAAATACATTTAAAGATAGTATTTCTGCCAATCAGGTATTGTTGTCTATGATTCAATATCCAAAACTTTGGTATAATGCCAATATTATCAACATGAGACGCAAAAAAGATGATAGTTTGCGTAACATAATTGGGATTGAAAAAAGTGATAATTATGCTATGTTACTTGACTTTTTTGATGAAAAAGGACAATACAAACTTTCACCATATTTAGAGGAAGCATACAGATCAAATACGCCAAATCAATATGAAAAGGCAATTAAAGATTCTGATTTAAAACTTGGTTTATTAAACAGAGCCGTTTCTGGAGAAGTATTAAAAATATTTCCTCTTCCTGGTCACGAAAATAACAAGTGGATTTCGGGAGAAGAATACAGAATTAACCCTGAAGCATATAAATTTCAACCAAAAGATTCACTGTATGAGCGTTATGTGAAAAACGCAATTCCAGTATATACCTTAATTCTAAATGCTGCTCAAAAAACGGGAGATTATACTGAAGCAGATAAAATGATCGAAAGCTTCAGAAAACGTCAGGAAGAATATGGAAGTGCAGTATTACCAGATTTAAGTAAGGTTGATGCAGAAATCACGTACAATAAATACAATGTTTTCGAGAAACTAATGATGTTTTATTTATTGGTTGGATTGTTGATGTTTATCTTCATCATTGCACAAATTCTGAATGATAGCAAAGGTTTACGTTTGATAATTAAAATTTTCAAATGGCTTGTTGTCGCTTTATTTATAGCGCATACAGCTGGATTAATTGTTCGTTGGTACATCTCTGGTCATGCACCTTGGAGTGATGCGTACGAATCTATGATTTACGTAGGTTGGGCAACCATGTTATTTGGATTGTTATTTGGTAGAAAGTCAGATTTAACAATTTCTGCAACTACTTTTGTGGTTTCTATGATTTTATGGGGAGCGCATATGAACTGGCTTGATCCAGGTATTGCTAACTTACAACCTGTACTAAACAGTTATTGGTTACTAATTCACGTGGCAGTGATTGTTGCAAGTTACGGACCTTTTGCATTGGCCATGATTTTAGGAATTGTTTCTTTATTGCTCATCATTTTAACGAATGAGAAGAACAAAAAACGTATGGAATTGAATCTTAAAGAAATTACCATTATCAATGAAATGGCAATTACGGTTGGTTTAGTGATGTTAACTATTGGAAACTTCCTTGGAGGAATGTGGGCTAATGAAAGTTGGGGACGTTATTGGGGATGGGATCCAAAAGAAACATGGGCGTTAATTAGTATCATGGTATATGCATTTATATTGCACATGCGTTTGGTACCAGGATTGCGTGGACGTTGGTTCTTTAATTGGATGTCTATTTCTGCTTTCGGTTCTATTTTATTTACCTATTTTGGGGTGAATTTTGTCCTTAGCGGATTGCACTCGTATGCAACTGGAGACGCAGTTTTAGGATTACCATTTGTAATTACGGCTACTTTTATTTGGTTGGCTTATGGAGGATTGAGTTACTGGCGTTACCAAGTTCATTACAAGAAGAAAAAACAGGTTAATTAGGTGTTTTTAAACGTTAGTTTGAGCGGCGAATCTATTTTGTTAGTACTTCTCGATACAAAATTTCATCCTGAAATTTCACTCGAAGAGACGATTGGAGTATGAAGTTAAAGAGTTTATAGGAAATGTAGTAATTTAATATTTATCATTTAAAATTTAGCATTTTCAAGTACTTCTCGATACTATTTTTCTCCATTTTATTTCGAAAAATCACTCGAAGAGACGGTTTTTGGTTTTAAAGAGTTGTAGTTTCTAAGTGCGTTAGCGATTCAACATTCATCATTTAAAATTTAGCATTTAGAAAATTTCCTATTGTTCCAACCATTTTCTAAAATCTGAAGTTGTAGACGAACTTGTCATTACTTTTTCTTTGATTCCAGAAAGTTGAATTAACAAACGATTTTTGAAGTGACTTTCTATATTTTCAATGTATTCAATATGTGCAATTTGACTACGATTGATACGAAAAAACTTCAAAGGATTTAGCATTTGTTGAATGGTTCCTAGATTGTGTGAAATCGGGAATTTTTTACCAGAATGATCTACAGCCATACAAAAATCACCGGAAGCTTCAATCAAACTAATGTCACTCACACTTAACAGTTGAATTCCTTTTGATTTTTTAATGACAAAACGCTTTTTATAATTCGTTTCTTCTTGCTTCAATGCAGATTTTAAAAGATTGATCGTTTCGTCATGAATTGGTTGATAACTTTCTGCCTTAAAAAACGATTGAAACTTGTTCAATGCCTGACTAATGTCATCTTTTGTATATGGTTTTAAAATATATGCAATTCCATTCGTACGAAAAGCTTCAAACAAATATTCATCATGTGCGGAACAAAATATAATAGGACAATCAATTTTTACTGTATTAAAAACATCAAAAGAAATTCCGTCTAACAATTGAATATCTGATAAAATAAAATCATAATTATTTTGAGACAGAAACTCACGTGCTTTCTCATTAGAACGTGCCCAATCATGAGCAAACGATTCGTTAAAATAGCTTTCTAAATGTGTGGTAAGCTTTTCGTAAGCTGGAATTTCGTCTTCTAAAATTAATATTCGCATCGAACTCATAAATTTAAGATTCTTCACTGAGTTTAATAATTGGAATTTTTACGGTAAAATCACTCACGTTATCCGTGATTATAGGTTTTTGATCAGATAATAATGTATATCTATATTCTAAATTTTTTAGCCCAGTTCCTAGTGATTCTTGATTGGTTTTAATCATACTTTTTGTATTAGAAATAGTGAGCCAATCTTCATCGATAGTTAATGTTGCAGTAATGACTTTTCCATGTTGCGAACGATTGTGTTTTGCTACATTTTCTAATAACGTTTGAATGGCGCCTGTAGGCACAAATTTATGCTCTAGCGAAGCATTTTTAGTAATTGTAAACTCATAATCGTTTCCAAAACGTGTTTTTATCAAGAAGATATAATTCTCTGCCAAATTCATCTCTTCGGTCAATTCCATGACTTCAGCATCTTTTGTCTGAATTAAATAGCGATACAATGAAGATAAACGATTGATATATTCTTTTGCCTTTTCTGTGTCGCTATCAATCAAAGCATCAAGCGTATTCAAATTATTAAACAAAAAGTGTGGACTGATTTGTGAGCGCAATAACTTCAATTCGTTTTCCTTTTGTTTCTGCTGTATCGTGCTAAATAATACTTGATTTTCATAATACTTTTTAGCAAGTAACAATCCAAATGGTAAACCCATACTTTCAGCCGTATTTGAAATGTAATTTAAAATTTTCTGAAAGTTAAAAGTAAATTTACTCCAATCATGTCCGCCGCTATAAAATCCAATAGCATTTTCTAAAAAACCAGCTGTAGTCATCAGTAATACTGACCAAAATGTAAAATGTAAATATTTCTTTTTATTGATGATATAATCAGGCAGTAACCAATACATAAAGATTAGAATCATTCCTACATCTAATATGATAAATGTAGGAATGTCAAGGAAATATTCTATAAGATCGTTTTCTCTATCAATATACTCATATACTGCCATTAATACAGAAATACTGTAATAAATGAGAAAGAGCATGAAATCAGATCTGTTGAGTTTTGTGTTCATAATGAGTCCTTAAAAATAGGGTAAAAATTATTATTGTTGCGTTTTAATACGATCAACTTCATCGCCAGCACTATTTTTTCTATTTTTCTTTTTGTTGTATTTCTTTCCGAAACTATAGCTTAATTGTAAAAACACATTTCTTCTAGGGAAATCACTAATTATATTTGCATTGATGTTATCATAATTGATAGCACCATTGAATTTACGATCTAAGATTTCTTCTAATTCTACGCTTACTTTCAATTGATCGTTCATGAATTTTTTACTGAAGGCAATATCCAATCCAGCAATCCAATCAAATTCAATTTGTCCTTCAAATCCGCCAGAAGTATAATAACCTGAAACTTCCGATTGAATTCCCCATGGTAACTTATATTCGGCGCTTGTAAACCAAGTCATATTCCACTTTTTGTTATCTAAAACAGGCGTTAATTCTTCCGACATAAAACGATTATAATTCACGATAATTCCTGTATAACCTTCCAATCCTTTTATAAAACTTAAGGGAGCAAAAAAGTTGAAACTCCAATTTTCGTTTCTAGCTAAGTTAATTACAGAACGCGATGTTTCAGAAGTAGTATCATTTTGTGAGATCAGTTCAAATAAGGTATCATTAGTTCTGCTGTAGCTGATGCCAAAAAACGGCTGATTTTCATAAGTTAAATTAAAACGAAAACTATTCGTTAATGCAGGTTTCAAGGTTGGGTTTCCTTCTTCAAATGTAAATGGATCGTAGTAGTATACAAATGGATTTAAGGTTTCATACGACGGACGTTGAATGCGGTAACTATACGCAATATTTGCAGCAATTTCATCTGTAATTTCTCTAGAAACACTCAAACTTGGAAATAATTTCGCAATAGTTCTATCTAAAGAAGTATTCAAATTTTGTGAAGTTCCTGTTGTTTCACTTTGTTCCCAACGCAATCCTCCAGAAAAAGACCATTTGTCAAGTTTTACATTCAGTTTTGCATAGGCAGCCATAATATCTTCATCAATTATAAAACGATTGGTTTGGTTCACATTATTTACAAATTCTCCAGTATTTGTTTGTACTAAGGATTGTAAGTCACTATCCGAATCCACATTCGAATATTTAAATCCAGCACTTACTGTAGCTTTATCGCTTAATGTACGCTTATAATCTGCTTGGTAAGTATAAATATTATAATCTGCATCTTGAAAATAACGTTGGTTATCGTAAGCAATATTGCTTTGTCCAATTTGCAATAAATTATTTTCGTTGGTAGAATTGTAATCTACATAATTAAAATCTAAAGTAATTTTGTTTACTTCATCATCATATTCATAATACGGATTGATGACATACAATTTCCAGTCGCGCTCAAATCTGTTATCAGTTTCTAATACATCTAACGTTCCGTTGCTTGTAATGTTTGTTACATTATCTGTTACACGATTTGAAGAACTTCCTGTACGTCGCAAGCTAATTCCTGTAGTATGTTTTTCATTGATGTAATAATCCAATCCAGCACTCAATCGTAATGTATTTGGATCAAAAGGAGAGCGTGAAAATTGATCGTATACATCATTTCCAACACGTCGTATAATTTGTAAATCTTCTCGCCAAGAACCGCGCGAATAACTTGCGCTTGCTTGCCAATTAATTTTATCTTTAAAACTTGCAATCGAAGCACTTTTTCTAAATGTAAAATCGTTTGTATAACCTACCATACTTTTTAAAGTTCCGTACGTTCCTAGTTTTACATTACGCTTTAAAATAATATTAATCAAAGCGCCAGAACCGTCGGCATCATATTCTGCACCAGGTTGTTGCACTAATTCTATCTTTGCAATATTATCAGCAGGCATTTCACGCAATAACGTTTGCATGTCCATATAATTTGTTTGCTTACCATTAATAAGAATGCGTACATTTCCTTGTCCGGCATAACTGATATTTCCATTAGTCACCAAAACTCCTGGCATCTTCTTCATGATATCACGTACATTAGAATTTACCATTTCTGAATTCTCTAGGTTAACAACCAATTTTTCAGCATTTTGTGTAATGACAGGTTTTTTAGCAACCACAACGACTTCGTCTAGATTTTCAGGAATATCTTCTTGTAAAATAAAATCGAAAGTGACATTTTTCTTTGCATCAATGTTTAATACAATAGATTTCTGAGTCTTAAAACCAAAAATAGAAGCTTCTACAACATAATTTCCATTTTTTACATTAGTAAAAGTATACGTTCCATTATCTTCTACAATGACAGCTTTTAGTGGTTTGTTGCTTTCGCTGTCATAAAGTACAACATTTGCAAAAGACAATACTTCTTTAGATTGATCCATTACTTTTCCTGTAATCGTACTTTGTGCAAGCATAGAGAAGCTAGCAAGAAATAAAATAGTGTTGAGTAGTGTTTTTAACATAACTGTTTGTTTTTTGTCTGTTCGTTTTTTTTGATGTACAAATATGTTTTAGAATCTATATATAGGAAAGCAGTTTCTGCTGAATTGGGATTAAAAAAGGTTGAATAGGGAATATTTTAGGGTTAAATTTTTAATGAGAATTTATTTTAAGTTATAGATACTATATACGTAAAAACGAACGTTCTGTATGTATGCTTCTTAAGATGGGAACTATTGTTTTTAATGCCTTTAAATGCTATTTGAAGAAATAAATTACATGAAATTTTTACGCGTTTCACTTCATATTTTAATCATATTATTACTTACAATCTTGACACAAGTTGGCGGATTGGCATATCTTCTTTATTTATGGTTGAAACGTCGTTTTGATTTTACAGGTTTGAAGAAAAAAGCAATCAATTTTGGACTTTTTGCAGCGATATACGGAATACTTTCCTTTATAATTTTGCCAATACTTGCTTCAACGTTATACAACAGAAAACCACTTCCTTTAATGAATAATACTTTGAAGCCGCTGCGAGCATACACTTTTTTAATGAATCGTCATTATGTACATGAGGATTTATATAAAGTTCTATTGTTTGAATCTGAAGCAATGCAAAAGGAATTTCCAGAAACTGTAACCTATTATTTAGATGCATGTTTTCCGCTTGGCGCGAAATTTCCCTTATTGCCGCATTGGAGTCATAATGACGGACGAAAGGTAGATTTAGCTTTCTATTATAGCGACTCGACTACAAAACTGTACAAAAAAGGAAGTCCATCGTGGTTAGGATATGGTGTTTGCGAGTCGCCAACGTCAAAAGAAGAAAATATGCCTGAGTTTTGTGCCCAAAAAGGATATTTTCAATATAGTTTCTTAGAAAAAATTATTCCACAATATAAAAAAGGGAATTATATTTTTGACAAAACTCGTACTAAAACATTAATTCAAAAATTGACAGCTTCTTCCAAGATTAAAAAAATATTTATCGAGCCACATTTAAAATCGCGCATGAAGCTAACAAACTCTAAAATACGCTTTCATGGCTGTCATGCAGTACGACATGACGATCATATTCATATACAATTATAATAGCAATTTTGATATTAGGAAATATTCATTTAGTCAAAAATTAGTCCAACTATTTCCTCTTCATTTAATTACAATGAGTTGGTAGTTGTTAAAGATTTAAACAAGAAAGAGAAACTAACGTTGATCATACGGTCTATTATTTGCATAATATTCTTTCTTTGCTTTTTTATTTTTATAATATCCCACAACTACTAACGAAAGTGGAAAGAAAAGTATAATGCCAATCCATTTTAAAATAGTCACTAATAAATTGGAACTATCATCATCAGTATTAGACGATTCACCAATGAGTTCTTGATATTCTGAAAAAGTTGCTGTGTTGTTTCGTAATAATTCATGTGCAGCATCTACTTCGTAACTATTGTACAATACAGCATTATTAATGATGTACAAAAGTTCCTCGTTCGATTTATTCTTAAACTCTTTTAAATATTTGTCTTTCATGATTAGGGAACTGATAACTAAGTTATAAAATTATTCTTTTCGCAACCAACCTGCAATTTTAGAGTCAATAATTTTCCAATGATTGTTTTCTTGAATCAATTCATAAGAAACACGTGTATTGCCAAATGGACCTGCATTTTGTTGAATGATTGCAACTGTATTTTCGGTAACTTTCGTGATAATTGCTACATGTCCAAATGAATTATACCTAGAAGCTTTAAAAACTAAAATATCATGAATCTTTGGTTTAGAAATACTTCCATTTGTATACTGAACAAGATTTCGACGCGGATTCCGTTTTCCATCTTCTATACTATAGTTGAAGAAATCTCTCGCATGTCCGTAACTATCAGGCATTTTATGGTTTAAATATTCATAATAATAACGTTTTACGAATTCTACACATTGATATTGCAATCCTAAGTTATAACCATCTTTGGAGACATTTCGTTTGACTACGTGATTTACAGCGCCGTTATAATATACTTCGACACCATTAAAGGAATCTAAGGATTCGCCTACGGTTCGAAACGGATTCAGATTTACATGTTGTGATAGTTTTAATAAACCGACACAGAATATGAGAAGCAACGCTAAGATGAGAAGTTTTCGTTTCACACCGAAAAAATAAAAAAAGTTGATGATTTACGGCTGAAATATCATGATAATTTTATTAAATATATTAGAAACATTCTATCGGAAAACCAATACTTTTCATATTTTCATAAATATTGAATAATTACTCAACAAATTTGAGCAGATAGACTTTAGTATTGAGTTATAACGCTAATAAGCGTATATTTGCAGTCTTATGCAGACAAATAAACTTTCAGATTGGTTACCAACAACGAAGCGAGAAGTAAAAATTCGAGGTTGGGAAGAATTAGATGTCATTCTATTTAGCGGAGACGCTTATGTAGATCATCCTTCATTTGGGCCAGCTGTTATTGGTCGTATTCTGGAAAGTTATGGGTTAAAAGTAGCCATTGTTCCACAACCAAGTGTACATGATGATTTGCAAGATTTTACCAAACTAGGAATTCCCAAACTATTCTTTGGAATTACGGGTGGCTGTATGGATCCTATGGTGAGTAATTATACAGCTAGTAAAAAACGTAGAGACAAGGATGCATATACACCAAATGGTGATAAAGGATTTCGACCAGATTATGCTACTTCGGTTTATTCAAACATATTAAAAGAAAAATTTCCAGACGTTCCTGTGTTAATTGGTGGAATAGAAGCTTCACTGCGTCGTGTGACACATTACGATTATTGGAGCGATAAACTATTACCAACTATTCTAGAAACGTCTAAAGCAGATATGTTAGTCTATGGAATGGGAGAACAACCTTTACGAGAAGTTGTAAAGCTACTGCAAAAAGGAGTACCTTTCTCAAGTTTAAGAACAATCAAGCAAACTGCTTTTTTAGTTGATAAGAATGAAAGCATTCCTAAAAATAAAAATTGGGACGATGTCGAAATTGAATCGCATGAAGTTTGTTTGAAGGATAAAAAGAAATTTGCTTCTAACTTCAAAGTAATAGAGCAAGAATCTAACAAGCTAAAAGCAAGAAGAATTTTCCAAGGAGTAAACAACAAAACATTGGTGATAAATCCACCATATCCAACCATGACAGAAAAAGAGATTGATGCATCTTTTGATCTACCATACACACGTTTACCACATCCAAAATATAACAAGCGTGGACCAATTCCTGCGTTTGAAATGATTAAAACTTCTATTAACATACATCGTGGTTGTTTTGGAGGTTGTAGCTTCTGTACGATTTCTGCACATCAAGGAAAATTTATTGCAAGTCGTAGTCAAGAATCTATCTTAAAAGAAGTAGATAAAGTTGCTAGTATGCCTGATTTTAAAGGCTATTTGTCAGATATTGGTGGTCCATCTGCGAATATGTATCAAATGAAAGGTAAAGTACAATCTATTTGTGATAAATGTGTAGCACCTTCTTGTATTTCACCTGTAATTTGCAGTAATTTAGATACATCTCACAAGCCATTAACCGAATTGTATCAAGCTGTAGATAGTCATCCTAAAATAAAAAAATCATTTATAGGAAGCGGAATTCGTCATGATATGCTTGTGCCAGAATTCAACAAAAATGCAGATCCAAAAGAATTAGATGATTACACGGAAGAAGTGATGACAAAACATGTTTCTGGACGTTTAAAAGTAGCGCCAGAGCATACATCTGATCCTGTATTAAAGTTGATGCGTAAACCGTCTTTTCAATATTTTCATAAATTTAAAGAGCGTTTTGATAAAATCAACATAAAGAAGAAACTGAAACTTCAGTTGATTCCTTATTTTATTTCA
This sequence comes from Kordia sp., assembly GCF_965224175.1. GTDB lineage: Bacteria > Bacteroidota > Bacteroidia > Flavobacteriales > Flavobacteriaceae > Kordia. The sequence goes on from NZ_OZ245041.1 coordinate 5,340,131, forward strand.
AATCATCCAGCTTGCGAAGTAGAAGACATGGCAAATTTGGCTGCCGAAACAAAAGATATGGGATTTCAGTTAGAGCAAGTACAAGGTTTTACACCTACACCAATGACGGTTGCAACTGTTATTTACTATAGCGGATATCATCCATATACACTTAAACCAACCAAAACACCAAAATCTAGAAAAGAAAAAGAAGAACAACATCGTTTTTTCTTTTGGTATAAAAAAGAAAATAAAGGTTGGATCCGTAAAACATTGAGTAAACTTGGTAGAAAAGACTTGGCAGAAACCTTAGTGCCTGAAGAAGAGAATAATACTTGGAAAAGCATCAAGCCTAAAAAAGTGAACAATACTTTTGATAATGCAATTCCTGCTCGTCATTCACGTTCTAAAAAGAAACGAAAATCTAGAAAAAAGCGACGTTAACTCATAGACTGGCTTTATTTTGAAACACATGTCTACTTTTTTGAAATTTGAAAACGAACAGCACTAATGTCTAAGCTTGAAATTATACACGAAAACAACGATTATATAGTTGTAAATAAAGCGGCTGGATTGATAAGTGAACAAAATCCTTATGAAGCTGTTACTGTTGAAAACCAGGTTTTTAATCATGTTTTAAAAAGCAAGCGAAAGCCGTATGTTGGAATCATTCACAGGCTAGATCGTGTAACGAGCGGTGTTTTAATTCTTGCCAAGAAGAAAAGTATTTTGGTTGCTTTTAATTCCCTATTTAGTAGTCGAAAAGTTCAAAAAACCTATTTAGCAATTGTTACCAACAAGCCTGCAAAAAACAAAGGAAACTTGGTCAATTTTCTCATAAAAAATAACAAAGAAAAGAAAGCGAAAATTGTACAAACAAAATCTAAAGATGCACTGAGTTGCATGCTTTCTTATGAAGTAATCGGCAAAAATAGTATTGGGTATCTTTTAGCAGTAAAACCTAAAACAGGTAGATTTCATCAAATTCGCGCACAGTTAGCAAACATTGGGCTTCCTATTGTCGGCGATGAAAAATATGGATCAGATAAAAAATATAAGTCGTTATCAATTTGTCTTCATGCATGGAAACTTAGTTTTGAAGCCTCTGACTCTAAAGAACTCATAACTTACGAAGCACCTTTGCCTAATCATGACTTTTGGAAATTTGATTCCATCTAAATATTGTTAAAAGAATGATATGTATTCTATACGTAAGCGAATACTTTCGTACTTTTACAAAAAACTAGAAACCTAATGAGAATTTTATTTCTATTACTCGTTTTGTGTGCAGTAAGTTGTACTTCAAAACCAAAAGAAAAAGTGAAAGAAACAGCTAAAACAGAAGTAGCTGCAACAAAAACAACACCCGAAAAAACCATGAAAAAAGGATCAATTCATCAATTTACAGTAAAGGATATTGCTGGAAACGATTTTAAACTAGCCAATTTAAAAGGAAAAAAAGTAATGTTTGTCAACACGGCTTCCGAATGTGGATTAACGCCACAATACGAACAATTACAGGAAGTTTACGAAACTTTCAAAGACAAAGATTTCACGATTGTAGGTTTTCCTGCGAATAACTTTGGTGCACAAGAACCTGGAAGCGATCAGCAGATTGCAAAATTCTGTAAAGCCAATTATGGTGTTACTTTTCCTATGATGAGCAAAATCTCTGTAAAAGGTTCCGACATGCACGAAGTATATCAATTCCTAACACAAAAATCACAAAACGGTTTGGAAGATTCTGACGTTGCATGGAATTTTCAGAAGTATTTAGTAAACGCAAATGGTGAATTAGAAAAAGTAATTTCTCCACAAACATTACCAAACGACGAAGCTGTTATTACTTGGATTGAAAAGTAATAACATTCGCGACACATATAACAATATCGCTTTTTTAAAGATTTGCATAATCGGAAAAAAAAGCGATATTTGTATTATTATGAAACTGTAAGTAGTATTATTCGGAACCTGTCGATACTTCATCGACCCTTTTTTGGCAACTCAATCTTCTTGAAGTTGCTCATTCTAATATATAATATTACATCATGTCACAAGACTCTACATTATCAATCAAAAAACTATTCTCATATTTTAAAGAAGCTATAAAAGGCTCTCAAAACGATTTTACTACCGGAAGCATACGCAAAGCAATTTTTATGCTTTCTATTCCTATGATTCTCGAAATGTTAATGGAATCGATATTTGCTATTGTAGATATAGCTTTCGTTTCACAAGTTAGCACAAATGCTGTAGCTACTATCGGACTCACAGAATCTGTTGTCACTTTAGTATATGCTGTCGCAATCGGAGTAAGTATGGCTGCTACTGCAATGGTAGCCAGAAGAATTGGAGAAAAAGATCCTGAAGGCGCTTCAAAAGTGGCTGTACAAGCAATCTTTTTAGGTGTATTTATCGCAAGTATTGTCAGCGTTATAGGAATCATCTATCCTAAAGAAATCTTAGGACTCATGGGCGGCGAACCTGAATTGATAGAAGAAGGTTATGGTTATACACAAATTCTATTAGGAGGAAACATGACGATCATGTTACTATTTCTCATCAACGCCATTTTTAGAGGCGCAGGAAATGCTTCTGTTGCTATGAAAGCCTTGATTTTATCTAATGGGCTCAACATTATACTAGATCCTATTTTTATTTTCGGACTCGGGCCAATTCCTGCATATGGAGTAGAAGGCGCAGCTATTGCTACTACGATTGGACGTGGAAGTGCTGTAATATTTCAACTAGGAATCTTATTTTATGGTTGGAGCGTAATTAAAATTAAATTAAAAGATTTAGTACTACGAACAGGAATTATGTTGAATCTTTTAAAAATTTCGCTTGGCGGAATTGGGCAATTCATCATTGGAACTTCTAGCTGGATTTTCTTAATGCGTATCATGTCAGAGTTTGGAAGTGATGTTTTAGCAGGATATACCATTGCCATTCGCGTAGTCATGTTTACACTTTTACCTTGTTGGGGAATGAGCAATGCAGCAGCAACTTTAGTTGGTCAAAACTTAGGAGCAAATCAACCAGAAAGAGCCGAAACTTCTGTGTGGAAAACAGGAAAATACAATGCTTGGTTTATGGGAATTGTTTCAATCGTATATCTTGTATTTGCAAAACAAATCATTAGTCTTTTCACTGATGAAGCAATTGTGATAGAAAATGGCGCACTTTGTCTGCAAATTGTCGCAGCAGGTTATATTTTTTATGGATATGCAATGGTTATCATACAATCGTTCAATGGAGCAGGAGATACCAAGACTCCAACCTACATCAATTTTATATGTTTTTGGTTGTTTCAATTACCGTTTGCATACATCATGGCAATTCAACTAGATTTTGGTCCAAAAGGTGTATTTTGGGCAATAACAGCAGCAGAAGTTTTAATCGCAATTATAGGAATGTTTGTCTTTAAAAGAGGCAAATGGAAAGCCGTGAAAGTTTAGGTTTATATTTTACAGTTTTGTAATTTAGAGCGATGAAAAATAAAAAATTAGGACTCAATACAGTCTGTACACATACTGGAGAAGTAAAGGACAAACAATTTAAAGGTGCTGTTTCGCCAATTTACCTAAGTAGTTCATATGCTTTTGAAGATATTGACGAAAAACGATATCCACGATACTTTAATACACCAAATCAACAAGCATTATCAAAAAAAGTAGCAGCTCTAGAACAGACAGAAGCTGCTATGATTTTTGGTAGTGGAATGGCTGCTGTAAGTACAAGTTTACTCGCATTTTTACACAAAGGTGATCATATAGTATTGCAAAATGCTTTGTATGGTGGAACGATGAATTTGGTATTGGAAGAATTTGATAAATACGGAATCGAATATTCATTCACAAAAAGTCTAGATATTAAAGATTTCAAAAAAGAAATTCGAAAAAATACCAAGGTCATTTATATTGAAACACCTTCCAATCCGTTGTTGAAAATTACGGACATTAGAAAAGTAGCAAAACTTGCAAAAAAACACAAGTTAGTTACTATGATTGATAACACGTTTGCAAGTCCTGTAAATCAGTTGCCAGCTACTATGGGAATTGATATTGTCATTCACAGTGCTACAAAATATTTTGGCGGACATAGTGATATTTTGGCAGGAGCTGTTGCCGCTTCCGCAGAACACATGGATCGTATTTTTCAATTGGGAAAAAACCTTGGAGGAAGCTTAAGTGATTTTACCGTTTGGATGTTAGAAAGAAGCATGAAAACTTTGGGAATTCGCGTGAAGGAACAAAATAAAAATGCATTAAAACTTGCCAATTATCTAGAAAAACATGAAGCTGTTGCAAAAGTATATTATCCAGGTTTAAAATCGCATGAAGATTATGAATTGGCAAAATCGCAAATGTCTGGATTTGGTGGAATGATGTCGTTTGAGTTAAAACCTGAATACGATGTTTCTAAATTTTTCAAATCGTTAAAACTGATAAAACCTTCTATGAGTTTGGCTGGTGTAGAAAGTACTGTGTTAAGTCCAACACAAACTTCACATGCATTACTGACACCAGAAGAACGCAAAAAACAAGGAATTGCAGATGGTTTGATACGTTTTTCGGTAGGAATAGAAGCAAAGAAAGATATTATCTCAGATTTGAATCAAGCTATAAAAAAGGCAAAGAAAAAGTAACAATTCTAAAGACTATTGAATATAAAATTACATGCAAATACGAATTTTATTTACGTTTATTATTGTTGCAATATTCATTGGTTGCAATACAGTTAGTAATAAGCCTTCTGAAACTCAATCAGAATATGCAGAAGCATACTATAATCAAGCTTTTTCAATTTTAAGCAATACAACTCATAACGGACTTTCAAATGCACTTACGTTAGAAGGATTGGAGTATATAAACAAAGCAATCGCGATCAACGCTAACCAATCAAAGTATTACAGGGTGAAAGGCAGTTTTTATTCGCATCGTAGAGATTATGAAAAAGCCTTGAAAAACTTTAAAAAAGCCTTACAACTTGATCCTCAGAACTCTTTAGCGTACATGGGACAAGGAATTGTTTATGAAAATACAGCGAGATTTGACTTAGCTAAAAAAAAGTATTTAAAAGCTTTGGAGGATCCTGAATTAAAAGTAACAGTTAATTTTAACCTTGGATTATTGCATGGAAAATGGGGGAAACCAGAAAAAGCTCTTGAGTACTATAACAAGGTAATTTTGTTTTCTCCAAATTACAAAAGTGGTTATTTAAATAGAGGAAAAGTAAAAATGGGTTTACAACAGTATGAAGAAGCTCTAAAAGACTTCAACATTGCTTTAAGTCTAAAACCAAGAGACAAAGTTTCTTTAAATAATAGAGGTCTGACACTATTTTATCTACATCGATTTGAAGAGGCTATTGCCGATTTTGAAAAAACATTAAGTATCGGCTCAAATGCTTCTTTCGATGAAAACTTTGATACCAATCAATATGCTTATAACAATATGGCTAATGCCTATTTTGGATTGAAAGATATTCAAAATGCTTGTTTATATTGGAATAAAGCCATAGAAAGTGGTTACACGTATCAACCTGAATGGAAAGAAGAATATAATATTGAAGATCCTTTGAAGTTAATTGAAAAACACTGCGGAAAGTAAAATTAGAGAAAATTCATAAGTTAGTATTTTATTCTGAGAGTTTAGAAAAGTATTTTTATCAGATATTTTTAAAAAAAAGTAACAAAATGATTTTTCTTAAGACTCATATTATATTCTGTAAATCAAAAAGATATGATACAAAAATTCCTTAAAGCAAAACATTGGCAATTATTTTTACTCATGGTTGCTTTACCATTTTTAATACAAATGATTTTTATGATGTCTATGTTTACAAGCATGTTTGCAAATATTGATAATCAAGACCCTGAACACATAATTAATACATTCCAATCAGTGTATTCTATATTTCCTGTAATTATGATTTTAAATGCAGTGTTTCTTTTCGGTTGGCTTTGGTCAATGGGAGTTGGTTTACAAAAATATGTTCCATTAGATGTAAAACTAAATGTGAGTAGATTCAAATGGTTTCTAATAATTCCGTTGGTATATATTACACTTTTTTCATTCTTATTTGGGCTTTTGTTTAGCAATGCGTTTAACAATCCAGAAGCTATTGCTAGCTTTGCGTTACCTTCTATGGCAATCATATTACCATTGCATTTATTTTCAATGTTTTGTATGTTTTATCTTTTATACTTTGTTTCGAAGACATTAAAAACAATAGAATTACAAAGAGAAGCAAAATTTGGAGATTATGTAAAAGAAGCACTTTTATTATGGTTTTATCCAATAGGTATTTGGATTCTTCAACCGCAAATCAATAAAATAGTAGCAGAAGATAGATCACCAAAAACAAATTAATTCATTCATTATTGAAATCAACAGATACTATACTTGTCGTATTAGATTTAGATGAAACATTATTGCATGCTTCAGAGGAAAAACTAATACTTGAAGAAGATTTCGAATATGCTAACTATTATGTATATATCAGACCGCATTTAAAATATTTTTTAGAAGAAATCAGTAAACATTTTTCAGTAGCAATTTGGTCTTCTGCGGATGATTTGTATGTAAATGATTTAGTAGAAAAAATTAAACCATCTACCGTAAATTTTGAGTTTGTTTGGGGAAAGTCACGTTGTACATTACGAAGAGATTACGAATTAGATACGTATGTGCAAGCCAAACATCTAAAGAAACTAAAAAAGAAAGGGTTCTCATTAGAAAAAATCCTGATCATTGATGATTCACCAGAAAAGACAAAAGATAACTACGGAAATGCTATTTACATTTATCCGTTTGAAGGCGAAACACACGACACTGAGTTGAAACATTTGGCTAACTATCTCATTTCTATACGAGATACAGAAAATGTACGTCATTTAGAAAAAAGAGGTTGGCGACATAAAAATACACTTGAATAAAATAGCGTAACTTTGTGTAATACAAAAAATAGGTAAAACATGAAGTTAGATATATTAGCCATTGGCGCGCATCCTGACGATGTTGAATTGGGTTGTGGAGCTACGATTGCTAAAGAAATTTCCAAGGGAAAAAAAGTTGGTATTCTCGATTTGACACGCGGAGAGCTAGGAACACGTGGTTCAGCCGATTTAAGAGACATTGAAGCAGCGAATGCAGCCAACGTATTAGGCGTGGAAATTCGTGAAAATTTAGCCTTTGCAGATGGTTTCTTTAAGAATGATAAGGAACATCAATTAGAAATTATAAAAATACTTCGTAAATATCAGCCAGAAATCGTACTCTGTAATGCAATTGATGATCGCCATATAGATCACGGAAAAGGAAGTCAGCTTGTAAGTGATGCTTGTTTTTTAAGCGGATTGTTGAAAATTGAAACTCAACTTAATGGAGAAATACAAGAGAAATGGCGACCAAAACAAGTTTATCATTACATTCAATGGAAAAATATTGAGCCGGATTTTGTAGTAGATGTATCAGGATTTATAGACAAAAAACACGACGCGGTAATGGCCTATAGTTCGCAGTTTTATGATCCAAACAGTAACGAAGCAGAAACGCCTATCACAAGTAAAAACTTTATAGACAGTATTAATTACAGAGCGCGTGATTTAGGACGTTTAATAGGTGTTGACTATGCAGAAGGTTTCACGGTAGAGCGTTATGTCGCTATAGACTCTCTAGATGATCTAATATAAGATGGAAAAGGATAATTATACATACGATCCGTTACGATTTCAATATGAAACTAATACGCGTTCATATTCGCTGCGTACAAAAATGATGGCAATTGCATTGGTTCTGCTTTTTTGTATCATTCCTTTGTATGAAATCAATGAACATACATTCCCAATGAATGGTAAATCTTCTTTTTATTGTTTCTATGAATTCTCTTGTTTTGGATTTTATTAAATTTGAAGATAAATCAATTTATAACTAAGTTATGGAACAAGAGCACATACACGATCCGTTACGATTTCAATATTCATCAAATACGCGCACATATTCGGTGCGTACAAAAATGATGGCAATACTTCTAGTTTTGATTTTTGTCTTGATTCCTCTATGTGAAATAAGTCCGGAAACTTTCCATGTGAATTATGTAGAAATTCCTTGTGACTGTGTAGCGACACTATCACATGGTTGCATGCATTTTGTACCGTAAACTCATTAGTGATTAAAAACTAGGGATAAAAAGTAAAAGCTAATCTTTTCAAAATCATGTATATAAAAAATGTTATCAAATAAATTAAAAAAATACTTTGTATAGGAAAACAAATAGCTTATATTTGCATCCGCAAAACAAATGGTGATTGTAGCTCAGCTGGTTAGAGCGCCGGATTGTGGTTCCGGAGGTCGCCGGTTCGAAACCGGTCTTTCACCCTTTTATAAACCCTCTCAATTTGAGAGGGTTATTTTTTTATAGAGTTTTGTTTATAAGGAGTACAGTTTCGATATATCTTTAGCTAAAAACACGTCTAGTTAGCTATTTGTATGTACTAAATGGGAAGTTTATACTGAGCAAAATTGAAGTGAAATTGATTTTTTACTCGTTCATCAATGCTTCTTTTTGTAGAATTAGCTCTAATTACATGAGAAGTTAAAAACTAATTTTCACACCAAATCTCTCAACATTTCAGCTGCTTTTTCAGCCGTAATATCGCGTTGTGGCATAGCAAACATTTCATATCCAACCATAAACTTTTTTACAGTTGCAGAACGTAACAATGGTGGATAAAAACTCATATGCCAGTGCCAGCCATCGTTTGATTCATTATTTGTTGGTGCTTGATGAATTCCAGCAGAGTAGGGAAAAGGAACATTAAAAACACGATCATATACACTTGTAGTTGTTTTAATTGCATCTGCATAGCATGTGACCTCTTCTTCAGTCATGGATAAAATATTTTTCATCGCTTTTTGGGGAACAATCATGGTTTCAAATGGCCAAACTGCCCAAAATGGAACTAGTACAACAAAATGTTTGTTTGTATATACAATTCGTTCGTTAGTCTCAATTTCTTGAGATATATAGGCTTCCAATAAGGTTTGGGAAGGATTAGAAACATGGTATCTCTGAAAATTAGCAGTTTTCTTTTGGAGCTCAGTCGGAATAGATTTCTGTGCCCAAATTTGACCGTGTGGATGTGGATTACTACATCCCATAATGTCACCACGATTTTCAAAAATCTGTACACTATTGATAAAAGGAATCTCTGATAGTTCTTTAAATTCATGTTTCCATGTTTCAATCACAAGTTCAATCGCGGAAATTTTCATCTTTGAAAGTGTTAACGAATGATCAGGAGAAAAACAAACTACTTTACAAATTCCCTTTTCACTTTTTGCTTCCAATAATCCATCAACATAATCTGTTGTTTCTGTATCACTTTTTAAAGCTGCATAATCATTCGTAAATACAAAAGTATCTTCATAAGTAGGATTTACATCTCCGCTAGCGCGTGTATTTCCTGGACATAAATAACAAGTAGCATCATAAGCAACATTTTCTGCAACAGTCTTATTTTCTTCTTTTCCTTGCCACGGACGTTTAGTACGATGCGGTGAAACCAAAACTTCGTCACCAGTTAATATGTTTTTTCTAATATGTGGTTCTTTCAAAATGTCCATGAATTAGTTTTTTTCGTTCTTTAAATTTTCTTCCCATTTCCAAGAAGAAGCAACCATATCATCAATATTTAATTGTGTTTCCCAATTCAACTTTTCCTTTGCCAATTCGGTAGAAGCATACAATGCAGGAACATCGCCTGCACGTCTACTTACAATTTTGTAATTCAATGGTTTTTTGGTGATTTTTTCAAAAGATTGAATCACTTCCAAAACCGTGTAACCATTTCCTGTTCCCAAATTGAAGATTTCCAAAGACTTCTCTTGTTTCTTATTTAATAAACGTTTTACAGTTTTTACATGCGCATCTGCCAAATCAACTACATGAATATAATCGCGAATTGCGGTACCATCTTTCGTATCATAATCATTTCCAAAAACCTGCAATTCTTTTCTAATTCCCGCAGCTGTTTGTGTAATATATGGCATTAAATTGTTTGGAATTCCATTGGGTAATTCGCCTAAATTGCCAGATAAATGTGCTCCAATAGGGTTAAAATAACGCAGTGAAATTGTTGAAAAATCTTGATGAGCTTTCACCATATCTTCTAAAATTTCTTCAGCAATTTTTTTTGTATTTCCATATGGAGAAAAAGGACGCTGCACTTGATTCTCTTCAGTAATTGGTAGTTTTTTTGGTTCTCCATAAACAGTCGCAGAAGAAGAAAAGATAAAATTATTAATTCCTTGTTCTAACTGTGCTTCAAGTGTATTTAGTAAGGAGAAAAAGTTATTTTTATAATACATTACAGGATTTTGAACTGATTCGGCCACAGCTTTATACGCGGCAAAATGAACCACTGCAGCAGTATCTTTATGTTTTTGGAAAACTGCTTTTGTTTGTTCACTATTTTTTAAATCGAGTTGTTCAAAAATGGGTCTTATCCCAGTAATTTTGGCAATACGGTCTAAGGTTTTTATGTTTGAATTTGATAAATCGTCTAAAATAACAACTTCAAAATTATGAGTGATCAACTCAACAACGGTATGTGAGCCAATATAGCCACAACCTCCCGTAACAATTATTTTTTGTTTCATTAGATATTAATGTGTTTTATAAGTCGTATTTCTTTGGTTTTTATAATCGATACTTGCTTTTACAGTGGTGGTTGTATAAGTTTTTCGTGTATCTTTTTGTAATCGATCTAACATCAATTGAGCAGTCTTATGACCAATTTCAACCGCATGCTGATTTACAATAATTAATGAAGGATGATTACGTAACTGAGAAGTATTACAAAATGCTGCAATAGGTAATTCTTTAACAACATCATAATTCATTTTCTTTGCTGTATTGATTGTTCTAATTGTTGCAGATTCATTTACACCAAAATATCCATCAATTGTTTTATCTTTCAAAAGACTTGGAATTCGCGTTGTAAAATCCGTCAAATTAGGAGAATTGATAATATATTTTTCATTTACTTCAATACCATGATCTTGCAATGCTTGTTTGTAGCCTTCCATACGTAAATTTCCTAAGTGAATACCACAAATAGAAGATACCAAAGCAATATTTTTACAACCTTTATCTCTAATCAAATGTGTAGTTGTGTTGTAAGATGCTTCATAATCATCATTTATAACTTTATCACATTGTAAATCGTTGTGAATACGATCAAACAATACAATTGGCAACTTCTGTTGTACAATAGAATCTAAATGTGAGTACGCTTTGCTAACTTGTGTTTCTTTTGCCAAACACATAATCAATCCATCAATAAAACCGCGTGACATAGTTTTTATACAACGAACCTCTTTCGAAGTAGATTCATGTGAAATAGATGTAATAACATGATATCCTTTTTTAGACAATACTTCTTCTAATCCAATCAATACTTTTGCAAAAAATGGATTTAAAATATTCGGGATAATTACACCAATCGTTTTTGTGGTTCCCTTTCGTAAACTAACGGCATACTGGTTTGGGATATAATTGTATTCATTAGCTAAAGCTCTAACTCGTTGCCTTGTTTCTTCGCTAATTTCATCATTATTTCCCAAAGATTTTGATACAGTAGAAACGGAAACATTTAAAATTTTCGCTAAAGATTTTAATGTTGTTTTTGGCTGCATAACAATGGTTTTTTAATGATTAATTTTTGATAAAAGTTCCTTGACTTGGATTAACAACAATTGCTGTTAATTCTCGCTTAAAATGATTTTTGTATGCTTCCGAAACTGTCTTTGTATAAGCTTCGACAGCGCTTTCATGAATAATATTAATTGTACAGCCACCAAAACCACCGCCCATCATTCTCGAACCTACTATATGTTCGTGTTCTCTAGAATAATCTACTAAAAAGTCCAATTCATCGCAGCTTACATTATATAAATTTTGCAAACCTTCATGTGACAAATACATTAAATCTCCAAAAGCTTCTAAATTTCCATTTTTTAATTCCTGTACGGCTTTTAAAACTCTTGCGTTTTCAGAAATAACATACCGACAGCGTTTATAAGTAGTTATATTTAATTCTTCTTTCACTGATTCTAACATAGCCAACGTAACATCTCGTAACGATTGTACCTCTGTATGTTTTTGTTGAATCACTTGTACGCCCAACTCACACTCTTCACGTCGTTTATTATATTCACTAGTAGCTAAATTATGTGAAACATTGGTGTTCAGCAATAGAATCTTATACGGAGAAATATCTACAGGAATCAATTCATAATCAAGAGATTTACAATCGAGTAGGAGTACATGGTTTTTTTTACTCATTACCACAGCAAACTGATCCATAATTCCACAATTTGTTCCTACAAAGCGATGTTCTGCATCACGTGAAAGTAAGATCAATTCTTCTAAGGGTTGTTTCAGATTGAATAAAATATTTAATCCAATTGCCATTCCGCATTCTAATGCTGCTGAAGAGCTAATTCCTGCGCCAATTGGAAGTTCGCTTTCAATAATGCAGTCAAAACCTTCCAATGAAGCATCTCTAAGTAACAATTCATGAATTACTCCTAAAACATAATTCTCCCATTCATTCTCGCTAGGGCGAACATGTGTCAAATCTACTTGTAAAAAAGCATTGTAACTTTTGCTGTAAATATTACAGGTAGAACTGGTATCATTCTTTCGAAATTTGAAACTAATTGTACGATCGATAGCAGTTGGTAAAACAAAACCATTATTATAATCGGTATGCTCACCAATAAAGTTGATTCTTCCTGGAGAATGTACCGTAAGTAAAGGTTTAAAATCTTTGAAATAATGTTGATTGAGTGTATGCAAAATAAAAATTTAGATGGGTAAATATACAATAAAAATAATAAATGTATAAAATACGTTTATTATTTTTTTGCAAAGATGAATTTTATCAGAAGTATGCAACTCAATTAATTTAACTACTTTTGAAATGAGCAAATAGTGAATAATATCTTTTAAATTAATATAGATTATATGTGGAAAGAAGACAGTTATAGCATGCATGATAAAATGTATGTTGCCACCGACTGTATTATATTTGGTTTTGATGATGGCGTACTGAAATTATTAGTTTTTAAGCGTAGGATAGAACCACAAAAAGGAGCTTTGTCACTTATTGGAAGTTTTGTAAAACTAAATGAAAGTGTTACCACAGCTGCCAATAGAGTGCTCAAAGAAATTACAGGTTTGCAAAATGTTTTCATGGAAGAATTAAAAACCTACAATGCGGCAGATCGTGATGCAGGTTACAGATGTATTTCTATAGGGCAATATGCATTAATACGAATAGGAGAGTATGACAAAACCTTGGTTGAAAAACACAATGCTATTTGGTATCCGTTTGATGAATTGCCTGAATTAGTATTAGATCATGATCAAATGGTGAAAGATGCTTTAGCACGTTTGCGACGCAAAGCACGTTATCAACCAATTGGATTTGAGTTGCTTCCAGAAAAATTTACCTTACCTCAATTGCAAAGTTTATACGAAGCCATCTATCAAAAAAGTATGGACTCGCGTAATTTTAGAAAAAAAGTATTATCATTTGGTGTATTGATCAAACTAGAAGAAAAAGACAAATCTTCTTCAAAAAAAGGTGCATTTTATTATAAATTTAATCATGAAAAATATCAAGAGTTAATAGCAAAAGGTATTAACTTTGAAATCTAAATTGTACTGCTATTCATGGATGCTGTATTTGAAAAAATTATAGAACTCAAAAACGAAAGTATACACTCTAAACATGAGCAGTTAGTTAATGGTATTATAAATGCTATCAATGACAAAACGCTAAAAAAAGGAGATCGTTTGCCTTCTATTAATGCTACTGTACAAAAACTAGGTTTTGCTCGAAAAACAATAGTAAGAGCATATGAAGATTTAAAAAGTAAAGGTATAGTAGAATCTAAGCAATTTAAAGGTTACTATATTTCTAACATTAACACGCGTACAAAACTTAAAGTTGCGTTGCTTTTATTTGCGTTTCATTCATTTCAAGAAGATTTTTACAACACATTTAGAAAAGAACTAGGTAAAAAATATCATATAGACGTATTTTTTCATCATAACAATCTAGACGTTTTTAAAAACATTTTAAGTAGTATAGAAGGAAAATACGGAATGTATGTTATAGCGCCAATTCCAACACTGGAAATGCCTACGATCTTAAAAAAAATTCCATCAGATAAACTATTAATCATTGATAGATTCATTCATATGGCAAATGAATATTCTTATATTTCTCAAGAATTTGAGCGTTCTACGTATCAGCGATTGGAAGAATTATTACCAGCGATCAATAAATATAAGAAAATGACTTTATTCTTTCGCGATGATGCCGATTATCCAATTGGAATAAAAAATGCTTTCAAAAAATTTATCAAAACGTACAACATAAAAGGAACGATTGAAAAAAAATACAATCAAGGCAGTGTAAAACCAAATACACTCTATTTTTTCATAAGTGATACACATTTATGGCAAGTTTTACGTGATTGTAAATATGCTAATTATTCCATTGGAAAGGAAGTTGGTATTTTGGCGCACAATGATAATGATGTAAAGGAAATTATCTTCGGAGGCATCACAACCATCTCCGCAGATTTTAAAAAAATGGCGCAAGAATCTGCTTCATATGTAAAACATCAAACACCAATTCATAGAATTATTCCTTCAGAGATAAAAAGACGTAATTCATTATAATGCAGAATTAAAAAGTTTTCAATGCATTATTTGTAAATTTTTTAACTTTTTTTTGACGATATGTTAATTGTGTGAAAAAATAATGTATATTTGTAGAGTAGCATACTGTATCACAGTTTTGTATTTCGCTCTTAGCTAAGATGGCCAGCCGTCTTAGATTTTTTTATGAAAAAACTAATAAGCGTAATATTTACATTTAAAAAAACGAATAAATTAATCAACTAACTAACCTTAACAATATTCTTATGGATAAAAAATTAATAAGACTATTATGCTGTATGACCTTTGTTTTATTTGGTTTTGCAGTAAATGCACAAACAGTTTCGGGGACAATTACCGACGGAACTATTCCGCTTCCAGGTGTAAATGTGACCGTAAAAGGTACCTCAAATGGTGCTGTTACCGACTTTGACGGGAAATACACATTAAATGACGTAAATACTGGCGATATTATCGTGTTTAGCTATGTAGGATACAAAACACAAGAAGTCGCTTATGATGGAAGCGCAACTCTCGATGTAACATTAATAGAAGATACAGCTGCTCTTGATGAAGTTGTCCTTGTCGGATATGGAACTTCTAGTAAGCGACAAGCAACAAGTGCGGTAAGTACCATAAAAGGAAAAGAAATTGCTAATACCATTGCAGGAAATCCAACGGTAGCTTTACAAGGTAAATTGCCAGGAATACAAGTGGAAAGTTTTGGTGGACAGCCAGGAGGTTCTGCAAACGTATTCATTCGTGGTATAAACTCCTTAAGCAATGCAGATCCACTATATATAGTTGATGGATTGTTTGTTGATAATATGGATTATGTAAACCCAAAAGATATCGCAGACATTTCAGTCTTAAAAGATGCGGCAGCAGCAGCAATTTACGGATCAAGAGCTGCAAATGGTGTAGTTTTAATCACAACAAATCACGGAAAAAAAGACCAAGCATTAAGGGTGACATTTAACTCTAGAATTGGTGTTGATTCGCCAAGTAAGAAGTTAGACTTTATCAACGGTCAACAATATACGAATTACTTAAATCAGCGTTTCGCCAATGACGGTTCGTCAACAACAGTTGCTTGGAATGGTGTAGATACAGATTGGCAAGAAGAATCATTACAATCAGGAATTGTAGAAGATTACGGACTGTCTATTTCAGGTGGAGGTGAAAAATCATCGTACTTTGGTTCTGTAAACTATTTTTACCAAGATGGTATTTTAGTTGGTTCAGGATTTAAACGATTAAACGCACGTTTCAACTCAAAACACGAATTAGGAAAATTCACAGTTACACAATCTTTAGGATTAACAGAAGGAAAACTTCAAGAGAATAATTGGTATGGTTTTGATGGAACAACAGCGCCAACAATTGCATTGTCTGACCCAAATAATGATGGCGGTTTTGCTGGTCCAACTGATCCAATTCATGGTCCTGGTGGTGTAAATCAATTCGGATTGGCTTCTTTAGAAAACAATTTAGAGACTACAAGAACAATGTTCGCAAGCTTGAAAATTGATTATGAAATTACAGAAAACTTAAAAGCATCTGTAAATTTAGGTGTTGACTATAGAAATAGAACAAACTTTCAGTTTACACCAACATACTTAATGACAAATTCAGTAACAAGTGGAAATAGTATCGATCCTGTTCGTAATGTAAACGAACTAAATGATCTAACAAATTTTGTACAAGATGATGTAAACCTATTATTTGAGCCAACAATTTCATACGATAAAACATTTAATGATGTTCACAAACTTGGAGTTGTATTAGGTCATACACGATTTATTGAAAAACAAGATAGTAATGGAGTATATGGAGAAGGAACACCTGCAAACTCAATTCAAGTAGCAAGTGCTTTAACTTCAGTTACACAAACACTCGGAGCTAGCAATGAAGCAGCTTTATTATCATACTTTGGTAGAGTAAACTACGGATATGATAACAAATACTTATTCTCAGCAACCGTAAGACGCGATGCTTCTTCACGATTTGCAGAAAAAAATAGAGTTGGTTATTTTCCAGCGTTCTCAGGAGCTTGGAATGTAAGTAGTGAAGAATTTTGGAAATCAGAATTGATTAACTTCTTTAAAGTCAGAGCTTCATATGGTGAATTAGGATCCTATCCAGATCAGTTTTACCCAACACAAGCAGTGTTCTTAGCAAATCAATCTAATGCAAGTTTTGGTGGAACTACGGCAACTGGTTTAGCGCAAACAACATTAGCAGATGAAAACCTAGTATGGGAAACAACAAAAACATTTGATATTGGTATTGATATGGCGTTGTTAGATAACAAAATCAAATTCACAGCAGATTACTACTCTAAAAATGTAGAAGATGCATTGGTGCCAATTAATGTACCATCAACGTCAGGTGTAAGTTTGCCAGTTACAAGAAATGCAGGAACCTTAGTAAATAATGGTTTTGAATTTGACTTAAGCTACAATAAATCTGAAGGAGATTTTACATATACAATTGGAACTAACTTCTCTTTTAATCTTAAAAACGAAGCAGAAGACATTCCAGCAACAATCTTAGGACCTGGAATTGATGAAGACTTACGTGTGGTGAACAGAACAGAGGCAAACGGACCAGTTGGAGCATTTTATGGTTGGGTTGTTGAAGATTTAGTAGATCCCGCAACAGGAAACTTTGTACGAGTAGATACTAATGGAGACGGAACCGTAGATGATGATGATAAAACAATTATTGGTGATCCAACACCAGATTTTACTTATGGTTTAAATATCACAGCTAATTATAAGAAATTTGATTTCGCATTAAGTTTCAATGGTGTACAAGGAAATGAAATTTACAACTTAAGCCGTTATTACAACATTCTTTGGCAAGATGGTGGTAAATTGACAGAAGTATTAAACGCATGGACACCGACAAATACAAATACAAACATTCCAATTGCAACAGAAGCTGATCCAGGAGGAAATAGAGAACCTTCATCATTCTTCGTAGAAGACGGATCATACTTCAGACTTAAAAACTTAGAAGTTGGATACAATTTCGAAAACGGATTCTTAGGTGTAGATTGGATAAACGATGTTCGATTATCGTTAAATGTTCAAAACGTATTCGTAATTACAAATTACAGTGGTTACGATCCAGATGTTGCCTCAACAAATGGTGGTAGAGCAAACTTAAATTCAGGTGTCCCTGGAGTAAGACCAAATGTAAATCCATTATTAGGAAGAGGATTAGATGCAAGAGCATACCCAAATGCACGTACATTTAGTGTTGGACTACAAGCAACTTTTTAAAATAAAAAAAAATAAAGATGAAAAAATTATTTAACCTAAAATCAGTCGTTAGTTTGCTAACATTAGTGTTGGTGTTTGTTGTAGCTGCTTGTTCTGATGATATCTTAGATCAGCAAAACAATAACGCCACTTCAACAGCAAACTTTGGTACTTCCGTAGAACAAGTAGAAGCTGCTGTAAATGGAGCATTTCACCCAATAACAGGAACGTTTTTCTGGGGAAGAATTGTGCATACAGGCGCACTGCTTCGTTCAGATGAATTCAATATTTTTCCTTTCGGAAGCAATACGGCAATGTCAACATTTCAAGGAAATCCTGGCGATCGTTGGGCTACAGAACCTTGGCAAGAATTGTATAAATCTATCGCAAGATGTAACAATATTATTGTAAACACATCCACAACTGCCATTTCAACAGAAGATTACAACGCATTAGTTGGTCAGGCATATTTTTTAAGAGCATTTGATTATTGGTACTTAGTAAATCTTTACGGAAATGTACCTTTAATTACTGATTTGCCAGATTTAGATAATTTATTAGTGAACCAAGCAACACCAGAAGCTGTTTGGACTCAAATTATTGCAGACTTAGAAATGGCAGAACAAATGTTACCATCTAGCTGGTCAGGAGAAAATCTTGGTCGCCCAACTTCTGGAGCTGCAAGAGCGTTGAAAGGGAAAAGTTATTTATACATGGGACAATGGGCAAACGCACATCAAACCTTAGATGATTTGGTAGGACAATACAGTTTATTACCAGCAGCTCAATTTGGAGATAACTTTACAACAACCAACGAAAACAATTCAGAATCTGTATTCGAATTACAATTCTTAGGACAGGCAAACTTTGTTTGGGGATCAGACATTCCACAAACAGGAACTATGGGTAACTATCATATTGATTATGCACCGCCTGCAAAATCTCCAGATCAAAGTCACGTAGTAAATCCTTGGTTAAGAGCTTTATTTGAAGCAAATGGAGATACATTTAGAAGAAACGAAACCTTAGCATACAATTATACAGGAGCTACTGGATATGGAGGACTTCCATTTATGACAGATTTCGTAGATGATATTCCTGTAGCTACAGATGCAAATGTAGAAGCAATTTTTTCTAAAAAATATTCAGGAATGGATTTAGGAACTAGAGGAGAAGTAGATTTCTTAGGAACAAACGTTGGAAACAATTGGAGAATTATTCGCTATGCAGATGTATTATTAATGTTAGCAGAAGCCTTAAACGAAGATGGAATGACTGCTGCAGCTGGTGGTTATGTAAACATGGTGCGAGAAAGACCAGGTTCAGGTTTAGCTCCAATCTCTACAACGTTGAGTCAAGCAGATATGCGCCAAGCAATTATTAACGAAAGAGCAATGGAATTAGCAGGAGAAGGACATCGTTTCTTTGATCTAGTACGTTGGGGATTGGCAGATGATTACTTAGGAAACACATCACTTCACGTAACAAATGGTTCACAAACATACCATCCAAAATCGTTAAGTGGCGGAACATACCAAGCTTCAAAGCATGAATTAATCTGGATACCAAACTCTGAATTAGATGCGAACCCTAATCTAACACAGAATCCAGGATATTAAAAACATGCTAAAAAAAGTTTTTTTATTATTCGATGCAAAAGTAAAATAGCTTTGATTTTTTAATACTACGAGAGTTTTTATTAAGAATTTTTGAGTTCAAAAAATCAAACGCTTGTCACTTCGAATACAGTTGAGAAATTATAAATATCAGTTTTATTTGATCTCAACTTTATTCGATTTGACACTTTTGTTTAAAGTGTTGAAAATTAAAAACATAAATATATTCTAATATAGAATTGATATTACAATAAGTGTTAATTAAACTATTTGGATTAGTTTTTTAATTAATTGACGAAAAGTCAAGTTTCCCTAAACTTGGCTTTTCCTCAACTAATAATTATATTTTTAGTAAAAAAAATAGTGATACAATTGAAAAACATCTGCTTCATAATTCTACTCGTTTGTCTTTTAGTTTCCTGTAACACAGAAAACTCAAATACAAAATTCTCCTATGTAAAAGCATCAACATCCAACATATATTTTAATAATACCATTACAGAAGATGACTCCATAAATGTGGTCATGTTTCAATATGCATACAACGGCGGAGGTGTTGGTATTGGTGATTTTAATAATGATGGTCTTTCTGATCTTGTATTCACTGGAAATCAAGTATCCTCGAAAATATACTTGAACAAAGGTGATTTCAAGTTTGAAGACATCAATGAAAAAGCAAATTTTCAAACAAATAGTTGGGTTACAGGAGTTTCTGTTGTTGATATCAATTCAGATGGTTTTGATGACATTTATCTAAATGTTGGTGGAGCAAACTGTAAAAATGATTGTGAAAATCTGCTATATATCAATCAAGGTGTAAATAAAGAAGGAATTCCAACATTCAAAGAACAAGCAGCGGAATACAACTTGGCAGACGGAAATTACAGCCAACAAGCGGTCTTTTTTGATTATGACCTTGATGGAGATTTAGATGTATTCATCACACGAAACGGAAATGTGAAATTTGATAAAAACTCTCCAGTACCAAAAAACTACATGCCAAAAAATCTAGCAGACATCTTATTACGAAACGATCGTAAAGAAGGCGCGAATCATCCTGTATTTACAGATGTTTCAGACAGTTTAGGCATTACTTACAAAGGATTTTCATTAGGTGTAAACATTCAAGATTTTAACAATGATAATTTACCAGACATCTATGTTTCCAACGATTTTATTACAGAAGATTTACTCTACATCAACAATGGAAACAATCCAGAAACTAACAAACACCAAGGTTTTACTGAAAGTAACAAACAATTTCTAAGTCACATTACATACAATGCAATGGGCGTTGATATTGCAGACATCAACAATGATGCAAATCCAGATATTTTGGTAGTTGATATGTTACCAGAAAGCTATGATCGTCAAAAACGCATGTTAGGTGTTATGAATTATGACAAATACGAACTCTCAAAGCGTAACAATTACAACTCGCAGTTCATGCACAATACTCTACAATTACACAACGGAATGCTGAATGATAGTATTTTGAAAGCAAGTGAAGTAGGCTATATGTCTGGAATGGCTTCTACCGATTGGAGTTGGACGCCAATTCTGGCAGATTTTGACAATGATGGAGACAAAGATGCGTACATCACTAATGGATATGTAAAAGACTTAACAGATTTAGACTTCATCAATTATTCTACACAAAATACCATGTTTGGAAGCAAAGAATCGCGAACGAAACGTTTGCGAGAATTGCTCAACAAAATTCCAAGTGTAAAATTACCTAACTATTTCTATGAAAATAATGGAGCCATTCAGTTTAATAACGTAAGCGAAGCATGGAAAACAGCGAAAAATTCATTCTCAAATGGCGCAGCGTATGCAGATTTTGATAATGATGGCGATTTAGATTTGGTGGTAAACAACATCAATCAGAAAGCTTTCTTATTAAAGAACAATGCTGAAAAGTTTGAAAAAAACAACTATTTAAGAGTAAAATTAATTGGCGAAAAAGACAACGCAAAAGCCATTGGAGCAAAAGTAACGATTTGGCAAAATGGAAAATCACAGCACCAATACCAAACAGTAATTCGAGGCTATTTATCGTCAATGGAACCAATAGTACACTTTGGTCTCGCGTCAAATACCGCAGTTGATTCACTAAAAATCACTTGGCCAAATGGAAGTATTTCTAAAGCGAATAATGTAAAAATAAATGCTATTGTTACTGTAAATATAAAATCGGCTACAAAAGAAAATTCACAAAAAAATACAACTGAAACAATTCTAACTGATGTTTCGCATAAACTAAACTTCACACACAAAGAAAATCGAGGTCATGACTATGTATTGCAACACTTATTAATGCGTCAATATTCTAAATTTGGACCTTGTATTACTGCTGCAAATATTGATAATAAAATCGGAGACGAATTATTTATCGGTGGAAGCAAAGGTGAACCTTCGACAATTTGGACACAAAACAAAGATGGGAACTTTGAACTCAAACAAGAATTAGACAGTAAACATGAAGATACAAACGCCGTTTTTGTAGACATTGACAATGATAGCGATTTGGATTTATATATCGCTAGTGGCGGAACTGAAGTTCAAAAAAATGCACCGTTATTACAAGATCGTATCTATTTAAATGATGGTAAAGGTAATTTCAGTCAAGCTGAAAACAAGTTGCCAAAAGTGACAGAAGTCAGTGCATGTGTTCGACCAAATGATTTCGATAAAGATGGTGACGTTGATATCTTCGTCGGAAGCAGAATTATAAAAGGAAGCTATCCGCAAACGCCTAAAAGTCAATTGTTACTCAACAATAATGGTAATTTTTCAGAAGCAAACAATACTGTACTTCAAAATCTAGGAATGATTACTGATGCGAAATGGCAAGACATCAATAATGATGGTTGGGACGATTTAATTGTAGTAGGTGAGTGGATGCCAATCACAATCTTACTAAACAACAAAGGAAAACTAGAAAAATCAATACCCAACTTTACAAATATTTCAAACGTACCTGTAGAAACTTTTGGTTGGTGGAATACTATTGAAGTAGCAGACTTCGATAAGGATGGCGATATAGATTTTATTGTAGGAAATCAAGGAGAAAATGGTTTTGTATTACCAAAAGAAAATAAACCTGTATATGTTTACAAAAAAGACTTTGACAGTAACGGAAGTACAGATCCAATTATAGCACAATACTTCAATGATCCTAAAAATAACAATACACTTTTACCAGTACAAACACGTGACGATGTCATGAAGCAATTGGTAAAACTAAAAGATAGATACTTAACCTACGAAGAATTTGCAAAAGTTAGTTTCACTGAATTACTCAACATAGAAAATCTAGAAGCAGAAACACTAAAAGCTACGACATTTTCAAGTAGTTATGTAGAAAACCTAGGTGACGGAAATTACCAGATCACTAAACTTCCAGAAGCTTGCCAAATGGCTCCTATCAATGATATTCTAGTAAAAGATATAGATAATGATGGTTTTATGGATGCTTTATTAGTTGGAAATGATTTAACAGCAGAAACCAACTACGGTTTACATGATGCTTTGATTGGTATATACCTCAAAGGTAGCAATAATGGTTTTGAAGTAATTTCAACTGAAACTTCAGGGTTTTATGTGCCCGAACAATCGCATCACATACTAGGCTTCCAATCAAATACAGGAGAAGAATTGATTTTAGCGTCACGCAATAGTACAACAGCAAAAATCTTTACCATAAAAGAACGATAAAAATAATGATGACAGCAAACCATATAATCCCTAAAACAGAAATTCAAATCGTTGGAAACTCAGCGAACTTTAAATCGCATTTGAACGAAATTTACAGTAAAAATGGAATTTCGATCTATGAACTTAACATTACAGCTGTTCAACCTGAAATTCCAGGACCAATTACAGTAAAGTGGAAAATTCCAGCACACAATATCAAAGGTATTTGGAAACCTACAACAGATTTTGCAAAACGTATTCAAGCCGATTGGGAACTAAAGCCAATGGAATCACGTATTTCTATCGATTCTCCAATCATCTCGCTATTTGGAAATAATGATGAAAATAGACATACGTTTGCATGTTCAAATGCAATCAATAAATTAGAATTAGATGCAGTCATACGTGAAGAAGACGATTGCTTCTACTGTCATATCACGATGTTTGCAGAACGTCATTCAAAATTGAATCATTTCAATGTACAAATTCGAATCGATTCAGAAGAAAAACACTTTTCAGAAGCTATTCGTGAAGTTTCTACGTGGTGGGAAAGTTTTGAAAATCTTACACCTGCATTTGTGCCAGAAATAGCCCAAACACCTTTATATTCAACATGGTATCAATTTCATCAAGATTTAGAAGAAGATGCTTTGGTTGAAGAATGTAAACTTGCATACAGTCTAGGATATAGAACCATCGTCATTGATGATGGCTGGCAAACCAACGATAACAATCGTGGATATGATTATACAGGCGATTGGAATCCAGATCGTTTGTCAAAAACTAAAGAATTTGTAAATCGCGTACATGAAACAGGAATGAAAGTTGGTTTCTGGTATTCTGTTCCTTTCTGTGGAAAAAAATCAGAAGCTTACAAACGTTTCAAAGGAAAATTCTTAACAGAAAACCACCGTTGGGCACCAGTATTTGATCCACGTTATCCAGAAGTTAGAAACTATCTTATTAATATATACAAAACAGCTTTAGTCGACTGGAATTTAGATGGCTTTAAGCTTGATTTTATTGACGATTTCAAACTCTATCCAGATACCTTACGCGATAAGAATGATGAAATGGATTATCATTCCATCAATGAAGCAGTAGACAGGCTGCTCATGGATGTTATGTATACATTACGCAATATAAACCCTGACGTATTTATAGAATTTAGACAAAAATACACAGGTCCGGCCATGCGAAAATATGGAAACATGTTTCGTGCATTCGATTGTCCTGGCGATGGAGTAATGAATCGTGTTCGTATTGCAGATATCAAAATGTTGGCAGGAAATACAGCAGTACACAGTGATATGATTACATGGCATAATGATGAAAAGCTAGAAGTTGCAGCATTACAATTGGTAAATACGCTCTTTGGTGTACCTCAAATTTCAGTAATGCTTCGAAATGTTCCTGAAAATCACTTAAAAATGATTAAATTTTACACAAATTACTGGAACAGTAACAAAGACACAATTACCACAGGACACTTTATTCCATCACGACCATTGGCAAACTATCCATTAAATCAAGTCTCTAAAAATGGAAACTTAATTATGGGAGTCTTTGACGATCACGTTGTACAAATATCCGAAATGGCAGATGTAATAGATATCATCAACGGAAAATTAACAACTTCGGTTGTGATAAAAAGTATGCTTGATTTAGGACAATATAGCGTTACAATTTCTAATTGTATGGGGAAAGTAATCAGTCGATACAATTCTACACTAAGCGAAGGTTTATATGAAGTAGAAACGCCTGCTTGTGGTTTAATTCAATTTAAAAAGATCTAACTTATGGACACATTATCAATCGTTTCATTTATTGGTTTTACACTTTTAGTAGCATTTATTGCGTGGTATGCCACCAGAGGTACAGACGAAAGTACCGCAAAAGGATACTATCTTGGTGGGAGAAGCCTCGGATTTATTACCATAGCAGGTTCTTTACTGCTAACAAATCTTTCAGCAGAACAAATAGTTGGACTAAACGGACAATCATTCACAGAAGGTGTTTTGGTAATGGCATGGGAAACGCTGGCTGCAATTGCTATGATATTTACAGCAATTTATCTGCTACCAAAATATATGCGTTCAGGAATTACCACGATTCCAGAGTTTATTCAAGATCGATTTGACAAACAAACAAAGGCTATTCTGTCTATTTTATTTATCATCGCTTTTGGAGTTGTATTATTGCCAACTATCCTATATTCAGGTTCGTTAGCGTTTAGTACAATGTTCGATTTACCAACACTTTTTGGAATGTCGCAAGCTGGCGTTATTGGAATTTGTGTTTGGTCTATAGGAATTATAGGTGTCATTTATGCCATTTTTGGTGGATTAAAAGCTGTTGCAGTTTCCGATTTAGTAAACGCGATTGGATTATTGATTGGTGGATTATTAATTCCAATTTTTGGGTTATTACTGATTGGAGACGGAAGTGTTTCTGATGGATTAAGTACACTTTGGAATGATAATCCCGAAAAATTTGATGCTATTGGAGATGTAGATGCTTCTATACCATTTGGAACGATCTTTACAGGAATGATGATTGCGCAAATGTATTATTGGGGAACCAATCAATCTATTTTGCAACGAGTTTTTGGCGCTAAAAGTCTAAAAGAAGGACAAAAAGGAATGATTCTCGCTGGATTTGTCAAATTCTTAATTCCAATTATCGTTGTACTTCCAGGGATTATTGCATGGCATATATTTGATGGAAATCTTGAAAATGCAGATCAAGCGTATCCTTCTTTGGTTCGAAAAGTATTACCAGGTGCTTATCTAGGATTCTTTGCTGCGGTATTATTTGGTGCAGTTTTGAGTTCTTTTAATAGTTTACTTAATAGTAGTGCAACGCTATTTGGTTTCGACCTATACAAACAATACTTCAAAAAAGATGCTACAGAAAAGCAAACGGTAAAGGCAGGGAAAACATTCGGACTACTATTAGCCGTAATTTCAATGTCAATTGCTCCATTTATCGCGAATGCTCCAGATGGTTTATTTGCTTACATTCAAGAGTCTTTAGGAAGTTTGAGTGTACCAATTTTAGCGGTTGTTACTATTGGAATTTTAACCAAACATGTACCTGCACTTGGAGCAAAAATTGTACTTACAGTTGGCGTAGCAATGTATTTAATTAGTCAATTTGTAGTAAGTCCAATATTTGTTGATGCAGCTTTAACAGATGCAGCTGCAAATGGTATAACCAATACCAAAGAACTAGGAATCATTAAAGCAAATGCGTATCCACACTTTTTACACATCATGGGAATTCTATTTGTAATAAATATCGGAATCATGCTTGTCATTGGAAAACTAAAACCAAAAACGGAAGTATATACACCAAAAGTGACACAAGAAATTGATATTACACCTTGGAAACATGCAAAAACTGTAGGGCTCATTATCACGATCATGGTATTAAGTACATATCTCATATTCAAATAAAAAACAAACCTAAAGACCAAATTACAACCAATGGAAAAGAAATATGTAGTCGCCTTTGACCAAGGAACGACCAGTACGCGAACGATTATTTTTGATCAAAAAGGGCAAATTCAAGCTATTGCACAAAAAGAACTCACGCAGCATTATCCGAAGTCAGGTTGGGTAGAACATGATCCAATGGATATTTATAATGATCAATTGGAAACCTTTCATAAAGCAATTTCAGATTGTGGAATTCATGCTGAAGAAATTGCTGCTGTTGGAATTACGAATCAGCGTGAAACTACGGTTGTTTGGGATAAAGAAACAGGAAAACCTATTCACAATGCGATTGTTTGGTTGGACAAAAGAACCACTGAAATTTGTGATAAATTGAAGCAAAACGGACTTTCTAACTATGTTCGTAAATCTACAGGTCTGGTAATTGATTCGTATTTCTCTGGAACAAAATTAAAATGGATTATAGATAATGTTGAAGGAGCACGCGAAAAAGCAGACGCAGGAAAACTTTGTTTTGGAACTATTGATAGTTGGTTGATTTACAAATTTACCAACGGAGAAAAGCATGTGACTGATCATACAAATGCGTCACGCACCATGATTTATGACATTAAAAATCTTTGTTGGGATGATGCATTATTAAAAGCATTACAAATTCCGAAATCTATATTGCCAACTGTGCAACAATCATCTTCAGATTTTGGAAGTATTGATTACAAAGGAACTGAAATTCCAATTTACGGCGTTGCTGGGGATCAACAAGCTTCATTATTTGGGCAAGGTGGTTTTAAGTCAGGAATTGCTAAAAATACGTATGGAACAGGCTGTTTTATGTTGTTGAATATTGGAAAAACGATTGTGACTTCCAAAAGTGGATTACTAACTACCTTAACTTGTAGTTTAGAATCTGAACCTGTAAAATATGCTTTAGAAGGAAGTATTTTTGTAGGAGGAGCTTCTATTCAGTGGTTACGTGACCGAATGGAATTGATTGAAAAAGCATCTGATACAGAAGCAATCTGTAACAGTATTCCGCCTTTAAAAGATATATATGTAGTTCCAGCTTTCGCTGGATTAGGCGCACCATATTGGGACGACAAAGCGAAAGGAAGTATTTATGGAATGACTTTAGATACAGGCAAAAATGAACTTATCAAGGCTACGGTTGAAGCATTGGCATATCAAACGAAAGATGTTATTACTGCAATGATCAACGATAGCGGTAAAGAAATGAAAACGCTTAAAGTTGATGGTGGCGCAAGCGCAAATAACTATTTAATGCAGTTTCAATCAGATATTTTAAATGTAGAAGTTGATAGACCCAAAATGATTGAAGTCACCGCGTTTGGAGCAGCACTGTTAGCAGGAATAAAAGCAGGAATTTGGACAAAAGATGATATTGAAACAATTCGTGAAATAGATACTGTATTCACTTCACAGATGAAACCTAAAACACGAAAAAAGAAATACAAAGGCTGGCAAAAAGCGGTAGAACGTACCAAAAGTTCAAACAAAAAGAAAACACAATCAAAAGATATCCTTTTTTCAGTATTAGATCGACAACGACAACTCAAGAAGATAAAATCTGAAACTTTTGATTTAGTTATAATTGGCGGCGGCGTTACAGGCGCAGGAATTGCCTTAGACGCTTCTTCTAGAGGAATGAATGTATGTTTGATTGAGAAAAACGATTTTGCCTCAGGAACAAGCAATAAATCTACAAAGCTGATTCATGGTGGATTGAGGTACTTAAAACAATTAGAAATTGGTTTGGTACGTGAATCTGGCTCAGAACGTGCTATCGTACATAAATTGGCGCCACATTTAGTGGTTCCTGAAAAAATGTTATTACCATTGATTGAAGGTGGAACGTATGGGAAAATGATGACGTCTATTGGGTTGAAAGTCTATGATTTATTGGCAAACGTTGGAGGTGATGATCGACGAAAAATGCTAAACAAAAAAGAAACATTAGATAAAGAACCTTTGTTAGATGAAAGCATAGTACTAGGAAGTGGATATTATGCAGAATATAGAACCGATGATGCACGATTGACCATAGAAATCCTCAAAAAAGCAACAGAATTTGGAGCAACAATTATCAACTATTGCGAAATGGAGTCGTTTGCTTATGGTGATGATTCTAAAATTACACATTTAAACTGTATCGATAATAATACAGGTAAAAAACTAAAAATAAAAGCACGTAATTATGTATCTGCAGCTGGTCCATGGGTAGATTTGCTTCGCGAAAAAGATCATTCCAAAAACAACAAACATTTACACTTAACAAAAGGTGTACATATTGTATTTCCGCATGAGAAATTGCCTATCAAACAATCTGTGTATTTTGATGTGGATGATGGAAGAATGATTTTTGCTATTCCACGCGGCCGTTGTACTTATGTTGGTACAACCGATACAAACTATTCTGGAAACTTAGAACGGGTAGTGGCGACAAAAGCTGATGCAGCATATTTACTAAAAGCTACAAATGATACATTTCCAGACATTAATTTAACGGTTGATGATATCGAGTCTAATTGGGCAGGATTACGTCCGTTAATTCACGAAGAGAAAAAAGATCCTTCAGAATTATCACGAAAAGATGAAATTTTTGTGTCTGATAGCGGGTTAATTTCTATTGCAGGAGGAAAATTGACTGGTTACCGAAAAATGGCGCAACGTGTAATTGATGAAGTTTTAAAAACATTGCCTAAAAAACGGAAAGATAAACTTAAAAAATCATCTACCAAGACCATCGAATTGGTAAATCCTTCCATGCATTCATCTACGGAAGTGAAAGCATATCAAAAAGAATTAGAAGATAAGTTAGTAACGATAGGAATTAAAGACAGTTACTATGCTTGGTATTTATGTTCTACTTTTGGAAAAAGAGGAACTCATATCATAGAAAGAGCTAGTTTTTTTATTGACGGATCGCCAGAAGAACGCTTGATTAGAGCTGAATTATGGTACTGTATTCATAACGAAATGACCAACAGTCTCACAGATTTCTTTGTGCGTAGAACTGGAAGATTGTACTTTAATATTGAAAGTATTCATAAGTATCTTACTGTAATTTTAAAAGATTGTATCAATTATTTGGATTGGGATAAGGAACGGATTGAAAACGAAAAAGCAGCTTTAGATTTACTCTTAGCTGATGCAACGAATTATTATGATAAAGAGTTTGAATAACTTTGAAACTCCCAAAACTTACTATCTTTAACATGATTGTTAATACATAAAATATGAAAAATACCTTTCTTCTAATCGTATGTAGTTTATTGTGTGTTTTTACAGGTTGTAATACGAAAGTTATACCTATTCAAGTAACTGAAAAAGAGTATCAAACTGCAGTAGAGAAACTTACGGGAACTATGGTGCATGATATTTTTTCGCCGCCAGTAGCGAGCAGAATTTATGTATATCCTAATATTGCTGCCTATGAAATTATTGCACAAAAAAATGATAACTATGCTTCTTTAAGTACACAAATACAATCACTAGAAGCAATTCCGGCATCAAATGAAACGATTAATTTTGATGTTGCGGCAATCGTCGCATATTTGGAAGTTGGGAAACAATTGATTTTCACACAAGATTTACTCAATACATATCAAGATTCTTTGTATAAAGAATGGAAAAGTACGAACGCAAAAGAATTTGAAGCTTCCAAAAACTATGGAATTCGTGTTGCCAAGCATATTAACGATTGGATTGCTACAGATAACTATAAAGAAACACGTACAATGCCTAAGTTTACTGTAAACCCTGATAATGCTTCAAGATGGCAACCTACACCACCTTCATACATGGATGGAATTGAACCACATTGGATGAAAATTAGAACGCTTGTTTTATACAATTCATCACAATTTAAACCAAAACCGCATCCCACATTTTCATTAGAAAAAGACAGTGATTTTTATAAAGAATTACAAGAAGTCTACGATGTAACGACGAAGATCGAGCGAGAAGGAGATAAGGCAGAAGAAGTAAAGATAGCTCAGTTTTGGGATTGTAATCCATATGTAGCTGTTAGTACAGGACATTTAGTAACAGCGACTAAAAAGATAACGCCAGGTGCGCATTGGATAGGAATTACAAATATTGCATGCACAAAAAGCAACTACAATTTGGAAGAAACGATCTATGCAAATACCCTAACTTCGATAGGAATTTTTGAAGGTTTTATAAGTTGTTGGGATGAAAAATATAGAAGTAATCTAATTCGTCCGGAAACCTTAATAAATCAAAATATAGATGTAAACTGGAAGCCTTTGTTACAAACGCCGCCATTTCCAGAATACACTAGCGGACATTCTGTAGTTTCTGGTTCTGCAGCGACTATTTTGACCCATATTTTTGGTGATCACTTCAGTTACACAGACAATACAGAATTGAGTTATGGTTTGCCTTCTAGAAATTTTACTTCTTTCAATCAAGCAGCACAAGAAGCAGCAATTAGTCGTTTATACGGCGGAATTCACTATCGTGCTGCAATTGATAATGGATTAGCACAAGGTATCAATGTAGGAGAACATGTTATTGAGAACATTCGTTTACACGCTAAAAAATAACAAACATGTAAATTGTTAGTGATTTGATTATCTAGTGTTTATTTGTGTAAGTGTTATCAATAATAGATTTTTTTAGGTATATCAATCAAAATATTTAGCGTTTCTATAGATTCGGTAACTCTAATTCTGTATGGAAATGAAGTGACACTCAAAAAAAAGAGGTTGATCATTTTCTTAAATTTTACCGATCACCACGATCGTTTCTCCTTTATTTACAGGTGGCGTTCCTACAATGATTAAAATGATACCGCTTTTTTCAGCATAAACAGTTTCTAATGTATTTCCGAAGTAGTCGGTAATTATGCCGAGTTTCATTCCTTTTTCAACATGATCTCCTGATTGCTTTGTAGGATAAAAAATTCCATCGTGATTACTAGATTGCCATGTTCTATTTTCTATAAATGTATAAGATTTATTTTGATGCACGATTGGACGTTGATCTAACATTTTGAGGTGTTTCAACATATTAAAAACGCCATCTTCAATTTTTGAAACTAAACCTTGATCACTTTTTCCAAGTTTTCCACATTCAATATCTACGGAAGGAATTCCTCTTTTAAAAGCTTCTGCAGAACAATACAAACTAGGCTCTTCCGGCAACATATATTTTTTTCCATTCGTATTAAAAACTACAACGTAAGAAAAAAGTAATGATTTTGCCATTTCTTTTGCTTTTTCAGATACATCTGGCATATTACTATTTGAATAATAAGCGGAATAGGAGTAAAGGTCTTCAGACGCATCGCCACCGTGAATATCGAGAAAAAAGTCCGATCTTGCAATGACATTTTCAGTGATAAATGCAGCAATTTGTTCACTAATACTTCCTTCTTTATCACCAGGAAACATTCGGTTTAAATTCTTTTTATCTAAAGGATTTATAAAAGGTGATCGTTCAGAAAAACTAGCCAAATTTGCAATTTGAACAAGAATAATAACACCTTTCAATTTTTTTGGATTGATGCGTTTTATTAATTGTTGTGCAGCAATAATAGGTGGATATTCGTAACCGTGAACACCTGCAGTAATTCCTAGTGTCGGACCAGTTTCAGTTCCGCAAAAAACTGTAATTGGAATAAACGTAGTCTGATTATTTGCTGTAATCGGAATTTTAAAATGCTCTTTTGTGCCTGGTTTTACATTCTTTCCATAAAAAGAAATCTGTCCATACACATTATGCATTGAAATTAGAAATACAATTAAGAAAGTGATGCTTCGTAGCATTTTATTTGAAATATCGTATGTTTCCATAAATCCCCAAACTGATTAATAATACAGTAAGTAAAAGTAAAGAAAAAGAACTTTTTAATATATTAAAATTGCTCTGAGACTTAAAAATTACAGGTTTATATGTTTGCCAATCTACACTAGAAGCAGGTTGATTTTCAAAAATCTTAGGATATAATTGCAGTCGAATGTCTTCATGAAATTTTGTGGTTTCATTTAAGAAATCTAAATGATTTGATAAGCTAGTTTTTGCAATAGAATTCATGGATAATTGCACTTGTAACGGAGGAAAAAATTGTGAAATGGAGGCACTTAAAGCTTCTCTTTTTTGAATTTTATCATACATAGCATTTCTTTCAGCTTTCGATTCGTCGTCTCCCATTTGTTGCATTGCGTAGTACCAAAGCCATGAAAATCCTGTTTCTGTCAATTCATATTTTCTAAATTGCGGATAATGATTATAGAATTTTTCCATCGTTTCATGCTTATCCGTATCCCATCTTTTATGATATTCATCTCGTTGCTTAATTGTCATTGTAAATGCTTCATCAACAGGATATTTGTTTGCTACATAATTGTTAACTAATACAGGTAAAAACACTACTAAAACTAACCAACTTGCTAGTAAAACAATAGCATTTGTATTGGAAGATTTACGTAGTAAAATCACAAAGAAACAAACTGCAAACCAAAACAGAATATACAAGTAACTTATAAGGATTATGTAAATGAAGCTAACAGTAAAAGGAATGCTTAAAATAATTTTAGCCAATAAAAATAGGACACTTAGTATGATGTAAATAAAACCTATTCGGATGGATAATTTCTTTAGCAAGAATTTAAAAGATGAAATTCCTTGTGTAGTAATCATTTTCCAAGTGCCTTTTTCCATTTCTTCAGAAAGAACATTAAAGCTTAACGCGATAATGACTAATGGAAAGAGAAAAATGATCAAAAAACTAATGTCTAAATTCCCAACTTGCAATCGCATCGGATTGACCAAATCGGTATCATATTTTTGACCTTCTAAGTTGAGTATTTTGACATTTTGTATGTGTGTATTCAGATCACTTTGTCCCATGGAAATTCCTGCCAAAGGATCTAAGGGATTTACAAATGAAAATTTTAAATAATATAATAAGAGTCCAATATCATCTTCGTGTAATTTGGTTTGAGTTTCTATATGTTTCTCTTGCTGAATAGCAGTTTTAGCAATGGCTGCTTGTTTTTGGTTTAAAAATTGTTTTCCTGTGCCAATACTTAACACACTCAGAAACATAAGAATTCCAAAGGCTAACCAGACTGTTTTTGATCTGAAAAAATGTTTGATTAATAAACGATACACGACTAAATAATTTTAAAACGATTAGAAAACTTTGTGATGCTAATAATAACGAGTAATAACCAAATAAAGAGTGCTACTACAGCAATGATTTGATTACGTAAAGTTTCAGTAATAGAAACAAACGCATAACTAAACTCTGGTGCAGCTTTCCAATACGATTTGTCTATTACATTTACTTTTCCTTCACTACTTTTTGCCTTATTACTTATGAATTTCATTTGTAATTCATTCAAATATTGCGATTGTTTATATCTGTAAGTTTCTGTTTGCAATAGGAAATTGGAATAGGTGTAAAAATCAGTTCCGGACAAACTCATAGATAAGTTTTTGATAGCTAAATAAGGATTTATGAGTACTAAGTTATCCGTAATACTATTTTGTTTTTTATACGTTTCAATCAATTTCTTGTGATGACTCGTATAAATGATAGCCGTTTGTTTTTCACCTTTACTCATTAAAAAACCGCTATAGTTAAAAGGTAAATCTTTTATATCATCGACGTTATTAGCTTTTAAAACAGAATCTCGTACAGAATTAAAATACGGATCATCTGGATCGTGACTATCACCTTGTTTTACAACTTCTTCTTCAATAGCAGCTTTGAATGCAATTTTAGATGGATTTGGATACATAGAGTTTCCAATAACTTGCGCCGTTTTTGGAATGATGATAAAAAATAACAACCAACCACCTAATAATGTCAATAATGCTTTGTTAGAATTTGCACTTTTTCCAGAAACAATAACCGTGATACAGCATAAAATCATAAAGAATAGTACATAACTCATACTAATTAATGCTGATCTTGCAATGATGGCGCTATTTATTACATGTTCTTCTTGCAGTGAAATACTCCACAACGCTAGTAAACAAGGAACAAAGAAAAGAGTAGAAACGAGAAACAACCCCAAAGCTTTTCCTAACATTACTTTTTTTAGTGATGTTCCTTGTATGTACATGATTTTCAGGGTTCCATTTTCTTTTTCTGCAGTAATGGACGAATAGCCAATAAAGAAGATGATTAATGGTAGGATTAACTGTAAAAGCATTGCTATATTCAAATCACCAAAACGAACCAAACCTGTGGATAAACTTGCTTCTGAAAAATTGGCGGTATTTTGTCTATGTGCTTCTAAAAAAATGGAATTCCCTGTATAACTTTCTATTCCAGAATCAAAAATACTCAGCGGATGTTGATCACGAAAAGCAAACGTGCCAAAATGTGCCATTCTATGCGGATGCTTATCAGGATTGTCTTCCCAACTTTTTCTTGATATTTCTTGATGATTTTCTACAGCATGATCGTGAGTTTCATACGAATTCCAACCCGAAATAGTGACATAGGCTAAAACCATCAAAAAAAGTGATAACAGTACAAAAAGACCTTTGGTATAAAAGGTCTTTTTGAAAAACTGTGTTCCAATTAAAATAACAGCATTATTTTTCATCTGTTCATTTTTTATTTTTAATTCTGCTAGATGCAGTTAAGCATCTAAAAAAGTATTTTATATGAATGAATTCGCCAATAATGACATAAAATATTATGGCTTATTTCATCTCTTTAAAATCTATAAGTAGCATTTAATAATACGTTTCTTGGAGCTCCTGGTCCTAATCTCGAAGGATTTAAACCTCCTAACCAATATGTTTTATCAAATACATTATTTAACTTAAGTGTTAATTGAATCCCTGTATTATTTGGTCTGTAGTAAACAGCTGCATCAAATACTGTGTATGATGGCAATAATACTCTACTTGTATCATAAGTTGGGTTATACCAAGTATATCGTTCGTCTACATATTGTGCACCAAAACCAACTCCAATACCTTTTAAAGTTTTATTCATAAAATCATAGCGTCCCCAAAAATTTGCATTATGTTTTGGAGCTCCACCAATACGTTCTCCAACAAACTCTTCAACTGCATCTTCTATAATTTCAGCATCTGTAAAACCGTAAGACGCCGTAAGTTGGAAGTTTGAAGATACATATCCCGAAATGTCCATTTCAAAACCTCTACTTCTTTGCTCACCTCTTGTGCTTAAGTTATCTAAATCATAGGTGTCTCCCAATAAAATATTTTTTTGAGTGATGCTAAAAATGGCAAGATTCGCAAATATTTTCCCGTTCATGAATTCTCCTTTTGCACCAACTTCTACTAAATTACTTTCTAGAGGATCAAATCTACTTGGCGAAGCTGACCAAAAGAAACCTTCGGCAGTAGGTGATAAAGAAACAGTATTTGTATGTGGTTGAAATCCTCCTAAATAAGTTGCATAAGCACTAATTGCATCCGTAACTTCATAGGTTAAACCAACTCTCGGAACAAACGCATTGGTTTTAAACTCTTGTTCATTTTTTTCATAATCAAAAATATCAGTAAACCATTCATATCGTAAATTTACTAAAGCAGAAAACTTTCCAATTTTAAATTGATTCTGAATGTAAATACCGCTAGAAGTATTCAAATTTGCAGGGATTGTTAATTCAGCAAGATTGTAACCTGTTGTATTTCTAGCACCATTAAACGGATTTGCCAAATTAAAGTGTGGAACAGCAGGAACAGGCATAGTAACACCATCAACAGTCATTTGCTGAAAGTTTCCAGGGTTACTCGGATCGTAGTTAGATTGTCCGCCATCTACAGTTAAATATCTTCTGGCACGTAAAAATCCAGCACCAATTTTTCGTTCCCAACGTGTAGCATCATATCCAACTAATATTTTATTAGTTATGTTTCCTGATTCAATATCATAGGTAAAGTAAGTACTGAAATTGTCAGTTTCCCAAAATTGTTGTCTTTCGTCATAGCGCATTCTTGCTAGTGTAGGAATCACATTTCCATCAATATCAACCGCAGTACCATCAACTCTGTGTTCTGCTAAATCTTCATCCCATGTTTGTTTCATGTATTGAGCATTGAAACCAAAGTTTTCAGCAAACTTTTTACTGAAGTTTGCCATGAAAATAAATTCTTTGTTTTTGTAATGATCACTTGATGCTCCAACATTTCTTGTAATTGGCGTACTATTCAAGTCAAATTCACCATTAATAGCACCAAAAATTGGTTGTCCTCTGTCTAAGTTTCCTTCAGAATCACTGTAAATCATTTCAACATTTAGCGAAGTCGTTTCATTAGGAATATAACTTAATGATGGAGAAATTAAAAGTGCATTGTTGTTGACAACATCTCTAAATGAATCTGCTTCTTGAAAAGCAGCATTAAAACGATATAATAAAGTTTTTGACTCATTTAACGGTCCTGTAAAATCAGCTGTAGCTCTAATAGTTCCGAAGCTTCCAGTTGATAAAGAAACTTCACTACGTTTTTCTAATAAAGGTTTTTTAGTAACCATATTTACAGTTCCTCCTGGATCGGCACTAGAAAAAGTAACAGAAGAAGGTCCTTTGATTACTTCTACACGTTCTAAATGTGAAGTTATAGGTTGCAAGAAATAGTACTGACGCGTACGCATTCCGTTTAATACTTGTCCGTCGTCTGCTTGTGTGATACCACGAATATTATAATGATTGTATAATCCTGTTGCTGAAACATTACTCACGGTTTTTACGGCATCAGGTAATTGAAAAGCCAATCGATCTGTAATCAATTCTTTAGTTACTGTGGCAACCGCCTGTGGTAATTCTTTATTTTCGATGGCGACTTTAGTTGCAGAGAAAGAATAATCACTGTTGTAGTCGTTTCGTTTTCTACCAATAACTTCTACTGATTGCATCGCTTCAAGCGATTCTTTTAATGTTAAAGTTCCTAAATCAATATTTTGATTAGCTTTTACATCCAATGATTGTGTATACGTACTAAATCCGATATATGTAATTTTTAAACTGTATGTGCCAGCATTTGAAATATTAATGCTAAAGTTTCCTTCAATATCGGAAGTTGTTCCTTGTTTTTGCTGAGAACTATCCGTG
Organism: Kordia sp.; assembly: GCF_965224175.1. Classification (GTDB taxonomy): domain Bacteria; phylum Bacteroidota; class Bacteroidia; order Flavobacteriales; family Flavobacteriaceae; genus Kordia. The sequence goes on from NZ_OZ245041.1 coordinate 5,377,984, forward strand.
ACAATAATATTGGCTCCTAATACAGGAGCATTTTTTTCATCTAAAACTTTCCCCGTGATTTTAGACTGCGAAAAACCGAATTGTATTGCTAATAATAGTATAGCAAATACGCTCTTTTTTAAATTCATTTTGTATGGGTTAATTGAGTGTTAAATTGTTTTTATGTATAAATCTTGTAGTTCTTGTGCTGAGATTTTTGCTGTTTCTGCGGTATGTACCAATGTACCTTCTCGCATGATTCCTATTTTAGAACCTATGTTGACAGCATTGAAAATATCATGTGTAGCCATTAAAATACCCACGCCGTTTTCAGACAATTCTTTGCATACTTCAGCAAATTCTACGGATGCTTTTGGGTCTAAACCAGAAGTTGGTTCATCCATGAGAATATAGGAAGCATTTTTTGCAAGTGCGATAGCAATCCCTACTTTTTGACGCATTCCTTTTGAATACGTATCTAATCTTTTTTGGTAGGCACTTTCTTGAAGATTTGCACGTTGTAAAAAACTTGTGAGTTCTTCTTTTGTGTAGTTATATCCTGCCAAACGACTAAAAAAGTCTAAATTCTCGACGCCAGATAAATTGCCATATAACTGTACAATTTCTGGAATGTAAGCAATTTCATTTTTTATGGAATTGCTCTCAGAAGCAGATTGATTATTAATCAATGCTTCTCCAGAAGTTGGTTGTAGCAATCCTAAAAAAATATTGATGGTCGTTGTTTTACCAGCTCCATTTTGTCCTAACAGACAGAAAATTTCTCCAGGTGCGACTGTAAAACTTAAATCGTTAATGGCTAATGTATCGTCGTAACGCATACAAAGCTTATTAGCTTGTAACATACAAGATTATTTATGGTTTTAATATTGTGGAATACTTTTCTTAAAAGTGAAGAAAAGAGTAAAGGAAAATCCTTTAAGTTATATAAAAACAAGCATCACAAAAACTAGGTAGAGAGAGAATCTAGTATTAATAATATAACAATGTTCTCCGTTTTATAAATGATGTGCTGGAAATTATATGTTGAAAAATGGGGGAGATCTTGATTTCTTTTTGTGTATGGTAACTGAAAGTAATTGTTTCTCTCTTCCTATTATATCTTGAGAAATACATTCAGGAATACTTAAAGAATACGTAAAAGATTCGTTTTGGATATAGTCTAGATTTAAATATGTTTTGCAAAACAAACAACTTTCAGAGGAACCAGAATCTTGTTGTAAATCTGACAATTCAGAAGATATAGTATTTGCTTGGTGATTGTGTTCGAAAGCGTGAAAAAAAGAATTTAGATGATTCATAAAAATGATCATCAAAAAAAGAATACTAATTATTTTCTTTATTACTTCCAATGTGGGCTTTTGCAATTAAGTTGCAATATTACTGTACATTTCTTTAAAATGCAACTTTGTTGCAGTATTAGTTGTGATAGTTTTTAAGAAATGAGTGATTGGTTATTCATTGGAAAATTGAAACTTTCTAGAAGAGAAAATTCTATCTAATGTACTATATACTATTTTGTCTATGGATTCATTAAAAAACGAACCGTAAGTCTGTTAGAACGTATGTGTTTAAAAAAGAATAGGACTATTTAACGAGTTAAATAATCCTATCTAAAAAGTAAACTAAACAAAATTGTTTATTCCTTTATAAACTTTTTCGTAGCGATTCCATTTTGAGTATATATTTTTAAGAAATAAGCTCCGCTTTGTAATTTACTAACATTGATATCTTCTAATTCATTATTCTTTGTAAATACTAATTGTCCGTTACTATTTATGACTTCAATTTTTTCTAAATTTTTTACACGATTGATGTGTAGTTTATCTGTTGTAGGATTTGGATAAATTGAAAAATCTATGATTTCTTGTTCTGGAGTACTTAGTGTAACAAAATTAAATTGAGATGTTCCAGATAGGGCAGCCGTATTTGGATCTACCACATTAGGAAATACTGCCATTCCATCATCTATCATATCTGCAGACATGAATGATTTTAAAGGTGTTATTGTATTTGCTAATGAAGAATCATTTGCTAAAATAGAAATAGAACCAGAAGTTGGCGTACCGTTTATTTGAATGGTTACAACATTATTTGTCATTCCTGTAGAAGGAGCGTTTAATGATATAGGACTTCCTAAAGTTTCTGTGATTAAGTATCCGTCAATAGAGTTATCTCCAATTGCGTCACCATTAAAAAAATTAGCGTTAGCAGCACTTCCTAAAGAGGATGTAATACTGGCAGTAACTCCATCAGGAAGTATAATTGTGAAACCATAACTCTGCACAGATGTTGCAAAGTTGTTTGAACTAGCATTTGGTACAACGCCAACAGAATAGCTAAAAGAACCATTATCAATTAGCGTGTAAGTATATCCATCTTGCGCACAGATTTTATTAACAAATAGCATGCATATTACAGATAAGAATAGGGTTGAAGTAATTTTTTTCATTTTATTGTTTTTAGAATTAATTTTGAGGTAATTGCTCTTGTATTTGATAAGTGCTAAAGTTTAGAAAGTTCCCCGGATGTGCCAATGCATTTTGAAGGATCAAAGGCGTATCTGGCGTTGTTCCTGTATATTGTGTAACTCCATCCATATTGACATCATGTACATTATATCCAGCAATTGTATATGTCGGAAAGTTTAAAAAGTTTCCAGGATCATTTAAAATTTCTGATAGAATACTCGGAGAATCAGGTGCTGTTCCTGAATATTGTACAACTGTATCTGAGTTTACATTTCCTGTCCACATAGCTACAATATCGTCAGGCATTCCGAAAACGGTTTGTGCATTGCTTCCAAATGTAATTTGATTATTACTGTTGGTAAAGTCTACAATTTCGACACTACTAGATAATGCAACAGTTGAAGCAGTCATGATTCCTAAATGATTTCTATGTTTTATAGCTACATAATAATTTCCACTTGGAATATTAAATTTCAAATCAGAGATTCCATCTATACCTACAACATCTCCATCTCTTTGTATTAAAGCAGATTGACTTGCTACAATTGTTGTATTGGTCATAGCATCTCTTAATTCTACAAAAATCCAATCGACAATCGCATTGTTTCCTGTTGCCGCTAAAACCGAACTTTGAACTGTTAATCCATCTCCATATGGTGACGTTTCAGGAATGTGACTTCCGCTTCGTAAATCATCACGCATTAAGTTTTCTTCTCCTGTATTTGGATTTAGCAATGCTCCTTGTAGAAAAACAATTGGATTTACTTCAATACCAAATTTTATTCCTCCTTGTTGAAATCCTTGTGTGAACGTTGTTGTTCCATTAGAAATGGTTGTTACAACGAGTTCTCCAATAGTGAAGTCGAGCTTTATAGTTCCATCAGAAATAGTATTTCCTCCAGAAGCGATAACCTTTCTCTCAATGCTTTGCGCATGTGTAGACATAGCGCAAAGCATACAACCTAAGAGTAGTTTATGTATTACTTTCATTGTTTTTTATTATTTATTGATAAGACATTCACTTGATAGTGTATACTATTTTATTGTTGCATTAATTTTCAGGAAGTTGTTCCATGATTTGATAGGTACTGAAATTCAAGAAATTCCCTGGATGTGCTAATACATTTTGTAATATGATTGGAGTATCAGGTGTCGTCCCTGTATATTGTATTATTCCATCCATACTTAAATCTTCTGAATTGTAACCAGAAAGTGTATATGTTGGAAGATTTAAAAAGTTTCCTGCATCATTTAATACCGTTGATAGAATTGTAGGCGTATCAGGCGTAGTTCCTGAGTATTGAATGATGGTATCACCATTTACATTTCCTGCCCACATTCCAACTTTTCCAGCTGGCATTCCAAAAGAAGTTTGTGCATTGGTTCCAAATGTGATTTGATTTGAAGCATCAGTAAAGTCAATAATCGCAGGTGTATCTGTCATCAAATTTATCGCTGTATTTGTCATAATTCCTAAATGACTTCTGTGCTTTACAGCTATAAAATAATTAGTAGGCAATCGATTAAATATTACAGGAGATATTCCATCAGTAGGACTCACCACATCTCCATCACGTTGCAATAATGCTGAAACACCTTGTACTATATTAGATGCATTTGTTTCTTCTCTAATTTCAAGCCAGATCCAATCTACAATAGCATTATTTCCTGTTGTGTTTAAAAGTGTATTATCAATCATAGCTCCATCTCCGTAAGGACTTGATAATGGTAATAAACCGTTTGCTCGTAAGTCGTCACGCATAAGGTTTTCTTCTCCCATCACTGGATTGAGTGAAGCTCCTTGCAATACTACTTTTGCTATCAGAGGCAATTCATTACAATATCCATTAGGATCTGTGATTGTAATAGTTGCTGTATGCATAGACACATTACTATTCGTATCTGTGGCTGTAACCGTAATTGTAACATCACCAATATCCATACAATCAAATGTTGTTTGTGAAGCTATCAAGGTATCTACACCGCAACCATCAATAATAGCAGGTTTTGGGATGAATGCTATAAAATCATTTGCAATTGACCATTCTTGCGCATTTCTTCCTGGTACTACTAGTCCAAGAGTACCGTCAATATTTTCAATTCCTTGTGTTTTTTCAATTCCGAAATTCGGGCTATTTATTGTGTGAATTTCAATATGATGATCTGTTTCAAATAATTTTAATTGAACTGTAGTACCTTGTATATCATCATAATGTGCTACATTATCAAAGTCTACAATTAAGATACGATTTGGCGCAACGCCAATAGTTTCATAACGAATTGTTCCTCCATCTTCTGGATTCAAATCATCCCAATTGAAAGCAATAAGGTTATTAGGATTAGATGTATTAGGTAGGCTTCCACCTCCACAACAACCATCGTCACTATTACTTGAGAAAGTGATAAAACCTTTTGAGGAAATATAAAATTCATCGTAGGTATTTCCGTAAAAATTAAAATCAAAACCTAAAGATAAAGTACCTGATACATCACTTTCACTCAAAATTACTTCTGTTCCTGTAGTCGAGATATCAACTCTATCCACGGTACCCGTCTGTACTAAATTGTAGTCTCTTGCTAATGGATCTGGACCAAGAAAATCATTAGCAGTCAAGGTTAAAGTTCCATCAGGACCTAATGAAAAAGTTTGATCAGGAGTAGAAAATAAAGGTGCTTGAGTATCAACCACAGTAACATCATAACTACAAGAAACGGTTCCGCCAGTGTTATCTAAGGTATCATATGTAAATGTTGTTGTTGTTCCAACATCTAAAAATGTTCCACTTGGTGGTCCCGCAATGATATTACTCGCACACGGATAATTGTAAGTAACACCACAGTTTGTCAAGTCTGATTCTAATGTTAAGTTACTCGGACAACTTGGAACTGTAATTGTTATTGTAGTTGTACACGTTGTTTCATTTCCTCCTCGATCTTCCACAGTAAGCGTCACTAAATTATCTCCGATATCAGCACATGTAAATACTGATTTATCCAAAGAAATTGAACTTGCTGTTGCTTCACAATTGTCTATGTAGCTATCCAATACATCATTTGGATTAATTGTCACGCTTCCTGTAGCATCTAATTCTACTGAAAAAGGAGCTACACATTGAATTACTGGAGCATCCGAATCAACAATATTAAAAAATACAGATGCAGTAGACATATTTCCATTTATGTCAGTGGCAGTAATTGTTACTGAGTTAAACCCAAGATTTGTACAATTAAAATTGGTTTTGCTAATTGTTGTACTTGCTACACCACAATCATCCGTAACAGTTGTATTTAATGTTGCGAGGTCTAAGATTACTTCTCCGTTACTATCTAATTCTACCTGAAGAAAAGGAGCTGGTGGAGGAGTATTTATTATTGGTGGACTTTCTACAATATTTACAGTAACATCTATAGAAATACTATTATTTTGCTCGTCTGTAGCTGTCAGTTGAAGTATATTTGCTCCAATCTCAGTACAGGTAAAATCTGTTTGGTTTAAACTTATATTTATATTTGTGGAATCACTGCAATTATCAGTCACAGATAATCCAAAATCGGTTGGATTTATTGTTACATTTCCTGTATTATCCAACGTAGCTGTTATTTCTGTTGTTCCAGAAGGAGATAAATCTCCACGAACCCATACACGATGAATAGTACTTTGCGTGTTTACAGCAAAATCGTCTACTTCCCAACGGTTTCCTAAACCACGAATTCCCCAATGGAAAGAACCACTACGCCAAAAAGGAAATTCTGTTAAAGCTAAATCGCCTTGACTAGAAAATACATTAAAAGCTTGTCCAGGAATGTTAGCCGAATGTCCAGGTAATGTTGCGTAATTAATAGCACTAGAAATTCCTGAAAAATTTCCAACTCCAGTTTTCAAATAATCTAAAACATTTGAATAAGATGTAGTAAAATTAATAATACGGTTGTGTCCTGTAGTTTCTCCGTAGAAGCGTACTTCTTCAAAGTCAATGGCAGCGGCCAAGGCATTTCCCATATGTCCCCAATTGGTAGTTCCAGCTTCGTTATCTCCTACATTTGATGACCCAAGTAGGGGAAGATCGGTATTTCTTATTATTAAATCTGAGTTATCTCCAGCAATATGTACATAATTTAGCACCATTAACCAGCCACCTCCATCAGTATCATTGTCTAATACACCTTGAAATGTGCTTCCATTGAAGTTAAAATAATAGGTTCCACTTGGTACGCTACCAACAGTTGATTGCAATAAATTTTTAAATGGATTTGCTATACTTCCATCTCCGGCATTTCCAAACGCTGGAGGTGTCATATCTTCACCGAGACCGCATTGCGTCCATCCTAAGTGAATATTTATAAGTAAGATAAAATAAATGAGTAGATTTTTTTTCATGAGTAGGTGTTTAAAATCAATATGAATATTTTGTTGTCTATAATTATGACTTGTTTTTTGAGGTACACCCTATTTTTTAAGTCTATTTATTTAAAAAATACTTTTGCCTGTGTTTTTTTAAACTCCCTATCTTAAATATTCAAAATAGGGAGTCATCATATAAAGGGCTCGAATTAATTAAAGTTTATTAACTAAATATCCATTGAAACCTGATTCTACTTGTAATGTAAAATTGGCATCACCTGTACTTTCAATAAACACGGATACATATTCACCCGCATTTAGTTTTAACACTCCACTCACACTTTGGGTATCATAAAAATTTGTTCCAGCATCTGCATTTCTAATGGAATGTAGTCCATTTCTAAATCCCTGTCTGTTGCCATTTTTTACAATCATTAATCTAGAATATACGGTTCCATCTACAGGTGTATTAGGGTTGATAGCATCTATTCTTACTTGCGCAGAAAAGAAGTATAATCCATCAACAGGTGCTGTAAAACGACCATTTGATAAGTTTAAATGTGTTCCATCATTAAACAAATCAGTATTCAGTGTTGCATCCCAACCTCCAACTTCTTTTGGGCCTGCACTTGTATATGCAGTAGCACCAGAAGTAACATTAAATGCTGGCAAACTATTTACTTTGATTCCATTAGTAACCACATCACCATTTACAGTCGTATTTCCATTAATTGTCGTATTTCCATTTTTTAATACAACCATAGCATCACTCTTATTTGCAGTATCAGTTCCATTACCAATTACAAATAATCTGTCATTGGCATTGAAAGCTGTTGTACTTGCTGGATTTGATATTGTATTGTTCAAACCGATTACAGTTTCATTGAAAGCTCTTGCTCTTGAGTTTTCTCCAAAAGCTATACTATTGTTTCCTTCTGCTAAAGCTCCAAAACCAATTGCCGTACTTAAACTTCCACTTGCTACTGTATCTTCTCCTGATGCTAAACTAGCAAAACCGCTTGCTGTTGTACCAATCCCAAGTGCTGTTGCATAATTTCCAGTAGCTCCTTTTGTCGTTGAAGCAGCTAAACTTGTAGACAAATCCACTGCATTTAATCCTACATTTCCATAATTAGCCGCAATTCTATTTGCTATTATTATTCCTTCTCCGTTTCCTTCGTCGATTGTTTCTAAAACTGCTGTTGCCGTTGAAGCAGCTGCCCAAGAAACATTTCCAGATCCATCTGTAGTTAATACTTGATTTGCAGTACCGTCTTGTGCAGGTAAGGTATAACTTGCCCCAGAGCCTTGATTATCAGCGTCAATCGTTAGTGTTCCATTTAAGGTTGTGTTACCGTTTTTTAATATCACTAGCGCATCACTTCTGCTAGATCCTGTGGTTCCATTACCTATCACAAATAAACGATCTGTGTTGATCCATCCTGAAGCATCTGGTGTTCCTCCATGGGCTGTATTCCATTGACCAATTGTAAATTGATTGTATGCTTCAGATGTTAACCTTACTCCTTGAGCAGAAGCATAATTTCCTACTACAGTGTTATTGTCTCCTAATGCTGAAGCTGCATATCCAGCAACTACATTGGAAACACCCGAAGCAAATGTGGCGTCCCCAGAAGCTATGTTATTGCTTCCGAAAGCTACAGATTGAAATCCTGTGTTTGATTCGTTCCACTGTAAACCTGTAACTTGTCCTGCTCTAAATGCGCCTCTACTTTTATCAAAAAAGATTCTATGGTCATCATCTGTTCCAGAGATACTTGCTACTTGTGGACTACCAAAAAGAAAATCATCATTAACGGTATCACCATTCGCATTACTCGTTACATTTGCTGTTGTTGAGAATGCGCTAGTTCCAGTGGCATCATTTACCCAAGAATAATTTCCAGATCCATCAGTACTTAATATTTGTCCGTTGGTACCACCTGTAGGTAATGTTGTTCCTTCAGAAGCATCTGACCAAGATACATTTCCAGAACCGTCCGTCGTCATGACTTGATTCGTAGTACCATCTTGCGCTGGCAAGGTATATCCAGCTTCCATTCCTTGATTGTCACCATCAATAGTTAATGTACCGTTTATAGATGTATTTCCATTTTTTAATATGACTAATGCATCACTTCTTTCAATCATAAATTCTGAATTTACTACTCCGTTTCCAACCACAAATAAGCGATCTGTAGTTACTGGAGCACTTGCATTCCCTGTTACATTAGTATTGTAATATCCAAAAGTTGTTTGTCCGTATGTTTCTGAAGTTATATTTGCACCTAAAGCCATAGAATTCACTCCAGACGCTGTATTCCCTCTTCCAATAGCTACTGATGAGGTACTTGTAGCATTTACTTGATTTCCTAAGGCAATAGCATCTAATCCTGACGCATTCGGTGCAAAACCAACAGCAAAAGCTTGATTTCCTGCTGCTTTAGGATTGATTCCAAAGGCTGCAGAATACGCTCCAATATTAACATCTGCAAAAGCATTTACGCCACCAATATCTCTACCAATACGAATAGCGGCTTTGTTTTTATCAAAGAAGATTCTATTTGCTGCCGAAATATCACTTCCCGTTACGTTTGTTGGAGCCCCAAAAATAAAGTCATTAACACCATATGCTTCACTACCGTTACTCGTAATATTTGTTGAAGTGTCTGTACTTAATGCTGCTGCTGCATTTTGATTAATCCAAGAATAAACGCCTGAACCATTCGTACTTAAAATTTGATTTGCTATTCCACCTGTTGGCAATTCATTTGGAACATCTTGCCAGCTAACTACTGTACCATCTGTTCTTAAAAATTTACCATCTTCTCCTGTTTGTTCAGGTAATTCTATTTCGTTAGTTGGATCAGCATCCGCATCATCATTTGTTGTCCATGATAATAGACCAGATCCATCATTTTGTAAAACTTGTCCATTTGTTCCACCATTAGGAATGGCACTCGCTGCTGGCGTTACCCAAGATACATTTCCAGCACCATCAGTTTGCATAATTTGTAATGCTGTACCATCTTGAGCGGGTAGAGTGAAGGCTCTTCCGGTTCCTTCATTATCTCCATCTAAGGTTAATTGACCATTTAAAGTTGTATTTCCATTTTTTAACATTACTAAGGCATCACTATTTAATGCTAAATTGATGTCTGGCTGTCCATTACCAATTACGAATAAACGATCGGTTGGCACCCAAGTATCAGCTGAACCAGAGACAAATTTGCTGTATTGTCCTAGTTGAATTTCTGCTAATGAATTTGCATTTAATTGTCGTCCTATTGCTGTAGCATTGACACCAAAAGCACGTGCGTTTAGCCCGATTCCTCTTGAATAATCTCCAAATCCACCTGCATTGGTTCCAAAACCAAAGGATTCTAAACCAAGCGCTTTGGTATTACGTCCCATAGCAAATGTATTTGTATTGTTTGCAGTAGCGCTTTCTCCAAATGCTACTGAATATGTTCCTACATTTGCTTCATCCCATTCGTCACCTGGTGTATACCCTGCGCGAAATGCAGCTTTACTTTTGTCAAAAAACATTCTATTATTTAATGCTGGTGCAAAAGAACCATTTCCGTCTAATTGTGAAGAACCAAAAACAAAATCATCTATAGTAATATTTCCGTTACTATTACTTACGACATTATTTGTATAGTCAAATGGACCTGCATTGGTTGCGTTATTACTGTTAAGCGCATATAAAGCGTATGGTACAAATTGCAGTTTGGAAGTTCCAATCTGTGTATAGTTTGTTCCTCCTGTGATGTCTACTTGAATATCGATCCATTGATTTTGAGAGGCCCAATTAATTGCTAAAAAGTTAGCACCAGAAGTTCCGCCTCCCACGGGTAAAGTGATGACTCCTTGCGCATTGGAAGTAACTAGGTGTGTTTCATTGTACACAACACTTCCTGTGGAACTTCCTTCAATAATTCGAACTAGTACGCCTATAGATTGATTCGCAACTGGATTGTCAGATGCATCTCGCACTACCGCTTGATAGTTGAAATTTTGCGCAAAGCCTATTGCACAAAATAATAAAGCCATGAATAGTAGGGTAATTTTTTTCATAATTTCCTGAATGAATTTCTTGTTGTTTATAGTAGTGACAGCAAAAAAAATCAGTACCCTATTTTTTTATGAAATTTATGATACAATTACTGAGAAGCTTTTTATAAGCTAGTTGTAGATACTACTAAAATCATGATTAGGATGGAGATAAAAATGACAAATGCTCTGTGAAATGAATATTCTTTTTTCATTGGATGTTAAATTGAAACCTTATTAAATGACTAAGATCAAACCTATATAGATTTGATCTTGTCTCTCGTAAAACTAAAATTGCCCTCTTAAATAATTGTCTTTATAGACTGATTTCAGTAAAAAATGTTTGCCCTGTCTGATAAATTTTACTGCATATTTTTTTTCAGTTTTATTCAATTATTTCGAGTCTCTTATACATAAGACCGTAAAAAATAAGTACACCCTATTTTTTTGTAAAATTTAATTTTAAACTTTTTTAGTTTTGACTTTTGAACGAGATCATTTAGCATGTATAGAATGATAATGGTACTCTTCTTTTCAGAAGTAAAGAATAATATTTTAGCTAAGCGTAAGATGCTAATGATATCAAATAAAATAGTTAGACTACTTATTTGTTCATTTTTTGAGAGTTTTCCCTATTTTTGAAGCCCAGATTTGAATTAAATGTCCGAAAAAGAACCTTCTATTTGCGAAGAAAAAAATTATAATGAGCTGTTTCGTAAGTTTTACGAACCTGCTACGAAGTACATTTACTATAAGTGTGGAAACTTGCAACGCGCAGAAGACATTGTTCAAAATGTATTTATTAAACTCTGGAAATTGTGTGCAACCATTACATTTTCAAAAGCTAAATCTTATATTTACACAGCGAGTAATAATTCATTTTTAAATGAAGTTGCACATGAAAAAGTGGTTTTAAAACACCAAAAAGCTGTTACAGAAAACACCAATCATGAAAGTCCTGATTTTTTGATTGAAGTAGAAGAATTCAGAATTAAACTCAAAGAAGCTATTAATACGTTAAATCCGAAAGAACGCGAAGTCTTTTTGATGAGTCGTATTGAACAAAAAACGTATCGCGAAATTGCTGAAATTACTGGGTTAACAGTAAAAGCTATTGAGCGTAGAATGAGTAAAGCTTTAAAGGAATTACGTGCTATTTTGGGAAAAGAAATAAAAATTTAATAGGGTTGGCACCTTTTTAAATGTCTAGTTCATAAGAAACTAAATGATATGAAGAACAATTACGAGATAGATGAATCATTTTTAGGACGATGGATAGCAGGCGAACTTTCTGAAGAAGAACGTATTGCTTTTGAGAAGACTAATGCTTTTAAACAGTTTGACATTATTAATAAAGAAGCACAATTGTTAGACGGACCTGAGATTGATGTGGAAAGTGCGTTACAAACTGTAAAGAATAAACTTGCTGCTACGCCTAAGAAAAATAAAGTCATCAAATTATGGCGAACTATTTCTGTAGCCGCTGTTATTATTATTTCGACTGGAATTTTTCTAACTTCATCTAAAACCTATACTACTGGAAATGGTGAATCGCAAACAATTACTTTGGCAGATGGCTCTATTATCAATATGAATGCAAATTCGAGCATATCACACAAACGTTTCTTTTGGACTTCTAATAAAACGGTAGCATTGACAGGAGAAGCTTATTTTTCTATTACAAAGGGAGATGATTTTAGTGTGGAAACTTCTAAAGGAACTATTGCTGTTTTAGGAACTGAGTTTAATATTAAAGATCGTACTAATTTTGAATTGAAATGTTACGAAGGAAAAGTACAATTCACCCAAAATAATCAAAATAACAATGCTTTTATCCTTACAAAGGGAATGCAAGTTTTTATTACTAAAGATACTTTAGAAGAAAATATATTTAATGAAGAAACTCCTGCTTGGAAAAAAGGTGTGTCAAACTTTACGCAACAGCCGTTATCAGAAGTTTTAGAAGAACTATCATTATATTTTAATATTACCTTTGATGCTACGAAAGTAGATACAAATCGTTTATTTTCAGGAAGTTTTTATCACACAGAATTGAATAGCGCATTGAAAGCTACTTTAGTTCCAATGGGAATTACATTTAAACAAGAAGGTGAAAAAATCATACTTTCTGAATGATACATTTTTTTGAAAATTTTACTTTTGGATGCCTTAAAACTTAATGTATGAAACAGCTTTGTGCTTTATTTTTATTTTTAGTATTTGCAGTTTCAAATGCTCAAAATAAAGATTATAACTACCAAAACACACCGCTTTTACAAGTTATCAAACAAGTTGAAAACGAATATAATATCTCGTTTTCGTATGCAAATGATGTAATTCAAGATAAACAGATTACCCTAAATGTTTCTCAAATAGAATTATCAGAATTGTTAATCATTTTAGAAGCACAGACAGGTTTAACTTTTGACAAACTTTCGGACAAACAGGTTATTGTAGCTCCTAAAAAAGTTACAGACAAAGTTTGCGGTTATGTCTTAGACGCAACGACACGAATGCCGATTCCATTTGCTACCATTCGCAACGATGAAAACCAAGAAGTTACTACAAATTTACATGGTTTTTTTACGATTCATAAAACAACAAGTAATCGCTTTACGGCGAATGGTTTAGGATATGAAAAACAAGAGTTTACGGGAAGTTATGTTTGTACGCAGATTTATTTATCACAAGGAATAGAATCTTTAGAAGCAGTTGTTATTTCTGGATATATTACAAATGGAATTGACCGAAATAAAGATGGTTCTATTTCAGTAGATACGAAGCGTTTGGGAATTTTACCAGGTTTGTTGAATGCAGATATTGCACAAAGTATTCAATTGATTCCTGGAATTTCTACCTTGGACGAATCTGCCACAGGAATACAAATTCGTGGTGGTTCGCCAGATCAAAATTTAATTTTATACGATAATATTAAATTATACAATACAGGACATTTTTACGGAATGTTTTCGTTATTTAATCCTTTTGCGGCACAAAAGGCTAGCATTTTTCGATCGGGGACAAGTGCAAGTTACGGAGATCGTATTTCTGGGATTATTGATATTTCTAGTGGTGACGAGATTCCTGAAAAAACTAATGGTGGATTTGAACTCGATGGTTTGTCTATTAACGGTTATGTAAAAACGCCTTTGTCTGATAAAGCGGCTTTGTATGTGTTCGCACGTCGTTCGTATCCAGATGTATGGAAAACACCAACGTATACAAGTTACGCCGATAAAATCTTCACTAATTTTGGTGTTGCCAGAGATATCAATGGAAATATGTTAGACTTAGAAACTGACGATGATTTTGATCGTGAAAGCAGTACTAATGATTTTGATTTTGCAGATGTAAATGCAAAAGTTGTTTTAAAACCAAATGAGAATAATACTTTGTCTGTTGGCGGATTGTATACACGAAATCGTTTGGATTTTAATTTTATGGGGGGCGATGAATTATTGATAGATTCTCTCATTACAAAAAATAAAGGATTGAGTTTTGAATGGAAGCACACTACCAGTGAGAAACAACAAGAAAGATTTACAATGTACTTTTCTGAATACAATTCTTTCTATCAAAATAATGAAATTAAAGACGAAACAGGAGATGATATTCCTGAGTTAGCAGAAGTTAATATTCGTCAAAATGATATTATAGATTTCGGAGCAAATTTTACCTTCACAAGAAACTTAACGGATGCACAAAAAATTACAGCAGGTTACCAGCTTTCATATACAGATTTGGATGTGATTATTCGTAAAGAAAAACCATTAGATAATGAGATAGAAGATTCAGGACAGAGTGACACTAACTTTAAAAATGCGCTTTTTGGAGAATATACGTTGACGTTTAAGAACAATGCTTTTTTAAACGCAGGTATACGCTTTGTTCATTACAATTCTGTAGATCGCTTTTTGGTAGAGCCACGTATTAATTTTGAATATCCTTTGAATGATCGTTTTCGTGTCAAAACTGCGATTGAAAGAAGAAACCAACCAATTTCGCAGTTGATAGAGTTTAATCATACCGAATTACGTTTAGAGAATAATTTATGGCGTTTGTCAGACAATAATCAATATCCTTTATTGTCTAGCAATCAGGTTTCTGGAGGAATTTTATACAGTCACAAAAATTTGAATATAGATGTAGATGCTTACTATAAAGAATTGGAAGGTTTAACGACGTTTACAAATGGCTTTAGCAATCCATTAGAAAATTTAGAAGCTGGAGAAAGTACCATAAAAGGATTGGATGTTTTATTAAAATACAAATGGAATAATTATAAAATTTGGGCAGGTTATACTTTTAATGATATTACATTCAAATTTCCAAACTTAATAGGAAATGCAGAGTTTCCAGGAAATAATGACATTACACATGCTTTCCGAATTTCCAATACATTGAAAGTAGATAATTGGCAATTTTCTTTAGGTTGGCAAATTCGATCAGGAAAACCAATTACGCCAGTTGATAGTTATGTTATTGAAATTGACGCTGATGGCGAAAATGCTGGTGTTGTAAACTTTGGTCCTGTAAATAGTGATCGTTTACCAGATTTTCATCGTTTGGATGCTTCTATTTTGTATGATTTTAAGATTAAAAAATTACGCGCGCAAGCTGGTATTTCTGTATTAAACTTATACAACAGAGTAAAACCAATCAATTTGATTTACAAAGCAGAACGCAAACCTTTGGATGATGGTGGAATTGCAGTTCCAGGAACTACAGGTGCTACACCAGAAGAATTGGAAGTTATTTTAGAACAAGTGATTCAACGTTTTTCTTTAGGTTTAACACCTAATGTTTCTTTTAAAATCTTCTTTTAGAAACTATAAAAGTACAGTATTATTTTTTAGGAATCAGTTGTTGTTTTTCTAGCGATTTTATAATCTTTTTTACGTAATCATCAGTAGTTTTAGTAATGTTTGAAGGATCTATAACATCATAGTTTTCAAACCAGACCAATTCTTTCTCTTGTCCCTTTTTTAGACTGTAAAGAGAAGCTTCAACATAAAATACTTTATATTTTTTGTAATCATCTTGATCAAAATAATCGTCTTGAGAAGCCAAATAACCACCTAAGAAGCGTTGTAAACTATAATCGAACTTAGGAGAAGCGCCACTACGTGATTCGTTTTCCTGAACGCCTTTTACAGCAGATACTAATACAGTATCGTAACCAACAGTTAATAGTTTATTGATCTGTGTTTCAATTTCGGCTTCAGTTTGTGTAGCATCTTGAAATAGTTTTTCAAAAACCACAGTACTTTGTATGGCGTTTATATTTCGTGCATTTAGTTCACGAGCAAGTACGAATTCAAAATTACTTCTCGCTTCCAAATTTGGCGTGACACCAACAACTAAAACATTTTTTGGATTAAAGTCTGTAAAATTCGGATTTTTCCAAGTTTCATTTCGTTTTATTGTCGCACAGCCAACCATTAAAAGCACGATTAATGTAATGCGGAAATTGTTCATAGCATAGAAAATTAGTTGATCAGTTCTTCCTTTTTTTCTTTCTTATTTATTGTTTTTGGCTTTATTAATTGCTCATGTTCCAATACTGCAATTGCCAAGTTGATGTAGTTGGTTACAGATTCTTCAATAGAAGTAGGATCTACAATATCTATATAGCCTTTCCAAAGCAATTCTCTGTCTTTAGTAGGACAAATACAGTACATAGAAGTTTCAGAATGGTATACTGTATAGGCATTGTAATATTCTGGATTGTAATAAATGTCTTGATATCTCAAATATTCTTCTGTAAACTTTCGGTATGTTTCATCGTAGTTTTGATAGTTTTCTTTGTATTCAATTTTATCTTCTACACCAATAATTTTGGATAATAAAATGGTGTCAAATCCGTCATCGATAAGCTGTTTTTCAATTGCTTTTAGTTCTTCTGGAGTCATTTTTTCAGTACGCAACGCAGGATCAAAAAGTGTTAAACTTGTTATAGCTTCACTGCCACGAGCTTCAAACTCTGTTTTAAGTTGTTGTTCAAATTTTTTGCGAGCTTCTACATTAGAAGTCAATCCTACAATTAATACTTTTTGTGGTTCATATCGATCAATATCTGGGCTTTTCCAATGATCAATTAATTGTGTTGTTGTACATCCCATACATAGAAATATACTTATGAATAGTGTAAAAAGAATGCGTTTCATACTGGTAGTTTTTAATGTTTTTTATCTAGTAAAGAGCGTAGTTTTTCTTCTTTTTTAATACTTTTTATAATCTCGAATAGCTGTGTTTTTAACGAACGATATTCTTTTAGAAAGTCATGAATTTCGTGACTCAACTTTTGATGCGTTTCTTTATATATTTTTTCATCTTTCGGCTGATCAATTCCGTCAATCATGATTTCCAATTCTTGTTCATGCGTCTTTACAATTTGTATAAGTTGTATGGTATGTTTGTACGACCTGTTGATAACATCAATGATTTCTTTATCGTTTGAAAAATCATCTATCTCAACTAATTCTGTTGAAAAAGAACTCAGTAAATGTTCAAAGAAAAGATGTTCATCTTCAATAAATCGTAATTGAGACAACCAATGTACGGAGTCAGCATGCATGTTTTCGGCACTTATCCATTCGATGTATTTTACAGTTGTTTGTGTTGTTTCCATAATGATTTTAATTTGATTGAAAAAAATCTCTAATTAATGCTCTTACTTGATTTGTAGTCATGCTATCAGCTTTGCGAATACCTTTTATTTTAGTGCTAATAGTGTTGTAATGTTCTTGTAGTTCTTTGGCAAGTTTTTCATTAGTTCCTGCTGGACCAAAAAGTGCCAAAGCATCTGTATCTTTAATTTTTGTAGCTATTTCTTTAAAATATAATTTCATTTGCTGCTTTTCACGTTCAAGAAATTTACTGTCTTGTACAACATCTTGTGGTCCACCTTTGAGTCGTGTGCCCGAACCGCCATGTGGACGAAAATGTTCAATGTTGGAAGCAACAGTTTGTAATGTTTCTTGTTCACCTTCTAGTGTAACAATAAGTGCTTTGTCTTTATCTAACCAAATTCCTGTGTTTTTCATAATTTCTATTTTTTTAATTTTTTATGGTGTATTTAAAAAGAGCTCTTTTAATCAACATATTTGAAGAAATATTCCTGTTTAGTTTATACATTAAAACTACAAGTCTTACGTGCCAATTACTATGATAATTATCAGCTTACTCTGGAATTACTAAAAAAGGTACTTTTAAATGAAATGCAATTTTCTTGATTACAGGTTCACGCAGCATACTATCAATAAAACTGTGTGAATAGTTGATCATTGCTAGAATATCAATACCAAGCTCGTCTATAAAATCGTGAATGCTTGTAGCTTTGCTGGCGTAGTTTGGAATCCAATGAAAACTGTGTTCATACGCTTTTAAATATTGTTTTAAAATGTCTGCATTGTTTTCTTGATTTTCATCTAAACGTTCTTTTTCGTTGATATGCATGACTCTAATCTTAGAGTTGTATAAATCGGCTAACTTTTTTAAATAGTGCAATTCTTTAGCATCACAGAATCGATTAAAATCACTTGAAAAACCAATTTGATTTGGAACTACAAACTCATAATTATTTGGCACGGCTAATACAGGGCAATTCTTTACTTTTTTGAAAATCTTTGAAGTATTGCTTCCAAAAAGAATCTCTTTCGCTCCAGTTGCACCTTTTGTTCCCATCACAATCAAATCAATAGAATATTTTGCGACACAGGCTTCTATAGCATCATCTAAACTACCAATGCTCATAATCACTTCAAATTCATGATTATTATTGGCATTTGTTTTTTCAATTCGTTCTTTTAAATGGAGCAAATCGTTTTTTGCATTTTCCTGCATGGTAGTCAATAATTTATTCGAAAAACTTGCCATTCTAGAAGCTTTTAACTTAGCTGAGTTCAATAAATAGAACCTACAAGTTTCATTTTTATAAAGTTTTAAAGTATAAATGATTGCGCTCCAGGCATTTTCTGAAAAGTCGGTTGGTAAAAGTATATTTGTCATGATGTTTTAATTTTTAATAGTAAAAAAAAGGTGTACGCTTGAGCAGATTAATCTTTAGCCGGAAGGATTAAAAATGGAATGTTAAGATGCAATCCAATTTTCTTCACTTTTGAACCAAAAAATAAATTCTCAAAAAACGAATGTTTGTTATTGATCATTGCCAATAAGTTGATATTTGATTCCGATTGAAAATTGGCAATAGCATTTGAAATATCGTGATGCTGAATCGTATGAAAAACGTGCAATGATTTATTTAAGTAACGTTCAAGATTCTGTTTGTTATGTTTTTGTGTAGCAGTTAATTCGTCTGCATTTAAAACATGTAAAATATTGATATTTGAATTGTGTAAAGCAGTAATATTTAAAAGTTCAGTAAGGTGTTTTTCTGTAAAATCAATACCATAATCGGAAGGAAATAACAGTTCCTTAGGAGTTTCATATGTAAAATTGCTAGGAATGGCTAATAACGGACATTTAGTACTGTTGAGTACATGAATTAGGTTCGAGCCAAATAAAACTTCTTTTAAGCCAGAAGCTCCTTGTGTTCCCATCACAATCAATTCCATCATATTTTCTTTGTATAATTGCTCAATTTCTGTGGTAAGCATGTTAAAAGCAGAGATTCGAGAAAAAATATGATTCGGATTTGGAAACTCAGTTTCAATGGTACGTTGTATGGTTTCTAAGCCAGTAAGCGAAGTTTGTTTCATAGCATCCAACACACCAAACTGTGCAGCGCCAATTTCCATATACTGTACATGATAAATTACAGGCGTATAAGTGTTGAGTAAAATAAAATTACATTTTTGATCTTTAAATAATTGAACTGCATACCGAATAGCATTCAACGAATTCTCTGAAAAGTCTGTTGGTACAAGTATTTTTTTCATCGTAGTACATTTTTATTTGTTATTTAAAAGTACATACGTTATAGGCAAAAAACTATGATATATATCAGCTATAAACAGTAATGAAACATAAAATTATTCATGCAATACCAAAAAAGGAATATTAGTATGATAGCTTATATTATCTACCTTTGAGTGGAATAGAATTTGTTTAAAATAGTTTAAATTTTTAGCCGCCATAATCATTAAATTGATATGTTTACTTTCGGTAAAATTTTCTAGTGCATCTTCTATATTTGTATTGGTTAAAAAGTGAAAACTGTATTCATGATCGTCTAAGAAATCTTCCAAAAGTGCTTTGTTGGCTTGCTGCCTGTGATTGAGTTGTTGCGTTGTTTTATTAATGTATAAAATACGTAATGCAGTTTTTGTTTTATCTAAAAGTGTGGAAATTGGTGTTAATGTTTGAATGTCTGAAGCTAAAGTAAAATCGGTTGGGAAAGCGACTTCGTCAAAAACAGAATAAGTAGCGTTTTCTGGAATAATTAATACATTACATTTTACTTTTGTAATGATATTTTCTGTGTACTTACCAATAATATTTGTGTGCGAATTTGAAGCGCCTTTTGCCCCAATAATCATCATGTCAATTCGTTTGTCTTCCACTTGATTTCTGATGGCTTCAATAAAAGAATTCTGTTCAGTAAGCGTAAAGAAATGATGATGGATATTTACAGGAAATGTACTTGAAATTTGTTCCTGTAACTGTTGAAACTTCTCTGATACATTTACATTTTTTGTATTATTTACATGTAAGACATAAAAATTACACTTCGTATTTTCTAGGAACTGAAGTGCATACGCGATAGCATTCCACGAATTTTTAGAGAAGTCTGTTGGTAATAAGATGTTTTTCATGCTTAGATGTACATTTACTGACAAATCTAAGCGGATGCAAGTTCAAAAAATATGATTTTGGTCATATTTGGCAGAAACATACTGTATTTAGTACATTTCTTGCAGTTGTTGGTAATCGATAATTTTAATGTTTCTACCTTCAATTTCAATGATGCCTTCTTTTTTGAAGCGTGAAAGTGTTCTAATCAGCGTTTCTGTGGCAATTCCGGCAACACTGGCTAAATCGTTACGTGAAATTTTGATAGGATCTTCTGGTTTGCGATTGAGTTTTTCGGCAAATTTTAAAATGGTAGTCGCTGTTTTACGATGTACAGAACTATATGCCATTTGGAGTAATTGGTCTTTGATACCTGAAATATTATCGGTCAGTAACTGAATCAATTCTAGAGTAACTTTATGATTTTTATCGAGTATATTGATCAATTCAGTTTTAGAAAGTGCTACAAGTTCTGTGGCTTTAATGGCTGTTGCCGTTTCTTGGTACGGCATGTTTTGTGTAAATGAAGTATAACCAAATAAATCATCTTCTTTATGCAATGCGGTAGTCAATTCTTTGCCTTGCTCATCAAGTTTGTGGCATTTTACCAAACCTTTAATGATTAAATAAATAAATTTAGAACTATGACCTTCTTCATAAATAACGGTTTCTTTTT